>NZ_JAQHXS010000006.1:0-69837 GCF_027859275.1 Helicobacter sp. WB40 | reverse complement strand
AGACACACAGACACACAGACACACAGACACACAGACACACAGACACACAGACACACAGACACACAGACACACAGACAAGAATCATAATTTATCCCAAAGGAAAACTAGGGCTTGAGATAGAAGCCTTATTGAGATTTGTAGGATACAACAATATAGGTTTCATAGATGATAATGACAAAATAAAAAACATTCAAAACTATCAATATTCAAACAATGAGAAGATATTAATATCATCAAGACGAAACTTTATGACACTAGCAAAAAAGCTAAAAGATAAGAATATACCTTTTAGTTGTGGATGTGAATTTGTAGCAGAATGTCTAAATAATTACTTTTCGCAAAGATATAACAAAAACAATCTAATAGCATGTATTATAGCCGGTAGAAGCGGTAGCAAACATAGAGGTAATGTAGAGAATTTTCTCAAACAAATGGGCATTGAAATTGTGTTTTTATGCACAAATCAAAAAGAAAAAGATGATGCACAAGATAGGATAGGAAATAGCGTAGCATTGATTATAGAAGACAAAGAAATATTAAGCAGGATTAACTTTTTTAGGATTGCAATATCAGAATCGCAAGAGAGATTTCACCCTAGTGTGACTTCTGTACAACTATCTCATAGTTTTAGCTCTGGGACTGATTTGATAATTCAAAAAAATTTCTCTGGCAATATTCGCTCTATTTTTGATAATAATGACTATGTAATTATTAGTTCTCAAAGACAACTTCAAGCATATAAAACAATGATTAATGATGTATATGCCAAATTTGATCCACCATATTACAAATTATTACCACTTGGTGCTCCAACGCTAGATAGATACAATGATATAAAAATAGATAAATACACAAATGACACTATATTATTGGCACCAAACAGCAAATATTGCAATTACAAAAGTATAAACAAACTAATAGAAGAACTAATAAAAGAATACAAAATAATCTACAGACCACACCCAAACCAAAGAGAAGATTCCATAAATATAAAAATAGTTAAACAATATACAAAATATAAAAATTTCACATACGATAATAGTATCAAATTAAGCTTAGAACAAATACAAAAAACACCCATACTGATAACAAATCTAAGCTCACTTAGCTATACATATACAATAGCTACAAAAAGCCCATGTATAATATACTCTCAAAAGAAAGTAAATCCGGAAGAAAAGATTCAAATGGTTGCAAACACTATAGAAGAAGTCAAACATAACATATCAACAATCATAAACAATAGAGAAAAATTTAAAAATGAGATCACAAATTATATTAAAAATGAAGTATTTAATTTTGGAGATTCAAGTCAAAAAATTGCAGAATTTTTATCTTATATGTTGTGGTGCAAAAGCTGTTAAGTTTTACTTGAGTTAAAATTAGATAGTATGCTTAATTTAAGGAATAGTTAGGAGAAAGACATGCTACTTTTTACGCCCGGACCTACACCAACACCAGAGTTCATACGAAACGCTCTAGCATTGCCAACAATACATCACAGAACACAAGAATTTGAATCTATATTCTCTGAAACCAGAGAACTACTAAAAGATATGATAAAAATGCCTGAAGTTCTAATGCTATCTAGCTCTGGTAGTGGGGCCATGGAAGCTAGTTTATTGACATTTTGTGCCAAAAAAGTGCTAACAATAAATAGTGGTAAATTTGGAGAAAGATTTAGCAAGATTGCAAATGCCTTTAACATACCATATATAGAAATCACCAATGAATGGGATACTCCTGCTGGATTAGAATGTGTGATAAATGCACTAAAAGCAAATCCTGATATAGATGCAATTTGTATGCAAGTGTGTGAGAGTGCTGGAGGGTTAAGACATTCTTATGAAGTTATAGCAAAAGCTATCAAGGAATACAACAAAGATGTTACCGTAATAATAGATGCAATAACAGCTATGGGCGTAGAACCTTTAGATGTATCAAATGTAGATGTTCTAATCGGTGGCTCACAAAAGGCATTTATGCTACCTGCTGGTATGAGTATCATAGGATTAAGTCAATTTGCACTAGAAAAGCTTGAATCTAGAAATGTAGGATTCTACTTTAATTTAAAAACTGAACTAAAAAACCAACAAAAAAATACAACTGCATGGAGTGCTCCTGTGAGCTTGGCAACTGGACTTTGTGCATTTCTAAAAGAAGCTAAAAAAATAGGGTATGAAAATATATATAAAGAAACAAAAGCACGATCACTAGCATGTGATTGCGTTATGGAAAACTTAGGATTAAGAATCTATCCAAAAATACCAGCACTAGCTATGACTACAGTTATAGACGATGATGCAGAAAAAGTAAGAAAAATGCTTAAAAATGATTTTAATGTAAATATAGCAGGTGGGCAAGATAGGCTAAAGGGCAAAATTTTTAGAATAAATCACATGGGAATTATACCTATACATGAGATAAGCTGGGTAGTTAATGCAATAGAACTTTGCTTATCAAAGCTAAAGAGAAGAGAGTTCAATGGACTTGCAAATCAAATATTCTTACAACAATATTATTCTATAATGGAGAGTTAATGAAAATTTTAGTTACAGGAACAGCAGGATTTATAGGATCATTTTTGGCTTTAAAACTAATACAAAGAGGCGATGAAGTAATAGGGCTTGATTGCATAAATGATTACTATGATGTAAATATCAAATATGGTAGATTAAAAAGAGCTGGAATCAATACAGACAATATCGAGTATAACAAAATTATACAAAGCGATAAATATGAAAATTACAGATTCATAAAATTAAACCTAGAAGATAGAGAAAACTTAGAATCTCTATTTAAAACAGAAAAGTTTGACAAGGTTTGCAATCTAGCAGCACAAGCTGGAGTTAGATACTCACTTGTAAATCCATATGCTTACATTGATAGCAACATAGTTGGATTTATAAATATCCTAGAATGCTCAAGACATAATGACATAAAGCACTTGGCATACGCTTCTAGCTCATCAGTATATGGCTTAAATGAAAGTATGCCTTTTAGCACTAGTGATAATGTAGATCACCCAATAAGCCTATATGCAGCAAGCAAAAAAAGTAATGAACTTATGGCACATACTTACTCTTATTTATTTAACCTACCAACTACTGGTTTAAGATTCTTCACTGTTTATGGTCCATGGGGTCGCCCTGATATGGCTTTATTTTTATTTACTAAGGCGATTTTAGAAGAAAGAGCTATTGATGTCTTTAATTATGGTGAAATGCTAAGAGACTTTACCTACATTGATGATATTGTAGAAGGTATAACAAGGGTAATTGATAATATCCCTACACCAAATCCAAACTGGAGTGGCAAGAATCCAGACCCACACAGCTCAAAAGCACCATATAAAATATATAATATAGGAAATAATAATCCAGTTAGACTAATGGATTTTATAAGTGCAATAGAAGAAGAAATAGGAAAAGTAGCAAAGAAAAATATGCTACCTCTTCAAGCAGGTGATGTGCCTTCTACTTATGCAAATGTGGATGATTTAATAGAAGAACTAGATTATAAACCAAATACACCAATTAAGGTTGGTATTAAAAATTTCGTATCTTGGTATAGAGAATTTTATAATATTTAAAGGAGAGAATATGTTGTGTCCTGTATGCAATGTTGATTTAGTAATGAGCGAGAGAAGTGGAGTTGAGATAGACTACTGCCCTAAATGCAGAGGAGTATGGCTAGATAGAGGTGAGCTAGATAAAATAATAGAAAGATCTTCACAAGCAACACAAACACCTCAAAGCTATAACGAGAGACCACGCCATGATGATAGAGGTGGATATTATCACAAACCCAAAAAAAGAGAAAGCTTTTTGGGTGAATTGTTTGATTTTTAATGATTATCATACCTGCTAGATTAAAATCAACTAGATTCCCACAAAAGATTCTACAAAACATAGGGGGCATCCCTATGATAGTACGTGTTGCAAACATCGCAAAAGAAATAGATAGCGTGGTTGTAGCTTGTGAAGATAATGAAGTAATTGAAGTTTGCAAAACACACAATATAGAAGCGATTCTAACTAGCAATCATCATAATAGTGGCACAGATAGAATCGCAGAGTGTGCACGAATCTTATCTTTAAGAGATGATGAGCTAATAATAAACTTACAAGGCGATGAGCCATTTTTAGAACAAGAAGTCATACTATCATTAAAACAAACAATGCTAGACAATAAAGATTCGTTTATGGGTAGCTGCATGAAAGAAATAAGCCAACAAGAAGCAGAAAACCCAAATTTAGTAAAAGTAGTAATAAATAAAAATAACGAAGCACTATATTTCTCAAGAGCTAAGATTCCATACAATAGAGATAATGAAAGCATCATGTACTATGGTCATTTAGGAATCTATGCCTTTAGCGGCAAAAGTCTGCAAGAATTCTGCAACCTACCAAAATCAAATATGGAAAACATAGAAAAACTAGAGCAATTAAGAGCACTAGATAATAGCAAAAAAATAATAATGACGAAAGTAGATAGCAAATCATTTGGAATTGATACAAAAGAAGATTTGGAATTAGCGATAAAAATATTCATGTAATAATTCAAACTCTTTTAAGTTTATTTAGGTTAAAAGCTAAAGGTAATTTATAATTTAATTTTTTTAAAGGATATTTGTATGGAAAAACCTAAAAATAGGGTTTATCTAGATAATAATGCAACTACTATGCTAGACCCAAAGGCAAAGGAATTAATGGATATTTATTTTTGTGAAAAATATGGGAATCCAAACTCACTTCATAGCTTTGGCACAGAAACTCATAGTGCCATAAGAGAAGCTTTCAATCACTTATATGATGGGATTAATGCTAAAGATGAAGACGATATTATTATCACTTCTTGTGCGACAGAGAGTAATAACTGGGTGCTAAAAGGAGTATATTTTGATGTTTTGCGACATGGAAAAAAAAATCACATAATCACCACAGAAGTAGAACACCCGGCTATTCTTTCTACCTGTAGATTCTTAGAAGAACTTGGTGTAGAAGTTACATATTTGCCCATCGGAGAAAGCGGTGGCTTAGATGCTAAAGAAGTAGAAAAAGCAATCACAGATAAAACTGCACTTGTAAGCATTATGTGGGCAAATAACGAAACAGGGATTATCTTCCCTATCGAAGAAATCGGTGCAATTTGCAAAGAAAAGGGGGTTCTTTTTCACACAGACGCGGTACAAGCAATCGGAAAGATTCCAGTAGATGTGCAAAAGTGTAATATTGATTTTTTAAGCTTTTCAGCACATAAATTCCATGGTCCAAAGGGCATTGGAGGGCTATTTATCAAAAAAGGTAGAGAACTAACTCCTCTTTTTCATGGTGGAGAACACATGGGCGGAAGAAGAAGCGGAACTCTAAATGTGCCTTATATTGTAGCAATGGGCGAAGCTATGCGACAAGCAACTTTATACCTTGATTTTGAGAAAAATAATGTAAGAAGACTAAGGGATAGATTAGAAGATGCTTTGCTTAGTTTGCCAGATACCTTTGTAGTTGGTAATCGCTCTAATCGTGTGCCAAATACGATTCTAGTTAGTATTAGAGGTGTTGAAGGCGAGGCTATGCTTTGGGATTTAAATAAATTTGGTATAGCTTGTTCTACCGGTAGTGCTTGTGCAAGCGAAGATTTAGAGGCAAACCCAGTTATGAGTGCAATTGGTGCGGATAAAGAATTAGCACACACTGCAGTTAGAATCTCTTTAAGTAGATTCACAACAGAAGAAGAAATTAACTACACAATAGATATATTCAAAAAATCAATAGAACGCTTAAGAGCGATTTCAAGCAGTTATTAAAAGGAAAAAATATGGCAAAAAATGAATTACTTGGTGGAGCGTTATGGGACGCTTATTCTAAGAAAGTTAGTGAAAGAATGGATAATCCAACACATCTTGGAGTTATCACACAAGATGAAGCAGACAAAAGAGGCTTAAAACTAATTGTAGCTGATTATGGTGCAGAGGCTTGTGGAGATGCAGTTAGGCTTTATTGGCTTGTAGATTCTAATGATGTAATTGTAGATGCGAAATTTAAGAGTTTTGGTTGTGGGACTGCTATTGCTAGTTCTGATATGATGGTTGAATTATGTCTTGGTAAAAAAGTGCAAGAAGCAGTAAAAATCACAAACATAGATGTAGAAAAAGCACTAAGAGATGACCCAGATACTCCAGCAGTGCCGGGACAAAAAATGCACTGCTCTGTAATGGCATATGATGTAATTAAAAAAGCAGCAGGGCTATATCTAGGCAAGAATCCAGAAGATTTCGAAGATGAAATAATCGTGTGTGAATGTGCTAGAGTAAGCCTTGGGACACTAAAAGAAGTAATCAAGCTAAATGACTTAAAAAGCGTAGAAGAAATCACAGAATACACAAAGGCAGGTGCATTTTGTAAAAGCTGTATAAAGCCGGGTGGTCATGAAGAAAGAGAGTATTACTTAGTAGATATTCTGCGTGATGTAAGAGCAGAAATGGAAGAAGAATCTCTAAAAAATAAAGCAGATTCAAGTGCTAGTGGAAATTTGAGCTTCAATGATATGACAATGGTGCAAAAGATTAAAGCTATTGAATCTGTAATTGATGAGAAGATTCGCCCTATGCTTATGATGGATGGCGGAAATATGGAAATAATAGAACTTAAAAATGCAAGCGATGGTTATACTGATGTATATATCCGCTATCTTGGTGCATGCAGTGGCTGTGCTAGTGGCTCTACTGGGACGCTATTTGCAATTGAATCTGTATTACAAGAAGCACTAGATAAAAGCATTAGAGTATTTCCGGTATAAATAAAGTTTAGATAGATGAGATTCTTTAAATAAAACATACTAGAGGGCGTAATATCATACAATAATTACGCCCTACTCTAAACCTAATAATTTAAATCCAAATTCAAAACCATGTAAAAGCCTACAATTACAAGCTTTTGGATACAGATACAATAATCCTATGACTTTGCAACTATGCTTTTTTGTTTTTATTAAAATTCTTACTTGTATATTTGTAAATTTAATCATATTAAAATCACACAGAAGGCAGATAAATTCTACAAAAACCTAAACTACACAAAAGTAGCTTCATGTTTTAAAGATTTATAAAATCAAAGGAACAAATAGACTTATTAAAAGCAATGTTTTAAGATAAAAACCTTAAAATTTTGCTTGATTTTTATACAAAGGTTACGCAATGTTTGAATGGATAAACTCCCCTGAAATGTGGATAGCACTTGCAACACTTATAGGCTTAGAGATAGTTTTAGGGATAGATAATATCATCTTTATAGCAATTTTAGTTGGAAGACTACCGCAAGAGAAGAGACAAAAAGCTAGAATCTTCGGACTTAGCTTAGCTATGGCTACTAGAATTTTGTTACTCTTATCACTATTTTGGATTATGAAGCTTACAGAACCGCTATTTAGTGTATTTTCACAAGAAATATCAGGCAGGGATATTATCTTAATTCTTGGAGGATTATTTTTAATAGCAAAATCAACGCTAGAGATTCACCATGATATTGACAATGCAGAAAAACAAGAAGATGAAAACACTCTAAAAGAAGGTGCAAAGAAAGGATTTTTTGCGATTTTAATACAAATTGCAATTTTAGATATTGTCTTTTCTTTAGATTCAGTAATTACTGCTGTTGGTATGGTTAGCAATATAGAGATAATGATAATTGCAGTAATCGTGGCTGTTGGCGTAATGATGATAGCTAGTAAGAGTATTTCAGAATTTGTTGATGATAATCCAACTATTAAGATTCTAGCATTAGCATTTTTAATTTTAGTTGGAGTAACACTAGTTGCAGAAGGCTTAGAATTCCATATCTCAAAAGGATACATATACTTTGCTATGGCATTTTCACTAGGTGTAGAATCTATAAACATATATATCAAAAAAAAGCATCTAAAAAAACAACAAAACTCTTAAAACAAGGCTATTCCTTGTTAAGGATAAAACATGAAAACATTAACAATAATTGATACTTTTGGATTTCTTTTTAGAAGCTATTTTGCACTCCCAAGACTACAAAATTCACAAGGATTCCCAACTGGGCTTTTAACTGGGTTTGCAAAGACAATAATGCAACTACATAGAGATTATCCAAATGATTATTTAATTTTTGCTGTAGATTCAAAAGAAAATCTAAGAAAAAAAATAGACCCAACATACAAGGCAAACAGACAAGAAGCACCAGAGAATCTAAAAATACAACTAGAAATAGCACTGCAATGGGTAGAGGAAATGGGAGTTAAGAGTATAAGCATAGATGGATATGAAGCAGATGATGTAATAGCATCACTTAACAAATATGCAACAGAGCAAGGTATAAAGGTAAGAATAATAAGCCATGATAAAGACTTATATCAGCTAATAAACCAAAATACGCTTCTCTTTGACCCAATTAAGAAAATAGAAGTAAAACATGAAGAATGCAAAGAAAAATACGGCGTATATCCAGAACAATTTATAGACTATCAAAGCATTGTTGGAGATACTGCAGATAATGTCCCTGGTGTAAAGGGTATAGGTGCTAAAGGGGCTGCAGCACTCTTAGAAGAGTTTGGGAGTTTGGATAATATTTATGCAAATTTAGACAAAATAAAAACAGAAAGGATAAGAAAATTACTAGAAGATTCTAAAAGTGATGCTTATAAAAGCAAAGAGCTAGTGAGATTAAACGATTCATTAATAAAAAATCTTGATTTACCATCATGTCTAATGCCAAAAATATGCCCACTAAACAACATAATTCCATCTCTAGTAAAATACGACTTAAATAGCATACTAAAAAAGCTATCAAACACAAAAGAAATAAAACAAAATCTACAAGAGAAACGGCAAGATTCTAGATTCTCATACAAATGGAATCTACTAAACACTAATGAAGCATTAATGGAGTTTGCCAAGAATTTAGATGAAAATCAGATAATCGCATTTGATACAGAAACTACTTCACTTGATGTAAAGACTGCTAAGATAGTCGGATTTTCCTTTAGCTTAGATGGGGTAGATTCATACTATGTCCCAATAGCACACAGTTATCTTGGGGTTGAAGAGCAAGTAAGCTTAGAGTGTGCAAAAGAATTTATAAAAAAAATATTCTCATGCAAAGAAATCATAGGACATAATATAAAATATGATATAGAGATTCTAAAAACAAACTTTAATATTTACCCAGACTTCTCTAAAGTTAGAGATTCCATGATACTTGCATGGCTTTATAAGAGTGATTCTTTAAGCAACTTAGACTTTTTGATGAAAAAATACTTCTCTCATGAGATGATAGCCTACAAAGACATAGTAAAAAAAGATGAAAATTTCTCGTCAGTATCAATAAGTCATGCAGCACAATATGCTAGTGAAGATGCAGCAGCTAGTTATTGTCTGTATTTTAAACTAAAAGATTTGCTAGAGCAGGAATTAAATAATATTGCAATAGAAGTTGAGTTTCCATTTATAGAAAATCTAGTAAATATGGAGCTAGGCGGTATAAGAGTGGATGTAGAATATCTAAACACAATAAAGCAAGAAACAAAACAAAGGCTAAATGATATTTCAGAAGAAATATTTGATATAACACAAAAAAGATTCAATTTAAATTCACCTCAACAATTAGCAGATGTGCTATTTAACGACTTACAACTACAAACTGGCAAAAAGACGAAATCTGGCTTTAGCACGAGTGAGAATGTCCTAAAATTACTATATGACACACACCCAATAATCCCAAAAATCCTAGAATACAGAGAACTCTTTAAACTATATAGCACATATATTGAGCCACTAATTTCATATGCACAAAATGACAAAGAACATAGAATCTATACTTCATTTATGCAGACAGGCACAAACACAGGGCGACTAAGCTCCAAAAATCCAAATCTACAAAACATACCAACGACAAATGTTCAAGGCAAAAACATACGAAGAGCATTTATCGCCAAAGAAAACCATACTCTACTAAGCCTTGATTACTCACAAATAGAGCTTAGATTACTAGCTCATTTTTCAGAAGATAAAGCCATGATGGATGCATTTTTTAATGATTTAGATATACATTTAGAAACTGCTAAAAAAATCTTTGGCAATGAGATGGCAAAAGAATATAGAAGCATAGCAAAGAGCATAAACTTTGGACTAATTTATGGAATGGGACCAAAAAAACTAAGCGAAACGCTAAAAATAGACTACAAACAAGCAAAAGAATATATACAAAATTATTTTTTATCATTCCCAAGCGTTAAAGGATTCCTAAAACTACAAGAAGAATTCATCTTAAAAAATAGCTATTCAAAAACTATATTAGGGCGAAAGAGAAGCTTTGATTTTAAGGATATACAAGAACATCAAAAAGCAACATTTCTAAGAGAAGGAATAAATGCTATTTTTCAAGGAAGTGCTGCTGATATCATAAAAATTGCAATGAATAAAATAACACAACAAAAACTGAAATCAAAAATGCTCCTTCAAGTGCATGATGAGCTAATCTTTGAATCTCCAAAAGAAGCAGTAGAAGAAGAATCAAAAATAATTGCAGAAATTATGGAAAATGCCTTACAGCTAAAAATCCCACTAAAATGCAGTATAAATATGGGTGATAACTGGAGTAAGTTAAAATAATTAATGCTTGATAGTTTGCAAAAATTCCTCTTCTAGCTTTAGAAGTTTTTTGCTACGCTCTTTTATTTTTTTTGCAGGTATTCCTGCATAAATTCCAAACTCTTGCGTAGAATCTTTTAATAAACTCATAGCACCTAATGCGGTCCCATTCTCCATAGTTACACTTGGTAAAATACAACTTCCGCTACCTATTATGCAATGATTTTTTATAGTTATCTTCCCGCCATATTGCTTTGGTTTAAACTCATCAGGAACAAATGGAGCAGTCAAACTATCGCCTGAATAATCATCACTATGACTGATAAGTCTAACATAATTGCTAATAGCGACAAATGATCCAATTTCTATACCATATCCACCATAAAGAGATGTAAAAGATCCAATATGAACATAAGAAGCTATTTTTATATCTCCTCCTAAAATTACAAAAGATCCAATTTTTACAAAATCACCCAAAGATATATTTTGTGGATTATCAATTGTTGTTCTAGTGTCAATCTCTACATTTTGTCCTAAATGTCTAAATCCCATTGACAAAAGATCTTCTCTAGAATACAGCATGGAATTCTCCATGCTTTAAATTTTCTACAATTCTAGTTTGTGTTTTGCTATATAAAACGATGGAGTGAGCACATAAATCCCCCCCCCCCCCGCAGAATCCAAGTTTTCAACATTTATTAGTCCTTTTTTATTTTCTAATCCTTGAAGTTTTACAAAATAATCTTTAAAAGATTCATTGCTATATAGTTTAATTGCACCATCTCCACATTTTAAAATAATACTAGTATCATCTAGTAAAAACACCTTGCCATATTCTATATTATTGCATTCTTTATCTATCTTTTCTGCTTTTGTGATATCAAAGACTTTAGATTCACAGATAAGCTTTGCACAAGGATAAGGAGGACAAAAAGAATCTACTAAAGAAATAATATATCTAATAGGCATTCTTACATCTATTAGCACATCATGCATATTTCGCTTACGCCAATAATTTGGGATTCCTACTTGCTTGGTTTTATTTCTAACCAAAGATTCGTTTTGCAAAATCTCACAAATACCATCTTTACTTAGCTTATCTATTTTTTTATTTATATCATTTATAGTATCACTCTTTAATATCTTAAATGGAAGCTTTAAAATAATCTCTCCACTATCTACACCACTATCCATATAAAAAAAGCTCAAAACCCCCTCTGTAAGCCCCAAAACCTTATACCAATGTCCTGCATGTCTTCCGCGATTCTTTGGCAAATCCGTCGCATGTGCTACAATAGTTGCTCTCTTGGATAGCTTATATATATTTTCTTTTAGAATCTTAGGCCAACTAACAATCAAATAATCCATATCAAAACTAGCAAATAAGGAAGTAAAATTATTAATATCATCTACTTCATAATACTCACAACCTACACTTTTGGCAAAAGATTCAATATCTACAGAATTATTTGGCAAAAGCTCCTTTTTTAAGCTCACAACAGCAACTAACTCTCCACCTCCATCCAATACACCTTTTGCTAGAGAGATTGCACTATTTGTAGTTCCTATCACCACACATCTAGGCATTTTCTTCCACCCATTTATTGACTTCATTGCATACTATATCTATCTTTTCTAACTCCAAATTAGGACCACTAGGTAGTATTAAAAGCTCGTTATTAAAAACTTCACTTACAGGAAATTCTTCTTTAATATTCAAATGCGGACAATGATTTAAAGATGGAGATTCTAAAGAAGTTTTAATCCCCTTGCTAAGCAGATATTCTCTTAATGCTAAATTGTCTTTTGCAAAAATAAGCACTCTCATAGGTACTTCACCATTTTCTATATTTGACTTTAGAATCTTAACCCCCTTTAATTTCTCTTCATATCTTTTATAATTATTAATTGAAGCTTTCATTTTTTCTTCTATTTTAGAGAGTTGCACTAAGCCAACACTAGCTTGCATATCATTAAACTTGAAATTATAAGCTTTAATTTCATAACTATTTTCACTCCTTACATCAAAGACGCCTTGATTTCTAATCCTCCTTAGCCTATCATAATCATTCTTATCTTTCATCACCACAATCCCACCTTGCCCTGTTGTAAGAATCTTTGCAAGTCCTAAAGAAAAGCAACCAAACCTACCAAAAGAACCAAGATTTCTACCCTTACTATCTTTTGAGCCAAAGGCTTGGCAGGCATCTTCTACTATTTCTATATTATGC
Organism: Helicobacter sp. WB40; assembly: GCF_027859275.1. Taxonomy (NCBI): domain Bacteria; kingdom Pseudomonadati; phylum Campylobacterota; class Epsilonproteobacteria; order Campylobacterales; family Helicobacteraceae; genus Helicobacter; species Helicobacter sp. WB40. The sequence goes on along the minus strand of NZ_JAQHXS010000006.1, from coordinate 56,991 downwards.
TTTTTAGCTATTTCTAGGATTCTATCCATGTTAGATGCCACACCATTTAGATGCACAGGCACTATTACTTTAGTTTTGCAAGTAATTGCAGTTTCTAAGAGTTCTTCATTGATTGTTTGATTATCTTTTACGTCAATTGCTTTTATTCTAGCTCCTAGTATAACTCCAGCATGAGCAGTAGCCACAAATGTCCTATTTGGCATTATTATTTCATCTCCTAATTCTATCCCAAGACCCATATATGCTAAAGTTAGTGCTTGTGTGCCATTAGGGACAGCTAGTGCATAAGGCACATTTAAAAACTTTGCAACTTTTTCTTCAAACTCTTCTGTAATGCTACCTTGCGCGATTTTACGACTTTTTATTGCATTTGCAACTGCCTCCTGCTCTTCCTTACCTAAAGATATATTCCACCAATCAATAACATAACTCATGCCACCACCTCTTTAGCAGCATAATTTAAATTATTACAAAAATAACAAGAGATTATCTCTCTATTTGCCCCCCCCCCCGCAGAGAATTTAGTATTTTTCATTGTATTTCCTTTATCATTAGATTTTTGCAATGGTGCTTTATTATAAAATTCTGCAATATTTCTTACTAGAGTTTCATATTCTTGTATGCTAACTCCACCATCTACACGCAATATTTGCCCATTTACAAAGCTACTTTTTAACAAAAACCAAATAGCCTCACATACATCTTCACTTCTACCCATTCTACCAAGCGGGGATAGCATTTTATAAAGATTGCTTAATTCTTCTTCATTTTTATAAAATTCCTCATTTTCTGGCTTTAGAGTTAAAGAAGGTGCTACTGCATTTACCCTTATGCCTCTTTTTGCCAAATTTAACGCATAAAATCTAACAATTTGCTCCAAACCAGCCTTAGCTACATGGTATCCTAAAGGCTGATTTTTAGCTATCAGACTCCCGCAAATAGAGCTTACAAAGACTATTGTTGCGTTATCACTCAAATGAGTTTCTAAAATATCCAAAGCATTTTTCACCATTATTAATTCCACTTGAATTTCACCACTAAAATCATCAAAACCACTTTCACTTCCACGATATTTTAGAAAGAACACTAAATGATCTATTTTTTTGGAATCTTTTAATTTTAATTTCTCTTTTAGTGTACTATAAAACTCATCTTTACAAAAATCAGATTCAATAAAATTTACATCAAAAGAATAGGGATTCGTCCGAGAAAATAAGGTAACATCACAATTGTTTAAAGCTTGTTTGGTAAATACTCCACCAATACCTTTGCTACCACCAAAGATAAACATTTTTTTCATCTATTCTAGCCACCCAAGACAATTTTTACATAGATTAATTCTACCCCTTCCACCCTTAAGATGTGCTTGTTTATACGCTTCTTTTACCTTTGATGTTGTCCATATTTCTTGTATGCTTTGTGTATTTAAATCTCCCAAAATTACATTTCTACACTGATCTACATTACATAAAGCAACACTGCCATCACATTTTATTACCATTGTATTCCATAATATATAACATGGTTTTTTGTTTGCTTCTTTGTATATTTCTTCCATGTTCCCCTGCATTTGCTCTATAGTATCTTTTTTAGAATCTGTTCCATATACATATGAAAGATCATCAATCCTAATAGAATCTCCACGACTAACATCAAGAACTCTAGCCCAAAAATTATAAATCTCATCAAAACACTCTTTGTTTGCATTGCTTTTTATAATGCTTACCCTTATTTTTAGTTTTATAATTTTTCTCATTTCTCATTTTTAAAAAACAAATAACATTGGCCATAACTCTCTCAAAAATAAGATTCTTTCGAATCTTTTCATACTCTTTTTTATCAAGGCTATCAATACTAAAATTAATTGCATCAAGACCAGAATCCAAAATTTCTTTTGCTTTCTTAAAATCCAACAATGAAGCATTAGTAGAGAAATTAACAGCAATATTAGAATCTTTAAATTTTTTAATTTTAAATGCTAAGCTCTTGTCCAAAAGTGGCTCATTGCCAACAAAAAGTGCTACTTTTGTTACATCATTTTTGTGTAAAATAATCTCATTTGCAATCTTAAAAAACAATTCATCTTTCATAATAGCACCACCACGTTTCCACTCATCTATACCGCACATAAGACACCTAGCAGTGCAATTGCTACTTGTCTCTAACTTTATAAATCTAGGAAAAGAACTATATAATCCCCCCCCCCCCCGCAGAGAATCTATCTATTTTGCTAAGCACATATTCTTCATTAGTCATTAATTTTCTCCAAATTTATAGTTATTTTGTATTTTTGGTTTTTATGTTCTAAAATGCTCGTATAATTAGGGCTAAAATCATTTGCTAAAATATTATTTACAACTTCATATACACTAAGCATATCACTACTCTTTAGAATCTTTTTTGCATTTGTTTCTTTTCTTGTATGCTTGGATATTGGGCTCAAATACATAACTTCTACTTTACCACTATAAATATCGCTAAACTTCTCACAAAAAAGTATTATACACTCATCTATTAATAACTTTTGTAACTCATATCCTTTGATTGGAAAGCTCACATCAACCTTACTTCTAGCCCAGATTCCACCCTCATCAATCTTCTCTGTCATCTCTAATAATGAAACCCCAGCGATTATCTCACCATTTTCAACTTCTTCCATTATTGCCCATGCAGCATTATCATTACCCAAAGTATATGGTGCATAACTTGGATGGATATTTAATCTATGCTCAAACTTATCTAAAATTTCCTTTTTTATATAATGCGGACTCCACGCATTTATAAGCCAAGAAAAAGATTCTAGAGTATCTAAAAAGTTTTCTACATCACCAAAAGGACAACAAGGTATATTTGAATCTTTTGCAAACTCTACTATTTCTAATTCATTACTAACAACACAACAAATAGGGTAATTATTAGAAAGCAAGAATCGAAAAACTTCAATCCCAACTCTCTTTGTGGCAAAAAGAACTATGTTACTTCCCATAAAATCTCCTAATTCTCTCTATTATATAGTCTTGTTCATTCTTTGTTATTTTCTCATTTGCAGGGATACATAAAATTTGCTTTACAATTTTTTGTGCATTATCTATTATGCACTTACTACCTTTATATGCAATTTGTTCTGGCATTAAAATTGGATGTTGTATTTTTGTCTCAATTCCATGTTCTAGCAGATATTTTTGCAAATAATCTCTATCTTCCCCCATAATAGTATAGCTATACCAACTATTTTTCTCACCTTCATTTTCTAAAGGTATCTTAACAACATCCTCTAAATGTTTATGATAGTAATATGCAATTTCTCTTCTTTTTTCTATTATATTGGTAAATGTTCTTAATCTCTCTAATAAAATACTAGCTTGAAGTGTATCCATTCTTCCATTTAAACTAACTGTAATACAAGATTCTTTATTTATAGTGCCATTGTATCTTAGGATATCTATTCTTTCTTTTATCTCTTTATTATCACTTAGCACAACCCCAGCTTCACCCAACGCACCAAGCACTTTCATAGGATTAAGACTAAAAGCAGATACATCACCAAAACTACCCGCTAAGATTCCATTCTTACTAGCACCTATTGCTTGAGAAGCATCCTCAAGGACTTTTAGGTTATTTTCTTTTGCTAATTTTAATACTTCATCTATTTTACAAACCCTTCCTGCATAATGCACAGGTAAAATTGCCTTTGTTTTATGTGTTATTAATTTTTCTATACTTTCTATATTTATGTTTAAATCAGAATCTACATCAGCAAAAATTGGTGTAGCACCAGAACTTGCAATAGCATTTGCAGTAGCTATCCAACTAAGTGAAGTAGTAATCACCTCATCACCCATGCCAATGCCTAACGCCTTTAATGCATACAATAAAGCACCACTGCCTGAGCAGACACCATTAGCATATTTTCTGTTATGCAATTTTGAAATTTCAGATTCAAATTCTGTTAGTTCCGGACCATTTATAAAAATACCATGATTAAAAACTTGTAAAATTACTTGAAGAAGAGAATCTCTTTCAGATTCAGTAACTGCTAGATTCATAAACCTTATCATCTAGCACCCCCTAAAAATAGAGGATATTTAAATTTGCACCTTAAATATAGCAGATAAAGGAGAATTAGCTCTCTATTTTGCCCCCCCCCCCCCGCAGAGGATTTAGTTTCTTTTACATATTGTTTTACACTTAAAGTTGGCAATTCTAATGAATAAAATACACCACCCTTTTCTAAAAATTCTTTATGTTTATTTGTAATTGTTTCCATAAATCTCCATGCCACACTTATACACTCTTTTATGCCTTCATTTTCTAAGGCTTTAGAATCTTTTACGACAACCCCTAAAGCAGGTGCGTATTTATTAATCTTTACTACATTATCATCTAAGAAATAATCAATCACATCACTCAATCCCAAATGATATACCATCATAACTCCACCCACAGAAGCCCCATATACACCAACACTTCCTTGTCTTTTTTTAATCTCTAAAGCAAGATTCCTAACTTCAGCTTTAAACTTTTCCAATCCATTTGTGAAGTTTGTAAAAATATCTTCTTTTTTGAAAAATTCTCTCTCATTTTCCATTAATCCCAAAAGCTCTTTTGACTTTTCTTTACTCATATCTTTTGAGATTCTTATTTGTATGCTTCCACCCTTGCTATCAATTAGCTTTGCATCATATAAATTTAGCCCTCTTTTTTCCAAAAACTCAACCAAAGGTAAAAGATACAAATAATTAATATGTTCCAAAAATACCATATCTAGCAGATTTTTATCAAAAACTGCCTTAGCATAGAAGCTCTCAAAAATAAATTCTTCTCTATCTCCTAGAAGTTTGCTAATTTCATCAAACAAAACTTCCAAATTTGTGCTATTTGCTACAATATGAGAAGCAAAGATAAAAGATTCTTCATTTTCTATAATATCATTTAGCCGTTGTGTTTTTTTAAAACACAACGGCTTAGATACATACCCTCTTAAGCTCCCTCCCTTAGTCCAAATCTCCTCTGCATCAAATAGCTCTAAACCACAAGTTGCAAAGAATCTCCCCAAAGGCTTAGCAGAAAAATAACTAATATGTTCATGATAAATAGTATCTATTAGATGCCTCTTTAACACACTTTGTGCATAGCTAGTCTCAAATACAAATACCCCAGAATCTTCTAATAAATTCGATATGCCATGCACTATTTCTTGCAACAAGGGGATATTGGCGATTACATTGTTGGCGATTACATTGTTGGCGATTACATTGTTGGCGATTACCATGTTGGCTTTTCCATAGTTAGCTTCTATTTCTTTAGCTAAATTTAGAGAAAAAAACCCACATATGGTATCCACCCCACGCTTTTTTGCCTTAGAAGCTGCAATCATTGCAGGGTCGATTCCTAGCACTTTCATTCCAAGCTCTTTAAAAGCCTCCAACATAGCACCTTCATTACTGCCTATCTCAACAATCAAAGAACCCTCTTTTAAATTAAATCTATCTATTAGCTCTCTAGCACCCTTTTTAAAATGCTCTATTAATCCAACTGAAGTGCTAGAAGTATAAAGATATTCTTCTGTATAAATATCACTAGGACTTACTACTTCACTTAACTGGATCTGTCCGCATTCTTTGCAAAGCATTAGCTCTACATTATGTAACTCCATACTTTTTGCAATATTTATATCAGAAAAGAACCTATCACCAATTGGATTTTTCTCTAGAGTAATTATATTTTGCAAATCGTTGCTCTTGCATAATCTACATTCTAATATCAAATCTACCTTGTCCAAGAATTTTCCTTAATATTTATAATTTCTATCCCATAAATCGCAACCACGACACAACCAAATATCGTTTCTTTTAGAATTTAAATGAAGCTCTCTTGCCTTCTTAAATCCCTCTTGCCAAATGTATTCTATACTACTTTTGCTAAAATCTCCCAAAAGATGTTTGCTTCCATAATCCACACCACAAATGCCAACCTTACCATCATAATGAATAGCCATAGAGCTAAAAGGCGATATACAAGCAAAAGATGACATATATTCTACTTTATCTATTGATTCAGTATTTAACTGATTTCCCCAGCTGTGAAGAGGCATCACATATACCATATCTCCTTTTTCTAAATCAACCTTACTTTTCCAAAAAAACAACCAAGATTCGCTCTCAAACTTGTTTTCTTTTTGCTCTATCATTCTTAATCGTATCTTTGTGTTAGGAAAGTTAGAATCTCTTAAAGCTATAAAATACAAAATATTCTCCAAAACCCTCTCATAGCTAAGCCCAACACGAATCTTTTCATATACCTCTTTAGAATATCCATCAACACTAAAATATATCTCATCAATACCAGCTTCTAGAATCTCTTGAGATTTTCTTTTGCTTAGTGCTTGAGCATTAGTTACAATTACTACCTTTTTTATTCCAACTTCTTTTAGGGTTTTTATTCGTTGTGCTATTTTTGTATCTAGTAGTGGCTCACCATCTCTTGTTAAAGTAATCTTCTCTATCCATTCTTTATGTGGCTTTACATTCTCTACAAACTTACGCCACAACTCATCACTCACCACCTTTTTTGGATTTCCATCCCATTCATCTATAGTGCACATAAGACATCTTGCATTACACGCATTTATTGTTTCAAACTCAAAATACTTTGGAAACTGCAAAACTTCTTCATAGCTTTTAATATTCAATCTCTTTGCTATATCCTCTTTTGTTTTTAACATACTTTCTCCTTTATACGCCACCATTTAGTAAAAATATCTCACCTGTAGTGAGCATGTTGTTTTTTATTATTAACATTTCTACAAAGCTTGATATTTCTTCTAATGTGTCAAATCTACCCAAAGGTTGTGCCTCTTTTACTTTGCTATATTTTTCACTCTCACAGTACTTTTTATATATGCATTAAGTGCTGCTTTACTAGCTACATAACCAGGTGCGCCATTACCTGTAAGCGCAGAATCAGAGCTAATAAAAAGTAAATGCGATTTTGGTTTTAAAAATGGAAGTATTTTATGATTTATGGATACTGCAACACCCAAATTTAAATCTATTGATTTCATTAAATATTCATAATCTAGTGGCTGACTATCACACTCTAGCCTACCACCTACATTATGTATCACAACACTAGGTAGATTTTTAATTATAAATTCTAAAAAATCCAAAAATTCTTTGCTATTTTTATCACAGCTTAAATCTATTGCATAAGTAAGAATCCTATTCTTTAAGGATTCTTCTATCTTTTGCAACCTTTCTTTATCTCTTGCTACCAAAATTACTTCATATCCTAGTGTATGAAGTCTCTTCGCTATTGCTAGTCCTATACCTCTACTAGAGCCAGTTATAAGTGCCTTTGGTATATTTTGCGACAAACTCATTTATGCCGCCTTTATCATTTTCTTGTGGGCTAAAAGAGGCATATATTTGCCCCCCCCCCCGCAGAGAATTAGACGCTATAAATGGACCTAAAGCTATTTCATGAAATACCACCACTTCACTTACGGGAAGCAATAAAAGATATATATCTTTTTCTATCCTTAGAATCTTTTCATTAGCTAGATTGATATCAAATAGCTTTTCTTCATTATAATTTATACCTATTATTCGCATATCTCCATCTACTATCTGATATGCTTTGCTTTTTGTAGGATTTTTATGTGGCCTTATATAGTTTCCTCTTAAATGTGCGATTAACATATTGTGCAAATCACTCTCTCCATTTCTATGCAGACAGATTCTAGTGCTTTGTTTTTTTTCTTTGCAGTGGTTTTTTACAAACTCTATATCTTCATTAGTTATATAACTAAAATTTGAATCTTCTTTGTAGAATGTGGGGCTTTTAGCATCTTTTGTCTCTATTAAACTCATATTTTTCCTTTTTTAGATTATATAAAATCCTTACATAAATTAATAAATCTTTTATTGGGATATTTTTCACATAATATTTTATAGATTCTATTTGTTTCGCTCTTATTTCTAAATGCTAATAAAATATCGCCTTGTGCATCTTTTGGAGAAATTATCGCCCTTCCATCAAATAACATCTTTTGTCTTGCTACATCTTCATCTACTATAAAATTTATTTTTTTATATCTACATGCCATAAGAGCACCCACGCCATTTACTCCAAAGATTCCTATATTTTCATTCTTGCATTCTCTTATCATCTTATCTACATACTCTACAAACCTAACTGATTCTAACGCTTCAGATTTATTACTACTAAATGAGTTGTTATCTATTTTGCCCCCCCCCCCCCGCAGAGGTTAGAATCTTTACTTGCTACCAAAGCATATTCGATATTTGGAATACCACTTATAAATTTTTCAAACTTCAATCCTACCTTATTTAATAAAAAATCTATTGTGCTTTTTTGAAAATGCATTGTGTGTTCATAGATATATAAATCAGTAGGCAAGAATCTAAAATTAGGGATTCGAATTAGCATTTTTCCATTTTCTTTTAAATTTGATACTAGACTTTTTAGCACCTCTAGTGGATTAAACAAATGCTCTAGTACCATATTTAGACTAATATAATCAAACTTTTTATCTATCTTTTCACCACCAAAAAATAGTCTTTCAATCTTACAATCTTTAAATTTTTCTACATTTACATCTGCTACATCATAACCATAAATTTTAAAATTTGGTCGGATTTTATTTAAAAGCCTTATAAAATGTCCTCCACCACAACCATAATCAAGCCAAGAAAACCCATCTTTATTCGCTACAGATTCTATCTCTAATCTGCCCCTCTCTTCCTCTCCACCTTTTAGCGTATTTTGCTCATTGCTAAAGAAAGTATAATGATTTTTATACACATCATCTAACAAAGATTCATACTCTTTTGTAATGTATTTTTGCACCAAAGAGCAAGACTTACATATACAAAGGCTAAAATCATACACACCACCACTTGGATATGCTGATATATTTCCTTTTAAATTAGCTACAAGTTCTTCTAGCTCTCCATTACAAATTAAGCACTTCATATCATTCCTTTAAATCTTAAAATCATCTTTACAAAAACTAATATACTGCTGTCCTCTTCCCCAAGCACAAGCAAAATATTTCATATCTCTAACTTCTTCTTTTGTGATATTTTTCTTTCTTAGAAGCTCTATACATTCTTTTAGACTTTGAGAGAAAAACTCTCCTAAATCTCTATTTTTAGTCTCTATTACTTCTAATTTTATAATTATTGAATCTAAAATATCCTCACTTCTGCTTTCTCTATATTTTAAAAGCTCATCTCTAAAATCCAAAATATCCTTTTCTAGTTCCATATTTAATCTCTCATCTCTTATACTATCTTTGAATTTATGGCACAACAAAATATGTCGCTTTCTATAGAATTCATCTTTAATTGTGTCTTTATATGAATAATCCATATCTTTATACCAACTAAGATTTGGAATAAGACAAGGATTCGTACCAATAGTGCAAATATCGCCCCCCCCCCCCGCAGAGAATTTTATAAATACTTGATAACTCCACAATACAATCTTTTAGACTATATGAAAAATGCTCTGTAGTTGGGTTTGGTAATGTATCTTTGACCCATTCTTCTATGGGACGAGATGCGTGAGTTAAAGAATTTAGATGGCTTTTAAATGCTACACAAAAAATATCAACCAAATCATCAAATTTTGAAATTTGATAAGATTCTTGCAATACAAAGCTGAGTAAGATTCTTAGGTATTCAAAGAAGTAAGAAAATTCGCAAATTGTTGTTGTAACAAGTGTGCTTTTATCACTTAAATGTTCCAATAATCCTTTTGCAATCTTGCTTCTATATTCTTTAGGAAATGCAGGCAAAAATCCCTCTGCAATAATAAAATCATACTCAACATCACTTTTAAAATCTTCAATACAACAAGCATGAATCTGATATAGTTCTTCATCTATACAATATTTATTAAAAAGCTCTTGCATTTTTATTCTACCAGTCTCATTTGGCTCTACTATATCTACCTTAGCTCCAAGAAGCAAAAAGACTAGAGTATTATATCCACTTCCTGCTCCTGCTTCTAATATCTTTGCACCTTTAAACAAAACTCCGCTAATACCTAAAGCAGAATATAATCTAAGCCTTCGTTTTATGTGCAAATTAAGATCGCTTATATCTTGTGCTACTGGTGAAATTTTATGCTTAGTATAATATTCTACAAATTCATTCATATCTACTCCTTATTTACGATGGACAATCCCATTATTTCTACCACTTCCATCATCTTCCATTCTATTATTTGCCCATTCAATACAACTTTGACAAATTTTAAACTTCTCATATTTTTGTGTAAGGCATTCTTTTCTTAAGGCATTTAAGGTTTTTCCATTCCATATTTCTTCTAAAGTATCTTTATATACATCTCCAACACTCACTTCGCTTCTGCCATAAGTAGCCTGCATGGCACAACAAATACTAACCTTACCATTTGGTGCTATATACATTCCATTAAAAAATGGCCAATGACATACATATCTATTTTCTGGCATTTTTTCTTTATGAAATCCTTTCTCATCTAAAAACATTTCATTAGAAAAATTTACATAATTAATATATGGTAAATATTCTTTCCACTTCTCCATAAATAAGTCCATTTCATTTTTAACGCCCTTAGATTCCACAAGCACACAATTTAAGTTAATTTCAACATTGCTTCTAGAAACTTGAGCATATCTTATGAACTCTCTTACATTTTCTTCCACCTTTTTTAAACTAGCACCACGAATCTCTTTATATGTTTTCTCATTAGCTCCATCTATGCTAAATCGTATATATGAAATCTGACTATCTATTAACTTTTTGCTTCTATCTTTTGTTAATAAAGTAGCATTACTTGTAAATCCAACTCTCTTCACTCCACTATCTCTAGCAAACTTTATAAAATCATAAATCCTATCATCTAATAGCACCTCTCCCGGTCCTGTAAAATCGACCACACAACCATTTTTTGAAGCATAGAGGATAGCGTCTTTTACCACTTGTGAATCTAGTTTAATAGGACTTTTAAAAAATTCTGTACTTTGAGTTGGCTTATACACTGGAGAATGGTAATGGCACATAATGCAAGAAAGATTGCAAGTATTGTTTAGCTGGATTCCTATTGTCTCTGGTGCTTTATAAAAATATCTTAGATTCTTTGTTAGATCTCTTGTTAGTATATCTTTATTGATATCATAAGGCTTAAAAGAATATGAAAGATTAAAAAGCTTTCTAGATTCTTTAAAAATAACTTTCTTATACACCTTGGAATCTATGCCCAAAATCTCCCTTAAAATAGGGTGAATCTTATTTCTTAAACTCACATCTAATAGATTATTCCTATAAAGAGATTCAATATAATAATCATCTAGTGTTAAATCTTTTTTTAAACAAAAGAAAGCAAAGTCATCTACTTCAACATATTCATTTGGTTTTGGATAGTAATATAAATTATCTTCACTCTTTAAGCAATCATTGAAAAATTTTTCACACACTTTTTGCTCTTCTGCTTCTAATAATGGATAATTAAAGGCTATCAATTGCCCCACCCCCGCAGAGAATTTTGACATTCTCTTAGCTCATCAATAGCCATCTTAAAATCACCAAAAAACTCATTTACACAAAATTCTTCTAAATTTAAACTTTTATCTAAATTTAGAGTATCGATAACGCTATTTACACCTGTCTTATTTTTAAAATTTACTATTATTGTTTTCATATTTCTCCTTATATCCAAGTTGCACAATTTGTGCATTCTTTCATTGCACCTCTACCATCTTTCAGATGAATCTCTCTTATTTTCTTATAAGATTCTCCTTGCCACACCTCTTTTATAGTATTTTTACGCAAATCGCCTAAGATAACATTTCTACCCATATCTACACAGCACAATCCAACCCTGCCATCACTTAATATTATCATGGTATTCCATAGTGTATAACATGGAAGTTTAGGATATATAAACTCATCACTTTTATATTTACTAAACCCTGTAAATTGCTTCACATCATCTTTTAGCTCACCTTCCATGAAAAATGTATTTAGATTTTTAGAATACACGCTATCGCCTTCTTTAAAATTATCTTTAAAAAACTTTCGAAAATCTTCTATTTCATTTGCATTACAATCCATTTGGGTAATTCTTATCCTTATTCTAGTATCAAAATTACCACTATTTCTTAACTCTATCAAACCTAAGACATTATTTATTACTTCATCAAATTTTAACCCAACACGAATCTTTTCATAGATTTCCTTTTTAAGACTATCAAGCGAGATATCAATCTGTGTAATACCACTCTCTAAAATCTCCAATACTCTATCTTTAACCATCAAAGAAGCATTAGTGGTAAAAAATACATTTTTAATGCCACCATTTTTCAAAATAGAAATCTTCTCTGCCAACTTTTTATCTAGCAGTGGCTCTCCACCCAAAAAGACGCTAACCCTTTGAATCACATCTTTATATTCAAAAAGTTCGTTGGAAACCTTCAAAAATAAAGAATCACTCATTTTGTTTGTCTCTCTATGTCATTCATTTATTCCACACATTACACATCTAGCATTACAATTCTGTATTGTCTCTATTTGCACATATCTAGGAAAAGAGAGGAAATCATCTAATAAATCCCCCCCCCCCGTAGCGGTAATGCGGTTTAATATAAATTCTTTATTTGTCATTTTTACTCCTTAGTTAATCCATGCTATACAATTTTTGCAAAACTCAATTCCACCTCGACCACTTTTTATATGAATCGCCTTAAAAGATTCTCTAATTTTATTATTTTGCCAGTTTTCTTTTATGCTTGTTTCATTCAAATTTCCTAATTTATAAACTCTACACTGATCAATACAACACAAAGCAATGCTACCATCTGCCTTTATCCCCATTGTATTCCACAAGGTATAGCAAGGCTTATTTTTTGCATTATAAATTCTTTGTTGCTCTTTATCATATTCTATATCATGTGCAATTTTACCACTTTGTTGTAAATCTATAGATAACTCATCAATCCTTATGCTATCACCATTTTGAAAATCCAAAAATCTCTTCCAAAAATCAACAATATTAGGAATATCGTCAATATAATTTATATTTTTAATAATACTAATTCTAACTTGTGTTTTATAATGCTTTAAATTTCTTAAATTTATAAATTCTAGCACATTTCCAAGAACTTCTATAAAACTTAATCCTTTTCTCATGGATTCATAATATTGCTTATCAAGCCCATCAAAAGAGAAATTAACATGATTTACTCCGCTCTCTAATATAGAAACAGCACGGCTTTTATTCATCAAAGAAGCATTGGTAGAGAAATTTACATTTATTCCACCATTTCTAAAAAACAAAATCTTTTCTTCGAGCTTTTTATCAAGCAGTGGCTCATTGCCAAGATACAACGCAACCTTTTTTACAAAATCTTTATTTTCTAAAACCTCATTAGCAATTTTAAAAAACAAAGAATCGCTCATAAACTTACCACTTATTTTCTTTTTCCATTCATTGATACCACACATTACACATCTAGCGGTGCAATCATTTGTGGTTTCAATTTGCAAATATTCAGGAAATACGCTAAAAGAGGATAGATTTCGCCCCCCCCCCCCGCAGAGATTTTATTCAATATATATTCTTCATTTATCATACCATTTCCTACACAAAACCCAAATGCTTCTTATCAGCATTTAAATATTCTAAAATCATTTTATTTTTCTCATGTGCTACACAATGATGATTACACACACAAGTTGGATCAACCTTAAAAAATGCCTCTTTATTATTAAACCACCACTCTTTAAAAGATATATCTTTAATACTTCCAAGCAATGCTTCATCTAAATTATAAGCCTTATCTTGACAAGGATAAATATTTAAATCCGCACCAATAACCATTAGCACTTGAGAATAAGGACACCAATTATAGTCTTTCTCAAAGCTACCTAGCTGATAATGATATGAATCATAAATCTCCAAATCTTTACCAAAAGATTCTTTTGCCTTTTGTATTTGCTCTTTAGCACTCTCATAAAACTCTTTATGATATTTGTTTGTCTCTTCTCCATCATTGCTTGTAATTGTAGGGGATATTTTCATAGAATCCACACCAATATCACTTAAAATTTTTGCCATATTATAAATTTCTTTATAATTTTCAGCTCCAACAATATAGCTAACACCAAGATAGCAACTTCCACCAAGTTTCTTAAAATCGTCCATATTTTTAATAATTTTATCAAACTCTGCCTTCCCAACGCCACGAAATTTCTTATAACTTTCATTGCTAAAGCCGTCCATACTGACTCTAACCCAAGTTCCATTATGCGCAAAAATCTCTGCTATTTCTCCATTTAACTTTGCACCATTTGTAAGTGTAGCAAAAGCAATATTGCTCTTTGCAAGTCTTTGTAGTGTGCTTTTCATATATTTATAAACTAATGGCTCCCCACCACCGCTAAATGTTATAGACTTAACACCCATGCTCTCACAATCATCAATTATTTCTAGCATTTTATCTTCTGGTATATAATCCCTCTCAACCATATCCTTACCAAGTTGTAAATTAGATACCTTATAAGCACAATACCAACAATCATGATTGCATGCATTAGTAGGCTTTATCCTTATATGCACAGGAGGGGTTATCTCCTTATCTTTTGGCAACGAATCTATTTTATCTTTATAATGAAATACTTTATATTTTGTATATAATAATCCCAATTTAACTCCTAAGCTTTGTAACAATGCAACTTCCAGCACCAAGCGGAAGCAACAAAGAATTTACATCATCTCTTTTTAAAAGAGATTCTAAAAATTTCTTAACACCTTTACCTTTTTGCGTTTGTGGTTCATCATTTAAGATATCTCCGACAAAAAATCCATCATCAATCATCAAAATACCACCAACCCTCAATCTAGGAAAAAGCATATTAAAATAATCAAAATAATGCTCTTTATTTCCATCTAAGAAGATAAAGTCATATAATCCCCCCCCCCCCCTCTCTCAGAGGTTAGATATTGTATGATTTCAAACGCATCGCCTTCTAAGAGTGTAATATTATCTAATCCTGCTTGTTTAAAATTTTCTTTAGCAATATTTGCAAACTCACTAAATTTTTCAATAGTAGTTACACTTCCACTCTCACCAACGCTTCTAGCTAAATTTATAGTTCCCATTCCTACAAATGTCCCAATTTCTAGCACTTTTTTAGCTTGTATTTGAGATATTAAAATGCTCTGAAATTTTCTAACTATTGGATCTGTACCCATGTATTGTTGCTCTGGGAAGTCTTTATGAAACTTAAAACTAGAATCTCTATTGTCTATTTTAGAGTATTTTAAACAAGTTGCAAAAATTCTATCATTTAACGATTCTTTATCTTCTTTATAATACTCCAAAAGTGGTTCTTGATTTGGCATTATTCTATCACTCATTTTATATTGCATAATTTCTCCTATTCAAAATATATAAACTCATAATCGCCCCTATAGCCAAACTCACCCATAAGCCATATCCACTCACTAGGAGAAAAAAAGCTATCACAAGTTAATGCCCAACACTGCAAATTAAAAAGCTCTTTATTATTCCTATAAGATTCAACCAAAAAATAAGAATCTTGTGCAATCCTCTCCATTTCACTAAAGGCATTTTTTAAATGATATACAGAAAGGTTGTGTAAAGCCCCTAGCGAAATAACCAAATCAAACTCCTTATCTCCAAATGGAAATGGATCTTTAGCACTAAATTTAAAAAGATTGTTTTTCACTTCTTCTTTTGCGTTGTTTATTGCATATTCTGAAATATCAAACCCCACAACCTCACAATTTGGAAGCATCTTTTTTATCTCATAGAGTAAAAACGCCTTACCACAACCCACATCTAAAATCTTACTATTATTATCCAGCTTATAAATTTCTATTAAATCCCTAGCCACAACCTCCCATCTACCATCATACTTATATCCGCCATAGCCATATCTTCTATCTCCATCCCAAAAGGATTCATCATATCTCTTTGCTACTTCCATACATTCTATTTTAGAATCCATCATTCTTGCTACATAATCTCTAGCAGTCTTTTTGTGTAATTTTGTAAAAATATTTAGCATTCTTCCCATTTAAAGCCTTTCTTTTATGGATTTTACTATTCCTTTAGAATCTATACCAAAATATTCTCTTCCATAATCGCAATTCCCTATTAAATGCACATATTTATTACTTACTGCTAGAATCTCAATCTTTGCATTTGTGTAATTTTTCAAAAATGTCCCTAAGCCACCATAACTAAAATGCTCTTCTACTACGAAAATATATTTATAAGCCTCTAAATTAAATTCAAAGCTATTTATAAATGGCTTGGTAGCCACATCACAACCTAGAATCTCACCTGCTCTTAGTGCTTCTTGTGCTATGGAGCTATGAGAGAGGATTAAAATTTCACTATTATTTTTTAGCAAAAACTGCAATTTTGAAATATCAGTAATTTCACTTTTGTGTAAGTTTGGCTCACCTGCTTTTGGGATTCTTATATAGCTTGGCTTACTACCTTTATATGCATATTCAAAACAAGCTCTAACCTCAAGCGGATCACATGGGGAAAAAATATCTAAATTTGGCATACTTAAAGCTAAGCCTATATCTTCTAGCGCATAATGTGTCATTCCACTTGGCATATAAGTAAGACCACTTCCAGTACCCACCAAGATCACAGGTAGTTCTTGATAGCAAATATCAAGCCTAACTTGCTCATAAGGACGCATAATCACAAACGGGGCAATATTGTAATAAATAGCCCTCTTCCCTTGCATAGCAAGACCAGCAGCCATACTTACACACAAAGATTCATTAATCCCTGGATTTATATATTGTTCTTTATATTCTTCTTTAAAACTATCCCATACACCAAGCCCAGCATCACCACTAATTAAAAAAACATTAGAATCTTTTTTTGCTACCTCAATAATACATGAAGCAATTGTATTTCTCATTTTAGCTCCTCTAATGCTCTAGCATAAATTTCATCAGTAACCAAATAATAATGCCACTCTAGCCTATCTTCCATGAAGCTAACGCCCTTACCCTTAGTAGTATCACATATCACACATAAAGGCTTATCTTTTTTGAGATTTATAGCTTGTATAATAGAATCTTCACAATGCCCATCTACACGCACACAATCCCAACCAAATGCCCTAAACTTATCCTCTAGCGGTTCATAATCTAGTAACTCACTAGCCCTACCATAGCCTTGCAAATCATTTCTATCAATTAATGCAACAATATTATTTAGCTTTAACTTTGCCCCAAGCATAAGTGCTTCCCAAATGCTTCCTTCTTGAATTTCACCATCACCCATTAGAACATAAATATTTCTATCTTGTTTATCTTTTTTAAAAGCCATAGCCATTCCAATAGCCATAGGCAGTGCATGTCCTAGGCTACCTGCTGATATTTCTATGTATTTATGCGTATTTCTATCTGTATGCGCTGGAAGTGTGCCTCCATTTTGATAATAAGAAAAAAGCATTTCTTCGCTCATTAATCCTTTGTGATAAAGCGTAGAATATAAACTCATAGCAGAGTGTGCTTTTGAGAGTAAAAATATATCTCTGCTTTCATAAGGGTCTAATCTTAAGACCTTAAAATACAAAGCACTAAAAATATCTACACAGCCTAAAGCAGAACCTATATGAGGACCTCTTGCTTGATTTGCTAATTTTAATAGTGTTTTTCTTATTTCTTTTGCGATATCTGTCATATATTACCTTTTCTAGGACAAACACATAATGCAAAAAGATAATGTACCATAGGATAAAACCCAGTATGCACAACCTCATCATTCATGCTAAAGACAAACACAGAATGAAAATACTTTTTGCAAAACTCCTTAAACTCCTCGCCACTCTTACAATTTACATGTTCAGCTTTTGAACCCTCACTTGCATATACTTGACTTTCTAATGAAGGGATACCAAGTATCAAATTACCCCCCCCCCCCCGCAGAATCTAGCGGTTTTAAACTAGATAGTATATTTCTCATAAACATATCTTCGCTTTCTTTTGGAATATGTTCTAACACATCTAATGCATAAATTCCATCAAAAGCTCCAAATTCATCTTGCATTTGAGATAAATCAAGTGCAGTTAGTGTCATATTTTCTGGGCGGTTTAATTGTTTTGCTTGATCAATAAAAACTGGATCATAATCACTAGCTACCAAATGACCAACCGTATCAGCTACTATCGCAAAATAAAATACATCCGCACAACCAAGCTCTAAAACCTTATCATATCCACTGAACATTTTAGATACAAACTTATATCTAGCTACAGCTAATGCAAGTCTAATTGGTTGCTTAAAATAAGCATAAGAGCTCATATACCCCATTTGAGCAACTTGACCTTCATCGTATTCTTTTACAATTCTATTAAAATATTTTCCCTTAGTAACTTTATCCAAAACTGACTCCTATATGAAATTTTTATGCTTTACATCTTTATTTAAAATATCGTCCAAAAACTCATTAATAGCATTTGGACGACAATTTGTAGGACATTTCTTACAATTTAGATCATTTTCTAAGAATCTTTTTATTTTTTTTCTTTTTTCTCCATTCCATATTTCATAAAAACTTTCTTTGTAAATATTTCCATACACAAACTCCTCTTTATCCCAATAAGGAAGGCAAGTTGCAATATCTCCAGCAGAATTTAGTGTTGTAATAAAATTACAACCATAGCAATGTGAATAATTTCTTTCTTTTTCCTTATTTAAAAAAGCATTCTCCCTAAAAATAACACTAAAGTTTGAATCTTCATAACTCTTTGCTTCTTTTATTAAATCTCTTATCTCATCAAGTAATATAAAACCATTATTCTTATCATATTTTTGCTCTTCATTTTGAAACACAAAAGGTTTCACAGAAACAAAATCAACTCCAGCATTTTTTAAATTAGAAATAGCAGAAATTAAAGAATCCTTATTTTCCTTTAAAAGCACAAACTGAGAACCTAAATCAACTTCTAACTTTTCTTTATTTCTAAAAGATGTAGCATATTCGATATTTTTTAGCACTTTATCCATTAAAAATGCCCCCCCCCACGCATAGGTATTACGCTTACTTGGCTTATGAATTTTTGCATAAGTTTGTGCATCTCCACCATTGAAACTAAAACGCAAAAATGTCAAATTAGGCAATAGTTTTTGCACTAATTTCTCACTTAATAGCTCTCCATTGCTAAACATTCCACAATCAATTCCAACTTCTTTGCTTTTTTCTACAAACTCTGCAATATTTTTATGGATTAGTGGCTCTCCTTCTCCTGCATAAAGGATGCTTTTTATCCCCAAAGATGAAGCCTCATCTAAAAAGCTTAAAAACCTATCCTTATCCAAATGTCTATTTGGATAATCAATATAATCATAAGCACAAAAAATACATCTATGATTACAAAGCCCAACAGGAGAAACTTCCATATATATCGGATAACAATCTCCTCTTTTTTCAAACTCCGCTACTCTTTGTAAGTGGTAATGCAATTTATGTGAATCTAAAATAAAGTTTTTCAAAATAATTCCTATATAAAATTTACATGAGAATTTGGGTGTTTTAACTCCCACAAATATCTATTAATAGAATCCATTCTACAATTTACTCTACACTTTTTAATATCAAGCTCATTTTGAATGAATGCTATATTTTCTCTTCTCTTTTGGCTTTGCCAAATTTCTTTAAAGCTACTTTTATTGATATTTCCATAGGAAAATCGCTCATCGCTTAAATAGCAACTACAACCATACACATCACCATTAGCACTTATATATCCCCAAAAATACGGTGTAGAATAGCACTTTTTATAAGAATCTCTATTTCCATCTAGCTTTCTCATCGTATCTGCTCTAAAAATAATCGAAAATTTATCACTAGTAATATCCTTTAAACTCTTTTCTAAAAATAAATATTCCTTATAATCTAATCCTTCATATTCTCTAGTTTTGCTAAAGAGATGTTGAGAATATGGCTTAACAACCAAATAATCAACTCCAACTTCTTTTAGCGTAAGTGCAAACTCTATTGTACTTTTATAATTTTGTGGTAGAAGCAACATTTGCACACCTATTGTGCAATTACTTTTTGTTTGCTCTCTTGCTTTTAATGCTTCTTTTAAATTATCCAAAGCTTTATAAAAGTCATCTTCTTTAGTTCTATGAATCTTTGCATAAGATTCTGCATTTCCTGCATTAATACTAGCTTTTATCCAAGTTGTGTTTTTTAAAATTCTTTCTAATTTTTCTTTTTTTAAAGGGACAAAGTTTGTAGTAATTCCAACATCAACTCCTGCATTATTTGTAGCTTCTATCATTAAATCCAAATCTCTATGCAATAATGGTTCACCCTCACCTGCAAACATCACACTTTTTACTCCGAGAGTTCCCATTTCTTGTATTGTTTTTTTATAAATTTCAAGGTCTATTTTTATGTTTTTATAGCCCATATAATCCACACCACAAAATGTGCATCTATGGTTACATGCTCCATAGGGAGAGACTTCCACATATATTGGATATATTTCTTTTTCCTTCTCCCATTCCCCAAAGGATTCAAACCATTTTGATACACGCATAGGGTGAAATAATAACTTGTGAGAATCTATTCTAAATACATCATTCATATTCCAAAATTCCCTCTATTTAATGCTTCTCTTTCATTATCTTTTAGTTCTCTAATATTTTTTATACTCACTGAAGTATGACCAAACTCTTGGAATCTATTTGTCTTAACCTTAATATCACAAGGATTACAATGTCCATAAACATAGCAAGGACGATAAATATCTTCTATTTTAAATCTAGAATCCAAAATACTTCCAATAGGTGTTCTATTTTCATACAAATCAGAATGACATCTATACACACTTCCATTAGGCCCAACAATTAATTCTGTGGTTTTACACTCACAATATTTCTCTATCTTTTGGCTTATTGCATCTTTATATTTATATGTTCCATGCCATTCTTTGCCATCAAAGCCTAGATATTCTTTAACCCTAAAATCAATGCCTTCATTTTTACACTTAAATTCAATCTCCTTTATATGTTCTAGATTTTGTGGTGTAGCAACAGAATAGATTCCAACATAAAATCCAGCATCACGCATTTTGTGATGCTTAATAATCAAATCATCTATATCATTTTGCCCAGGATGATAGCTAACTCTAATTGCAGCATATTTTGCATCTCTTGTAAATTTAGAAGAATTAACTTTAGAGATAAATTCATCAACATCAAACATAAAATTTGTTAGCAAATCAAGCTTGAAATGCGAATCTATTCCATTTACAACTTCATAGAATCCTTTATACATAGTAGGCTCACCACCTTGAAATGTAAGCGGTATATCTTCTCTTTCTTTGCCATTTTCATCAAGCAGTTTTATTTTGTTTATAAACTCTATCCACTCATGTGGTTTTATTTGTTTTTTGCTAACAGAACTTCTAGATGAACCCTCTTCATTTAAGTTTATACAATAAGAACAAGATAGGTTACACCCAAGCGTTAAAAATAAAGCTATATAGTTATAGTGTGGCGGAATATAAATGTTTTCTATTTGCAATTTATCACCTCTAAAAATCCTTTTTTGCATTCTTTTAGTGCGAAATTATAATAAATTTCTTTTATTTTTTTAGTTCTCTCGCCTCTTCTTTTGTATATTTTTTTATTTGCTACTAATGTGCTAACTAGTTCTATATACTGCTCTTTAGTATATCCTTGACCAAAAATTTCTACATCATAATATTTCTTAGCAATTTCTCTAAAGCCTTTTTGTTGTTGCAATGTTAAATTTTGTGCATATCCAATACTTAGTGGAATATTCTTAGGAAGCAAACGATAACCTTTAATATATGTAAAACCACCATTTTCAACTTTCAATGTAAAATCAGCAAAAGTCAGCATATCTTTGGTACCTACTTTTACATACATTGAATACGGCTTTATATCTTTATGAATCTTTATTCCCTTTTTATTGTAGATAAAGATTATTTGCCCATATTCATAATCTTCCTTAGTAGATTCTAATAATTCACTAAATCCTGCAACCTCTGGTGTTAGCTCTTCTAAATTCTCAACCCATACCAAGCTTTTATCACCATATTTTAGCTCTTTTAATTCTATTGGTCCTTGATACTCTCTTTTTTCATAGCTTACAGATACGCCCTTCTTAGCTAAAAACTCATCCAAGCTCTCTCCTTGTCCTAGAGGGAATGTATCACAGAATATATCAATTATATGTCCATACACATGAGGATTAACAAAGCCGGGCATAAAAAATCTATCACTAACTCCTAATGCTTCAACCTTTTTTCTAATATCAGGTTCATTTCCATTTCCAGCAGCAATGAAAATAGTATTTTGATTTTCTTTTAGAATCTTTGCTATAGTCTCCAAATACTCATCACTATCAACTTTTACAAGCCTACCAATAACACCAAGAACTATCGTATTTTTCTTAATTGGATATTTTAACCTCTCTGCAACTATTAGTTCCTCATTTACTTTTGGATTATAGAATTTCTCCATATCCATAGGCACTCTTATCCAATTGATTTTATAAGGGCTTTCTGGCAAGAAATGGCTCATTCTCTTATCAATGCCTTCTATATCATAATATCCATTCCCGTGACTCCAAAAGAGCTGCAAAGGAGCGCATCTACTAATTAGCAAAAAGCTAGATATAGGAAGATTATTATCAAATATAGCTATATCTATTCCTATATCTAAAATACTCTCTCTTATTTTTAGTACCTTTTGCAGATGAGAGTGGTAACATATATCGTCATTCACAACAGATGCGCTTGGCAGATATACATCAACGCCAAGTTTACAATACTCCTGCATACACTCTAAAGAATCTTGACTTTTCTCAATATATGATAGAGAGATAATATTAAATTCATAATTATCAGCTATATCTTTATGGGCTAACAATGCCTTTATAAAAGAATACTCTACATTATTTGGTGAGTTAGATACAATTCTATCCTTTATTAGAGCTACTTTTATTTTCCCATTCTTAGCTTTTTGTTTTTTACATGGGATTAGATTTTTTGCATATTGCTTATAATAAAATTCTGTTAATTTTGTTATTTCATCATTATATTTTTTCCAATCATCACCACAAGTGGCTAAGTTTCCATAGATGTGATAAATAATAAATTCCAAATACAACGATAAAGCAAGATTGGAATCTTTTAGAGCTTTACTAAGGATGCTTTTCATCATAGGGTATATATCTAGCCAAGATCTATGAGCAATATAATGTCCTACATTCCAAAAGCACTGCAATGTCCAGTTTAATACACTCCTCTTTTCTTCATTATTAAGCTTAGAAAATTCTCCTAGCGTTTCTTTTAGGATTCTCAGAAATACTTCTATAGGTATCTTATTACAAGTGAAAAATTCACAAACAAACAAAAGCAAATTAGAAACACTATTATCAATTTTAACTAGCATTAACTCTTTTGCAAAGGATTCTAAAGCAACCTCTCCATTACCACTTAGAATCTCTAAGATAGTAATAGAAATCAAATTTTGTAGCTTATCTATATTGGTATGTGCGTGTGCTTTTTTATATTTTTGGATATATGATTTAAATAGTTTATTTTTCTTTATACCACGACATACACCATAGCTCCAAAATAAATTAAACTCCACTGTATTGTTGTTTTGCAACTCGAGTAACGCCCTCTTTTGTAAGGCTTCTGCTATTTGAAACCTTACTTGCTCCTCTAGCTCCCCACCATCTCTAATAAAATAGCAAAGCTTTATAAATCCTTCATTATCTAAAGTTTCTATATCATAAATAATTTTTGTTAGCTCCATAATTCTAGCCTCTAATTATTTGTGTGAATTTTTTAATTAATTCTTGCTGGAATTTGTTTGTTTGCAACACTCCATGTTTTCCATAAAATTCCCCAAGTTTATCTCTTGCCTTTTTGTTTTCTATTAAAAATTTTGCCTTTTTTATATATTGCTCCTTACTAAACGCACTGCAACACCAACCAATATAACTACCATCTATATAATATTCTTGTATATTATCTGCCATTTCTTTCCACCATCTAAGATTCTTTGCGTGATATACACACCATATAAGCTCTTTTTCGCAGACAAAATTCCCACCTAAATGCTCAAAACAATCACCCACTACATGAATCTTATAATCACCCAAAAGTTCCATATCTTCATTGCTAATATCAGCCACATACACTCTATCTCTTATATCATCACACACTTTTAATTTCTTGTTTGTAACAAAAATACAATCCGTCTTTATAAATTCATCAAACCCGCAAACATTTGGCTTAAACTCTTCTAAGTTATCACAATATACTAATACTTTTTTACCAAGTTTTAATTCTCTTAACTTTCCACTAAATGTGCATTCTCTATTTAGCAGATTCAAAAATGCACCCCTTTTTGCTAAAAACTCAGAAAAACTCTCACCTTGATCCAAAGGGAATGTATTACAGAATATATCAATTATATGTCCATACACATGAGGATTAACAAAGCCGGGCATAAAAAATCTATCACTAACTCCTAATGCTTCAACCTTTTTTCTAATATCAGGTTCATTTCCATTTCCAGCAGCAATGAAAATAGTATTTTGATTTTCTTTTAGAATCTTTGCTATAGTCTCCAAATACTCATCACTATCAACTTTTACAAGCCTACCAATAACACCAAGCACAACGGTATCGTTTTTTATAGGATATTTTGCTTTTTCTTTTATTATTAGACTTTCATCAATTTGGGGATTGTAGAATTTATCTCTATCCATAGGCACATGGACTTGCTCTATTTTATATGGAGATTCAGGAGAGAAATGACTTATTCTCTTATCAATACCCTCTATATCATAGTATCCATTCCCATGACTCCAAAAAATTTGCAAAGGAGCACTTCTTGTAGCTAGAATAAAATCAGATGCATCATTAGTTCCTTCAGTAATTATCACATCTATATCATCATTAATTATTGAATCTCTTATTTTTAATGCCTTCTGTAAATGAGATACATAATAGCTATGCTCCTTTATTAACGGATATGCAGGGCTTAGTGCGTGTGCCCCTATAACATTAAAGTCCTGCATAACTTTTGGGTCATCATCACTTTTTTGTATATACGCTAGAGAATATATATTAATTTCATACTTTTTACTAAATTCTTCATTTTCCATTAATGCCTTGCAAAATGAATAATCAACCTTTGTAGGAGAATTTAGCACAACCCTATCTTTTAGAAGTGCTATTTTTATTTTGCCATTTTTGCTTATCTCTTTCTTACATTGTCTCAATGTCTTGCCAAATTCCACAAAATAATGCTCTACTAACTTTACTACATCATTATTATATTTTTCCCACATTTTTGCATATTGTGATGAATTTCCATAAATATGATAGATGTAAAACTCAACATACATAGCCTCATCAAGCTCACCTCTTTTTAGTAGCTCTCTTAACACATTTAACCATACTTCATAATTATCAATCCATTTCAGGTTATTAAAATAATGTCTAGTGTTCCAAAAGCAGTGCATAGACCATAAAAATATACTTCTCCTTGTTGTATTATCAAGGCTAAAATACACTTCATCACTTAGATTCTTCCTTTGAATCTCCAAAATCCACTCAATAGGTATATAATAGTAATACAAAAATGTAAGAACAAAATCATTCAAATCAGCAATATAATAATCATTTAAAGTTAAAAACATTATGTTTTCTAAGAAAAATTTAACAGCCCCTTCTCTATCTCCACTAAGCATAATAGCGACACTTGCATAGTCAATAAATAACAATCTTTCATAATAAGATAAAGAAGTATCTCTAATATAAGGTTTGCAAAAATCAACATAACTTAAAAACCGCTCATCGTCTCTCGCACAATCAAAAATACCATAAGCCCATAAAATAGTCCTATCTGGTACATCACCACCTTTAAAAATTATCTCATAAGATTTATCTTGCAATAGTTGTGCTATTTGTTCTTTTAATGGCGTTTCTAAGTTCTCCTGCCAACCCTTGCCAAAAGCTCTTAGCAACATACATGTATTATTTAGATCTTTTTTACTCTGTGATTCTTGTAGCCTCTTTATTATTTCTTCTTCTTGCAATTCCATTAACATCTTTCCCAAAAAATTTTAGGAAAGATTATAGCTAAATTTAATACACTTCATTCCACCAAGATGATTTACATATCTTGCATACATCAAGCATACCTTCTTTATTATCTCCGATTTTATGCCGTGTGCATATATCCCTATGCAAACTACTATTCCAAATATTTTCTATCGTTTGGCTATATATATTCCCAAAACTAAGTAATTTTACATCCCTACTAGCCAACATACCTCTTTGGAATTCGCATTTAGTTACACTTCCATCTGGCAGAACATACAAACTAGAGCTAATAAACCCACAGCTATGTCTTTTATTTGGTATAGCATTAAATCCATTTTGTTCCCAATATTTATCATTTGGATTATATAAATCTACGCAAAAGTCATCTCTAAATTTAGAAATCTCAAGCATAAAATCCAATGCTTCTTTATAAAATTCAATTTCATATAATACAAATAGTTTGCATTTTATATCAAAATTATTATCTTTTAAAAATTGTAAATTTTTACAAATTTGAAATTTCATATTATCTAGTGCTTTTTCATCTTTGTAATTTCCATTAGAAAAATATATTCCCATACTCACTTCATTTACCCCTAGATTAATTAACTTTTTTAATGTTGCTAAATCTAATAATATCCCATTTGTAGGCACAGATATATATTTCACTCCACCATCTTTTGCGTATTTTATAAAATCAAATATTCTTTCATCTAAAAGTGGCTCACCAGGCCCTGAAAATACTAATTTGCTCTTGCTCTTAATAGCAAAATCAATTATTTCATAAACTTTTAAATCATCTATTTTTGTAGTATGTGTAAAATAATTAGTAACATTATCTTTGGCATGAATATTACTAAACCAAGGACAATGATTACAACTTGCGTTGCAATTATTTATAAGCCCTATGTATATTAAATTTGGATATTTATTTGGAAATACATTACCAATAACATTCCAATTACTAGATAGATTATATAATTTTCGAATCTCATAATAATGCTCTTTTGTAGTATTTTTACCAATCTTGTGCATACTATTTCGAATTTCTTTTGAAAAAAATCCATTTTTATAGCCATATTCTATTTTATATTTATACAAATCATCAATATCTACTAATTTAAACAACAATCTCTCCCCAAAAGATTCGTTAGGATACGATAAAGGCATATATGTATTTTCACTAGATTTAAGTATTACTGAAAGATTATGTAGATCAACATAGTTTAATTCTTCTAGATCAAAACTAAAAACAAAAATCCCCCCCCCCCCGCAAATTATTTAGAATATTTAAAAATTCTTTGGAATAGAAACTAGGAACAATTGTAATGTTTATATTATTTTGAACAATATTTTCCAATATATATACATCGCTGGGCAATATACCACTTCCAATTTTTACTATTTTCAAATACCTCTCCTTTATAATTTAAGATCATAAAATATAATGATAGCCACGAATAACTTCAACAACGATAAATCTTTATATTTATGCAAAATTTACAAAACTGGAATACTAATTGCTTATATCAGATTTGAAAATTTAAATTGCAAAGGATGCATAATGAGTTATAGGATTTACACAAATGTCAATGCGTTAAATGCACATACTTCTGGTCTTGTAAATAACAGAAATATGGCAGAGTCGCTAGAAAAATTAAGTTCTGGTTTGAGAATTAATAAAGCAGCAGACGATGCTTCTGGTATGGCGATTGCTGATAGCTTAAGATCTCAAGCAGCAGCACTAGGTCAAGCTACTAGAAATGCAAATGATGCAATCGGTATGATACAAACTGCCGATAAAGCTATGGATGAGCAAATAAAGATTCTAGATACAATTAAGACTAAGGCTACTCAAGCAGCTCAAGATGGTCAAACAACAACTACAAGAAATGCACTTCAAAGTGATATTCTAAGACTTATGGAGGAGCTTGATAATATAGCAAATACTACAAGCTTTAATGGACAACAAATGCTATCAGGTGCTTTTACAAACAAAGAATTCCAAATTGGTGCTTACTCAAACACAACGGTTAAAGCTTCAATTCAACCTACAAACTCTCACAAAATAGGACATGTTAGATATGAAACAAGTGCTGAAATGGCAGTTAGTGGTGGTGCTGGCTCACTCGGTGAAGTTACACTAAAGTTCTTAAATACGGATGGAACAAATAATTATGCAATAGAATCTGTAAAGATTTCTACTTCTGCTGGAACTGGTCTTGGAGCATTATCAGAAGCAATCAATAAAAACTCAGATCAACTAGGCGTTAGAGCTACTTGGAATGTTATGGGTCAAGGTGGTGGAGCAATTGCTAGTGGAACTGTTAGGGGACTTGTTATAAATGGTATCAAAATAGGCGACATAAATGATGTCCAAAAAAATGATATGGACGGAAGACTAATAAATGCAATTAATGCACAAAAAGAAAGAACCGGTGTTCAAGCATCTTTGAGTATCTCTGGTGCATTGCAACTAACAAGCGTCGATGGTAGGGCAATTTCTGTGCAAGTAGATGATGGCGAAGAGGTTTTAAATGGCGTAAATAGTGCTGGTGCACCTGTAGGTACAGGCTCTTTCATTGGTATCACTGGAACAGACCATGCAATTATTGGTAGACTAACACTAATTAGGCTTAATGCAAGAGATATTTTAGTATCTGGAACAAACTTCTCAACAATAGGTCTTCACTCTGGTGCTGCTAATATCCAACAAGGCTCTGGGTTAGCACAATACACTGTAAATCTAAGAAGTGTAAATGGTGAGTTTGATTCAAATGTAGCATCTGCAATCGGTGCAAATGCAAATGTAGCAGTTGGATTTGTAAATAAAAATGGTATTGGTGCTGGCGTAACTAGCCTAGAAGGTGCTATGGCAGTTATGGATATGGCACAAAGTGCACAAGAACACTTAGATAGAATTAGAGCAGACTTAGGTTCTGTGCAACAACAACTTGTAGCAACAATTAACAATATAACTGTTACTCAAGTAAATGTAAAATCAGCAGAATCTCAAATTAGAGATACAGACTTTGCAGAAGAATCAGCAAACTTCTCTAAGACTAATATCTTAGCACAATCTGGTAGCTTTGCAATGGCACAAGCAAACCAAGTGCAAAACAACATCTTAAAACTATTGCAATAACTATTAGCCTTTGGCTTCTAGTTATCTACATAACGCAAAATTCAAGGAAGAAATATGTCTAATTCAGAAATAACAAACCCAAGATTAGAAAAGAATCTAAGTGCATTGGCTAAAAAAAATCCTCTACTAGCAGGACAATTAAGACTATTGCAACCAAACAAAAAATATGAAGTTTTTATTGGTGAAGATCCACTAAATATCAATATATATGACAAAGAAGATCAAGTAGCACTATTTCAAAATGAGCCATTAGATGAAGTGCAAAACAAAATAGTAGAGTTTGAATCCTTAAAACTCTATCCATTTTTTTATTTTTTTGGTATAGGTAATGGTATCTTTTTTAAGCTTTTATTGCAGAATAAATCATTAAAAAAACTTTTTATATTCGAGCCTGAATTAGAACTAATATACATAGCTTTAAATTTTGCGGATTTTGAACAAGATATTTTAGACGAAAGATTGCTAATTTTTTGGACTAAAACTTCATCTTTTGGCGAACTAGATCAATATTTAGTAAAAGAGGGACAATGGATTTATTCTAGAATCTATAATCTTCATATTTACAATAACTACTATGGTAGATACTCTCAAGAATGCCTCTTTATAAACACCATTCTAACTCGTAGCTTAGAACACCATGTAGTAGCTGTTGGGAATGATTCTACAGATTCTCTAATAGGTATCAAGCACCATGTAGCAAACATGCCAAAGATGATAGAAACTCCATCACTACTAGAGCTTATAAAGAATGCAAAAAATACAAATACTGCAATAATAGTATCAACTGGACCTTCTTTATATAAGCAACTAGAGCTTCTAAAAGAATATCAAGATTATGTAACAATAATTAGCGTTGATGCGTCTTTTCCTATTTTAGTCAAGCATGGGATAAAACCTGATATAGTAACAACACTAGAGAGGGTAAAAGAGACAGCAGAGTTCTACAAACAAACACCAAAAGAAGCACAAGAAAATGTGATTTTTGCCATTACAAGCATAGTGCATGAAGACACGACAAACTCTATAAGCAATGGTATAAAAAGCTTTAGCATGAGACCATTTGGATACACAAGATTCTTTGAGTTAAAAGAATATGGATATGCTGGGATTGGTATGAGTGCTGCAAATATGGCTTATGAAATAGTTGTTTTAAGCAGATTTGAGAGATGTATATTTATAGGACAAGATTTATCATTCTCAATAGATGGTAAAACTCACTCAAAAGACGCAATCTTTGGCGAAAAAGAATCTCAATACAAACAAAAAGAAAACATAGGAGATAAGATTCTAATAGAAGCATATGGTGGTGATGGATATGTAGAGACGACTTCTGTGTGGAAGATGTTTTTAAACTTCTTTGAAAAAGATATTGCAGATACACCATATCCGCTAGATGTGATAAACTCAACTGAAGGTGGAGCTAGAATCCATGGCACAAGAGAACTATCTTTTAGAGATTCATTAAGTTTGGTTACAAAGGATAAAAAGAAGCAAATAAAATTACAATCTCCAACAAAAGAAAAAATAAAAGAAAACACAAAACAAATTGAATCTAAAGTCAAAGAATTCCTAGAATTCGGCTACAAAAAGAAAAAAAGTGTAGAAAAAACATTCCTAAAAGTAGTCAAAATGACAGAAGAATTAGAAAAACTAAACAAAGAAAACAAACTAGAAAAAATCAATTGGACAAAACTAGAAAAGATTCTAGATGAAATTGATGATATAAAGCTATATTTCCAAGATGATTTATTTATAAAGGCATTCTCCGATGCGGTGCAATCATACATAGTTCATCAAGAATTAGAATTTGCAAAAATAATAGTAAGACCTGTAAATAATCTAATAGAAAAACAAGTCAAACAAATTGATTGGCTTTATGCACATAAATTTTGGCTTTTCTCCCTTGCAGGCGGAATGGACGCTACACTTGAAGTAGTAAAAGAAGAAGCAAAAAACTGGATGAAAATCCCTGAGAAATTCTATAAAGAATCTTATATAAGAACTCTTTCAAAAGGAGATAAAAAGCAAGAAGAATAACTTCTTTATTGCTTTATAAAAGTAGCTAGATTTTTTAAATTACCTGTAACTATCTTAGCTATATCACCTTTTTCATGTATTATAACTAGTGGTATATTTGCACTTTGAAGTATTTTCTTTTTTACCTCATCTCTCATTTGCACCCTTAGTTTATTTGTGCCAAAATGACCACCACCAAAATATTCTAAAACAAACAATGGATTCCTATTTTTCTTCTCATACACTAAAAAATCAACATAAAATTTATTATACAAATACCAATCATCTACTTTTGACTTCAAAAAAGAACTCATACTAACTTGAGGGGCAACCAAACACTTGCTTGTATCTAAAACACGAACTAAAGATGATAAAACTTCATACTCTTCATCATTCAGAAATTTTTTAGAATCAATTTTTGCTGCGTCTGATTTATTAAGGTTATCTAATATATTTTCATACTCAAATAATTCACTTTTTAGTTTTGCTAACTCCACTTCTTTAGCATGTATGTTGTCTTTTATATCTTTTATAGCATCTTTTATTTTTTCATTCATCTAAGAGTTTCCTTTAAAATATCATTTACCTTTAATTCCTTGCCAAATGCTTTTTGGTAGATAATATAGTTTACTAAAACTTTCTTTCCATAAAGCCTAGTTTCCTCATAAGGGATAACCTCTAAGCTATACCATGGATCTAGTGGATTTGATTTTTTAAAGACATCATTATTTGCCAAGAATCTCCTAGTAAAACCAGGACCACCATTATAAGCATATGAAATAAATAATGGATGATTATTAAACTCTCTTATTAATGGACGAGTAAAATACTCTGCATATCTAACATTAATCGCAGGATTAAACATATCTAAATATCCTATCTTATCACTTTCATTAAGCTCTTTTGAAATCGCAACTACATTAAATGGCATAAGTTGCATAAGCCCTAAGGCATATGAAGTTGAAATTGCAGTTGGTATAAACAAGCTCTCTTGTCTCCCAAGTGCATACAACAAAGCTTGTTTATCGCTAGAGTATTTTCCAAACACATCTTTATAAGGCATTAGAAAATATTCTATACCTTTTTGCTTATTTAGCCATAGATAATGAGCTTTTGTATTGCTATGGTTTACTGCTTGTATTGATTTTTGCTTATTTTTAGAATCTCTTATACTAACCCACTTAAATGGATCTGTAATATCCCATGAAGCTTTAGTATCATTTGTGCTTACATCATAATGTATCTCATAGCTTGGCTTCATTCCAGTTAATTCCAAACTTGCAATAGTATATATATCTACAGAATCAGACAAACTTAATTCCTGTAAATATTTCATATCTTTACTTGCCATATAGCTCCAAAATAGTGCCCTATTTTTATTTATCTTATATTTTGCACTCTTGCTTGAAAGCATAAAATATTCTAATGCATCTTTATTATCTCCATATTTAATCGCATTTAACCCCAAATAAAATAAATCTTCACTATCTAAAAATTTTGCTACATCGCTAACCTTTAAATTCAAAAACGAAGCATGTAAATTTATATACGATTGATTGATTATTGCGTGTTTCATGGCTCTAAAAAATGTAGTATTTTTGCTGTGTATATATTTAATCAAAGTAGCAGTTGGAATCTCTTTATTTAATTTAGCTCTATATTTTGCACTAACACCAAAATAAAAATTGCCAAAATTTGCTGCACTTCCTTTTATTAACTCACCAAATGGATTGGTGGATGCCATTATTGCTAGATTCCTTGATAGAGTTTTATTTTGTTCTTTTATCTTTTTTGATAGTGATATTAGAGTGTTTTTATCTAGCTTTTCAGCATTCTTTAGCGTTAATGCAGATGCTATGCAGTTTGAATCTTGTTTTATTAGTTTTGATAGTTCCATTCTTTGACAAATTGTTGTTCTTGATAGGGTTTTATTATCTCCCTTTTTATACAAAAGACCAAATAATTTTGCATTCTTTTTATAAGCTAAATCATAAGCTTCTTTAGCCTCTTTAGGTTTTATATCTTGTTGCAAAAATAGCCAAATATAAAAGTCCCTAGAGATTCCAGTAGGTTGCGACTTTAAATAATCTAGCGTTATATCTTTTGCGACTACAAAACCAACAAAAATAAAAAAAACAAGCAATATTTTTTTCATACATAATCCTTAAAAACTACTTGAAAGATGGAATAAAAGCCTAACTAAAAATAAATCAATGAACTTCAAAACCAAAATTACGATAATAGGTGCTATATCTACATTTGAAATAGTAGTTGGCACAAACCTTCTAAGCATCGCATAAACTGGCTCTGTTAGCTTATATAAAATCTGCACAATGGGATTGTATGGATCAACTCTAAACCAAGACACAAATGCAGAAATAATAACAATCCACACATATATATTAATAATCATGCTTAAAATTTGTGCAATAGCGTCTATTAATGTGCTTAAAACCATTTTTACTCCTTTAGCTTCTAACTATATCTTTTAAATAATACTTAACAACAGCAAATAAATCGCAAATCTCTGGTCCATGATCACTCCCACTTAACAAGAATCTCAAAGGTTTAAAGAATTTTTTGCCCTTTAGATTCGTAGCTTTTATCAATATATCCTTAAACTCATCATAACTTAACTTTTCTACATTTTCTAAGGATAGAATCTCTTGTTGCAAAATCACAACCTCATCACCAAATTCTGCTTTAAATTCATCTTGTATTATTAGTGATTTTTTAGCAAAGATTCTATCTATTTTATCCCTTAGCTCATTTAGGGTGCTTGCTTCTTGTAAATATATCTTAGCTAACGCTCCAATACTAGAATCCTTATAACCAAGCAATACTGCTAAATCCTGCTCATTTAATAACTTAAAATGCTCTCTATTTAAAAATTTCAGCTTATTAATATCAAACTTGGCTGGTGCTTTTGCTACATTTTCTAATCTAAACCATTCTACGCATTCTTTTAGTGTAAATACCTCGCATGGTGTCTTATTTCCTAAAAGCACGAGATAGTTTAGTATTGCTTGAGGCAAATACCCGCTATCAAGCAACCATTGCACACTTGAGGCACTATCTCTTTTACTCATTTTTTTACCCTCATCATTTAAGATTATAGGCAGATGTGCAAATTCTATATCTTTGTTATAATCCAAACCTCTATGAACTAGAATCTGCTTTGGTGTATTACTTACATGATCTTCACCTCTAATTATGCAATCAATATCAAAAAGCATATCATCAATGGCACATGCAAAATTATAAGTAGGAATCCCATTTTCTTTAATAATCACAAAGCTATCAATTTCATCATTTTTAAATGTTAGCTCACCTTTTATGCTATCTTTAAAGCTTATATCACTACTAGCACCTCTAAGTCGTATTACTGGATTTTTATTTGTATCTTTTTCCAATTCCGCCCAAGAATCATCATACCTAAAAGCCCTCTTTTGCTCCTTTGCTTCCTCTCTTTTTTTATCCAAAAACCCTTTAGTGCAATAACAATAAAAAGCCTTATTTTTAGATATCAGATATTCTGCTAATTGCCTATGTTTAGGGAAATTTTCACTTTGAAAAATAAACTTATCCCATTTTATGCCAAATAGTGTTAGCAAGAACATAATGTCTTTTTCCTTACCCTCTATGTTTCGCTCAATATCTGTATCTTCGATTCTTAAAAGAAATGTATCTTTTTTTTGTAAAGCAATTATATAATTAAAAATAGCAGCCCTTAAATTACCTATGTGCATATCACCTGTTGGACTTGGTGCAAAACGAAGCATTAATAACCTTAATTATGGATTTTTGTAATTTTATCAAAAGAAAGTAGCAAAAGAAAATAAAGAAGATAAAAAGGAGACAAGCTCCTTTTAATTATTGTTTTAACCCTAGAAGAGTGTTTAAAATCTGATCTGAAGTAGTAATCGACTTAGAACTTGCTTGGAATCCTCTTTGAACCACGATTAGTTGAGTTAGACCACGGCTAAGGTCAGAGTTACTCATCTCTAACTTTGAGGCTTCTACATCTGCTCTACCACCACTTCCAGGAGTTCCTATTGTAGCTCTTCCAGAGTTTGCAGATTCTGTATAGATATTGCTTCCTGCTTCTTGCAGACCCTCGTAGTTGGCAAATGTAGCAACTGCAACTTGTGCCAAGGCTAAATTTACACCATTATTGAAGTGTCCTACTAATACCCCAGCAGAGTTGAATGAATAATCTTTTAGCTGACCTGATGGATAACCATCGCCATTTACATTTGTAGCAGATGAATCTAAGCCCGTGCTTGTAAGTCCATCAAAGCCACCTCCCTTACCAAAGGCTAGATCTATACTTTGTGGGAATGAAGCACCATTATTTGGCTTAAACTCTATCGTAGATGGGTTAAATCCTAATAGCTCACCATTTGGTCCAAATGTTACACTACCACCTTCAAATATATTTGGTCTTTGAACTGGTGCCCCTACTATTTCAGCTGGTTCTGGAACTATTAGTCTAAAGCTCCACTCATTTCCACCTATTTTCTTAAACTCCATGGTAAATTCATGTGGATTTCCTAAACTATCATAGATCTTAACACTTTGTGCATAATTGGCAAGTCTAAATCCACCGGTAGTAGTAGAACTACCACCTTCAGCTAGAACCCCTGTATTCATACCTTTCATAGCATTTTTAAACAATACATTTGTAGTAGTTAATGCATCATTAAATGCAGATACAAAGATATTTAAATTATCAAATTGTGGTGCATCTGCCCTATTTATACCAGGAATTCCAGCTGCAGTGCTATCACTTGCTTTTATTCCATCATGCTTATTTGTAATTTGGAATTGACCATTAGCATTCATAGTTACATTTACTGACCAGTTAGAATCCTGGAATTGACCTCCTCTAATTGCATTTGTAGCAGCACCACTATCTCCACCAAAATTCTTAACTATATTTGCATCTTGCATTATTAATGCTCTTAAATCCTCTGTTGTCCTAAATAGCTTTGAGTTAGAATCTGCATCAGTTTGGTTTGTGTATTTATAAAGATATGCCGTTGTAACTCGTGTTGTTTGCGTAAGTCCATTTGCACCAGCACTATCAGTTTCAAATCCTTGTACAGCACCGCTCATACCAGTAACTCTAATATTTTTCTTAGATGCATCACCATCTAGTTGATTTGGATTTATTAAAACTAAAGTATCTTTACCTTGTGCATTTTGTCTAATAACTGCTTCTACACCTGTTTTATCTTTTAGTTGATTAATTGCCACTTGCGCTGCCAAAAGAGAGCTAGAACCAGAGGTTGCACTATCATTTTGCCATGTGATTTCTTGACCATTAATAGTTATAGATGATGCACCAACTGCACCAGAAGCAATATGCAAAGGTTCTGTTTCAGCAGTTTGATAGCTAACCCATATGCCTTGACCTGCTTGCAATCTCATAGCGTCACCATTTTCATTAAACATGACCCCTAAATCCTGTGCCACTTCATGTTGCACATCTTTAGAATCATAAAGTCTATCCAAACCACCTGCTATATAGTTGTTTGCAGCAGTTGAATCTAATGGGCTAGGACATGTTGTGTATTGAGTTTTATTACCATTTGTTAGATTTATATTACCCACTACTTGTGTTGTTGCTTTTGCTGGAATTGTAAGTCTTGGATCGATTGTTATATTACCTGCTGGCCTACTTGTATCTACCACATCTCTATCTGCTATACCACAATTATTGTCTAATTGCGATAAATCTCTAACCCACCCTTGAACAATAAAACCACTACTATTTACAAAATTACCCTTTGCATCAAATCCAAATGCACCATCTCTAGTATATACATTTGAATACCCACCATTATTACTTAAAACAAACATGCCCTGACCACTAAGTGCCAAGTCTGATCTTCTATCTGTATTTTGCAAACTACCTTGAGAAAATATCTTTGTGGTAGTTTCAATTCCAGTTCCAAGTCCTACTGAAAGATCATTTACTCCACCGTATCCACCATAAGGAGAAGTAGCTGAACGCTTTGTCTGTGAAATCATTGTAGCAAACTCTGCACGAGAATACTTAAAACCATTTGTATTCACATTTGCTATATTATTTGATTCTATATCCAATGCAATTTGGTGTCCTTGCATACCACTAACACCTGCCCATAGAGATCTTAACATTTTCAATCCTTATTTAAAGAAATTATTCAAACAGGATTAAAGCAAATAGTATTCCAATTTTGTAATCAAAATTATTCTAAGATTCCACCAAATTTTCTATTTCTTTTTGAAAACTGCATAACCATACTATCTAGCTCATCTACGCTAAAATCAGGCCATAAAGTATCACTAAAAAACAACTCAGCATAAGCACACTGCCATAATAAAAAGTTAGACAACCTACATTCTCCACCTGTTCTAATCAACATATCAACCTCTGGAAAAAATGCTGTATCTAAGTTTTTTGAAATATTTTCTTCAGTTATTTCTATATCATTTTCTTTCATTTTTAAAAATGCTCTTCTTAACTCATCTCTGCTACCATAGTTTAGAGCAAGTATTTGTGTGATTTTAGAATCTTCTTTTGAATCTAACTCTAGCTGTCTTATGCTTTCTTGTAATGAATCTGAAAAAATACTAATATCGCCAATTGTTCTAAAGGCGACTTTATTTTCAATATATGAATCTCTCTTTTCTTTTATATATCTCTCTAAAAGATCCATTAAAAATTCAACTTCACTCTTAGGACGCTTCCAATTTTCAGTAGAAAAGGCATATAAAGTTAGATATTTGATATCTCTATTAAGACAAAATTCTGTAATTTTTTCTATATTTTTTGCACCTTCTTGATGTCCGAAGATCCTAGGGCGAAATCTTTTCTTAGCCCATCTACCATTACCATCCATTATTATTGCTAGATGATTCATTTTATCCCTCTAAATCAAGCAAACTATCACTAAAGTCATATAGTGGCACAATATCTGTATTTATTGCAATATTTGTTTCATTTATAAATTCTAACTCATGTAGATTATTCTTTAATAATCTAGCCACACTCTCATACATAACAAAAATATCAAGCCTCACTCCAAAATCCATTTTATACAAATACCCCCAAGTAGCACCTAGGTTTGCAAAAACAGAATAAAATTCTAGTGTTTCTTGTTCTTTTATCTTTTTTTTACGAATTTGTAAAAATCCATTTTTAGATTCATCTTCATAATTTAGAGGAAGCGTTAGAACCTTATGTTTTAGAGACATTAGCATATGGCTAAGAAATGCAAACTCCCACTTAGATTCAGCACTCGCCATTTTTTCTCCTAAAAACTGCTTTAAGACATCAAATGGATTATCAGATTCCTTTAAAAATTGCGAAATAACATCTGCATTTAGCTTTAGTGGAATATTTGAATCTTTTAGCATTGATGGTTGCTTTATTAGATTTGATAGAGTAATTGAACCATTATTTTTACCCATCATAGCCCAATACTTCCCACCAACTTCTAAGTCTTTTATGCTTTTTGTCTCCATTGCTACATTACCTATCTTTACCATATATCTCACACCTTGATATTTCTCCATAACCTCTAGCCTCATAGGTAGTGTAGCGTTAAATTGTGTAGGCTTATTACTTGCATTTTGGAGTGTATTTTGGACTTTGTTTAATTGCCCCATTTGCTTTATCATAGCTTTATTGCCTCATTTAAGATTCTAAAAGCTAGAGATAGTTTATTATCTTTATTTAGCTTTATATTTTTATCTTTTGTTATGAATATTATTTCATTATCATCGCTATTTAGTGGATTATTTGACATTTCATTTAGGCATATTGCATCTATATTTTTTTCACTTAATGCATTTGTTGCACTTATCAAGCCATTACTTGATTCCAATTTAAATCCTATTGTAATTTGGCTTTTTAAAATGCTCTTTAAAATATCAATATTTTCTTTTAATTTTAGATTCCATTCTTTGCCTATTTCTGATTTTTTTAGCTTTGCATCACTTGTGCTTAATGGCACATAATCACTAATCGCAGCACACATAAATAATATTGAATCTTTTTTATTATCTATTGTATGTTGCCACTTTTCTATGTGAGATAGATATTCGTTTGTGCTTTTTGCTTTATGCAAGAGTATATCTTGCGGAATAATAAATGGAATATCGCCTACAACACTAACTCTGGCACCCAAAAAATACGCAGCCAATGCAATGCTACTCCCCATCTTACCACTTGAAAAATTCGAAATATATCGCACACTATCTATGCACTCTTTACTCCCGCCAGCACTTATACATATATTTTTATTCACAAAAGATAAATCTAAAAGTAAGATTCTAATAGTCCTATATACAATCTCTAGCACATCGCTTAATGCGCCATTGCCAACCATTTTACAAGCCAACTCTTTACTCTGTGGACTTATTATCTCAACACCTATACTTTCTAATTTTACAAGAGATTCTTGTGTAATTTTATTTTCTATCATATTTGTATTGGCACTT
Organism: Helicobacter sp. WB40; assembly: GCF_027859275.1. Classification (NCBI taxonomy): domain Bacteria; kingdom Pseudomonadati; phylum Campylobacterota; class Epsilonproteobacteria; order Campylobacterales; family Helicobacteraceae; genus Helicobacter; species Helicobacter sp. WB40. The sequence continues at coordinate 17,159 of NZ_JAQHXS010000006.1, read as the reverse complement.
GGTGCTATTATTTTTTTACCCTTAAAGGCTAAAAAACTCTCTAAAAGAACATTATCTGAAAATCCATAAGATAGCTTATTAATGCTATTTGCACTAATTGGTGCTAATAAAAATACATCTCCCCACTTAGCAATTTCTATGTGATTTAAGAGAGGATTCGACCAACTTTGAGAATCTTTTGTTAAAACTAAATTGCCACTTAAAGATTCAAAGATTATTGGAGAGACAAATTCTCTTGCTCTATCACTCATAACAACTCTAACACTAGCCCCACACTTCTGCAATAATCTCATAACTTCTATTGATTTATATATAGAAATACTTGCACTAACCCCTAGAATAATCTTCTTATCTTTTAGTATTTGTGATTTTTGTAATATTTCTATCATTTTTGTTCTACATACCCTAAATCTACAAGCACATTTGCTAATTGTGCCAATACAGGACCACTAGTGCTAGACCCACTACCTCCATGTTCTACCATGATTGTAATTACATATTTTGGATTATTAGCAGGCAAATATCCAGTAATCCACGCTTGAGAACGATGAAAATAATCCATGTCTTTTTCTTTGATTCTTGCTTTATCTTCTTGTGAGATTCCTACCACTTGTGCAGTTCCAGTCTTACAAGCTAGAGATGCTTTACTCTCTCTTGTGGCATAATTTGCAGTCCCGCCAACATCACCACACACCTGCCTCATACCTTCTTGTAGGGCGTATAATTTGCTTTTTTGGAATTCATTTAGCACATCTTTTGAAGGTCGCTCTATTTCTTCCCCACCCATTTGTTTTACAAAATGAGGTGTTGGAAGTTTGCCTGTTGCAATTAATGCTGTGTAATTTGCAATCTGCAAAGGGGTAGTCAAAAACAAACCTTGACCTATAGAGCTAACAACACTATCACCAGCATACCATGACTGCTTATATCTAGCTTTCTTTAAAGATGGTGATGGAACAATTCCTACAAATTCATTTGGCAAATCAACCCCAGTTTTAATTCCAAGTCCCATTTGTTTTAGCGTATCTGCTACAACCTCAAAATCAACCTTCTGAGATAAAGTGTAAAAATAAACATCTACACTTCTTTTTAACGCCTTAAATAAATCAGAACTCCCATGTCCTTCTTCTTTCCAATCTCTAAATTTCCTTCCACCTATTTCTATAAATGGTGGAGTTTGTAACTCTGTGTATTCATCTATATCTGCATGTTCTAAAAATGCCAAACCCATACCCATTTTAATAACAGAACCGGGAGGATAAAGTCCATTTATAAATTTATTTATAAGCGGTTTATATGGGCTATCTCTAAGGGCATTCCAATTTTTATAAGAAATGCCATCAACAAATAAATTCAAATCATATTCAGGATAACTTCCAGCCGCTAGTATCTCACCATTTCTAGCGTCCATTACTATTGCAGCACCATTTTTACCATCAAAAACCTTATCCATTTCTCTTTGAATTCTTATATCTAGCGTCGTTAATAAATCTCTGTTTTCTTCTGGTGCGTTATATGATACATTGTCTACTATTTTATTTAATGCAGTAACTTTAATAGTCCTTAATCCAAGCTCCCCTTGCAAATATGTATCATATTGTCTCTCTAATCCTTCTTTTCCTATATGCTTAGTATATTTTGATATTGGCTGTCTTTCCATATCCTTTGCATTTGCTTTGCTTACATAGCCTATTACATGGGAAGCACTAGTTAAGTTTGGGTAAAATCTTTTTGCTGAAGGCTCAACTCTTAAGATATCACTTTGCGATAGTTCTGGGTAATGATTTAACACTACCTCTCTTGTGACACGCTCTATTATTGGTATATATTCATGGTTGTATGCTGTATCTTGCCTTCTATATGATTTTATTAACTCATCTTTTGTATATTGTGGAAAAAATTTTAAAATTCTATCTATTTCACTATTTAAAATTTCTCTATTTTCTCCAACAGATAATTTGGGTGGAAGAGTAATTGTAAAATCCACAACATTGGTGGCTAATGGCTCACCAAGCCTATCTAATATCTGCCCTCTAATTGGAATTATTGGCTCTTCTCTTATTGTGTTGTTAAAAGCTTGTTTTTCATAATATTCATGTGAGACTACACTTATATTGAAGATTCTAACAAGCAAGATAATCCAAAACACGCCAAAAGCACAAAATAATAATACAAGTCGTCTATTCATACAAAAATCCACAAAAATATCCATATAAGCATGGATTCGATAATAGAATAAAATACCAAAATAAATGAAAATGTAGGCGATGGATAATCAAAAAGATATGAAAATAAATACAAAAATGCAAAATAGCCAAAGTACGCATAAAAAATAAATAAAGGTATAAAAATCTTGCTATAACCAAACAATCTTCTAAACTTCGGTAAGACTATCTTAAATGAAAACACAATAAACAAAATAGAGCTCAAAAATAAAAGTCCCTTGCTTGCTTCAAAAAATATAAAATAAGGTACCAAAATATAAAATGCTCCATATTCATGTTGCTCATAGTATTCTTGCGATAGAATGTATATCACTCCAAATAATGGTGGCAATAAATAAAAAATATCAGTAATACATACATATACTATACAGCATATGCTTAATATTATGTTTTTTAGATATTTTTTATCAGTGCTATTTCGTCGCACAGAGGAAAATGTTTGCATGCTATACAATCCGCCCAAATTTTATGATTAGGAATTTTATCCTTACTTATCTCAATAAAACCTAACTTTTGAAACAATTCTTTTCTATAAGTTAAAACTAAGATCTCTTTTATGCCTAGCAATAACGCTTCATTTATACAATCATTTATAAGATGCGTTGCCACTCCCTTTCTTTGTGCAAAAGGCGCTACTACCAAACTTCGAATCTCTGCTAACTCCAAAGAATGTATATGCAAGGCACAAAACCCTAGCATTGTTGGATTTTTAAGATCATTTATTGACTTACTATCTAAAGATATAGAATTAAAATCAAGCTCATCTTTCTCACAAAATGCCACACGATAAGAACGAATCATATTTGCCATTACATCTACGCTTCTATCAAGTATGACGCCACTTTGCACTTGTGGTGCTACTAATTTCCGCATTTCTTCTATATATTGTAAAGTTGGTTTAATAATAATCATATCTAATCCAATACGCCTAAACTTCCAAGTGCTTGATTAATTAGAAACTCTCTCATTTCAACTATGCTATCATTTTTTAGACTACTGCTAAATTTACTATCTTTAAACTTCTGTTTTAACTTAGATTTTTCAGATGAATTTAGCTTGTCAAATTTTGTAAAAACTCTAACTAGCCTTTGATCGCCTCTTAAAAATTGATTTACAAATAATGCTAAATTATTATCAATTTCCAAATTTGGGTGACGGCTATCAACTAAATGCACAAATAGCCTTATATTATCACGCTTTTGCAAAAACTCGACTAAATTTTTATTCCACAATTCCTTTTTTGTCTTTGATACCTTTGCATACCCAAAACCCGGCAAATCAACAAAATAAACCTTAACAATATTATCACTATCCATTTGCCATTCTGTTAAAAAAAAGTTAATAAGTTGTGTTTTACCCGGAGTTTGTGAGCTTTTAGCTAGTTTTTTTTGATTACATAAGAGATTTATAAAAGTGCTTTTTCCAACATTACTTCTACCTAAAAATACAATCTCACTAAAAAGTTGCGGAGGACATTGGTGGATATTTTGTGCAGATGTTACAAAGCTACTTTTTAATAATTGCATCATTGCTCTTTTTTATCAAGTTTGAAAATTAACTTTGCTGGTTTATCTTCATCTCCAAGCACATTTATATATCCTGCTTCATGTGATACTAGAATCTTATCTCCCTTTATACTATTGCTTTTACCATTCTCTACTACTACGACATTGCCTAGTAGTTGGTATTCTTTTTTGTTTGGCAGATATATTACTTCATTTGCACTACCACTAAACTTCCTATTATCCTGCAAAGTAATAGCAAACTTCACATCTCCAATAGCCCTCATTTTAGTTGGTTTGTTATTGCTATCAAGGTATATAAAAGCCTCTTTTGAGTTTAAAACATCATTTGCTCTTTTTACCTCTACATTGCCCTTAAGTTTTGTTATTCTATCCTTGCTAGAACCTATAAATTCCTTCGCACTCACTTCTATTTTATCAGCTCTTAAAGCACATAAAATAAATAATACAAAAATTAAATACTTCATCTATTGTCCTTTAGCAAAGAATGTATATTATTTGCATATATTTTATCGTTTTTATATTTGATGTTTTCGCCAACTATCGTGTAATTATCTGACTTTATAACAAATTTACCATAACCATCTATTTCTTTATTTTTTGGATTATAATAAGCGCTCTCGCTCCATATCTTTGAATCATCTTTAGTATAATAAACACCACTAGGAAAATACACTAAAGAGTTATCATATATGGCAAATTCTGACTTAACAATATCTTCTTTTATATTATTAGAAAAAGACACAATTTGAAAATCATTAAGTTCATATTCACCTTTTAAATTTTCAATAGCACTATGTCCATTTACGAAAATATCAATTCCTCCACTAGAGATTTTATAATACTTATAGTTGTAAATTTCAAATCTAGGTAGTTTAATGGCACTTGATGTGTTATTTACATCAACATCAAATGCAAATACAAGCAAAACACTAAAAATACTAAGCAATATAAAAAAATAACTGGTAAACTTCCCTATACTACGATTACTCAAAAATTTCATAAAGCTTTCTTTGAAGTTTTTCTTTTTTAATCAAATAATCAATCATTTCTCTAACAGCACCATCTCCGCCATTTGATTTTAAAACCTTAAATGCCACTTTTCTTATTTCTTTTACAGAATCTTTGGGTGCAAAAGAATATTTAAGCGATTTTAACATTTTTAAATCATTTAAATCATCTCCAATAGCGGCAACTTCACTTATGTCTATTTTAGATTCTATTAAAATGCTTTGTAATACTTGATATTTGTCGCTAACCCCCTGCTTTATGTGTTGAATCCCAAGTTCTTTTGATCTATTTTCTACTATTTTTGAGGTTCGACCTGTAATTATTGCAACCTGCCCTCCTAGCTTAATCCAAGCAGCAATCCCAAGCCCATCTTTTACATTAAAGCTCTTTAACTCCTCGCCACTATTGGAGTATATTATCTCTCCATTAGTTAAAGTGCCATCTACATCTAAGACTATTAGCTTTATCACAAGATTCCCTTTGTGCTTGGTATGTTCGCATTATGACTAATTACACAAGCCCTGCGCAAAGCAACTGCAAAACTTTTAAAAGTAGCCTCTATTATATGGTGATTATTCTTTCCTCTTTTTTTATGTATATGCACTGATAATCCAGCATTCATACTAAAAGCCCTAAAAAACTCTTCAACAAGCTCACAATCAAAGCTACCAACCTTGCCACTTAAATCCAAATCAAAAAACAAAAATCCCCTATTGCTAACATCTAAATCGCACTCAACACAAGCTTCGTCCATAACAACTGAAGCATTGCCGAATCTTTCTATATTCTGTATAGGAAATAAACTATCATGCACAAGCTTACCAAGCACAATCCCGCAATCTTCTACGCTATGATGAAAATCAACCTCTATATCACCAACACACTTTAACTCCAAATCAAACCTAGCGTGTTTTGATAATGTCTCTAGCATATGATTAAAGAATCCTATATTAGTATCTATATTATAAGTGCCACTGCCATATAGCAAAAGTTTTGCCTCGATGCTTGTTTCTTTTGTTTTTCTAGCTAATTCTTTCATATCTCACCTAGTTTGTTACTATAAATGCACCAACTACCTTATTTGATTTAATAAAATCTCTAGCCTCCTCTTCGCTTTTAAATCCACTAAGCATAACACGATATATAGGAGAGTCATCAAGTTGATATTCTCTTATTGTAGCATGATATGGAGCATGGTTAGAGTGTGTATTTTTAAATGCTTCTGCACCCTCTTTTCTTCTAAAAGCACCAATTTGAACCATAAAATTAGAAAGTTGCACACTATTATTTGTATGTGCTATTTCATATTCGCTATTTGCTAGATTCTCTTTTGATAAAGGCATAGAATCTGAAATCACGCCATCAAAACCTATGACCTCAACTTTAACTCTAGCAGTTCCAGTTGTTAGCATATCAATATCCCTTGCTGCTACATTTGATAAGTCTATTATTCTTCCAGCCACAAAAGGACCTCTATCATTTATCCTAACTATTGTTGATTTTCCATTTTCTTGGCTTGTAACTTTAACTATTGTATTCATAGGAAGCGTCTTATGTGCTGCAGTATGTGCATACATGCTATATATCTCGCCATTTGAAGTTTTCTTCCCATGAAACTTCGGACCATACCAACTAGCAATTCCATCATAACTTTCACCCAAAGTAACAGTTGTCGGATAATACCACTTACCATTTATCTGATAAGGACGCATTGTTGCTTCATGTGACTTTGGATTTTTATTTGGTGTGCCATAATTACCGCTACCACCATATGCACCACCGGTACTACCATAATCACTATAATATACATTATGCCCCTTAGAGCTACAACCAACAAACAACAAAACAAAACCGCTAAATAACAATAATTTAAGATTCATAAACTCTCCTATGCATTTTCTTTTTCTAATGGAATAATAATTTCTTGATTAATAGACAATTTATTTACATTTTTAATTGAATTATATTGCGTAATTAACCTTTTAGAAACACCATATTTTCTAGCAATAGCATTTATAGTATCACCCTTTTTTATCCTATGGACTAGATATTTTCTCTCATTTAACTTTTCTTTCAAATTATTATCCAAATTCTTTTCTTTATAAATTGCTAAATATTTATATGGAAGATACACATTATATAGTTTTTGTGTGGTTGGAGTTATGTTTTTTTTGAAGTGAGGATTTAGTCTCTTTAATTCATCTAAATCTATACCAGCTTCATTTGCAATATCCACAAGAGGCGTAGCCGGTAGAACTTCAATAGAAGCAAGCAAAGAATTGGCACCTCTATTTAAGAAATAATCATAATCATTTGTTTTTAAAGTATCTATATTGTGAAACAAAAACGAAACAGATAGGATTTTTCTAATATACATTCTACTCTCAAGCGGAATATATTTTTTATCAGGGTCTAGCAAGATTCCTAAAGAATCACTATTAGCTTTTGCTATTGCCCTCCTTAATCTCCCCTCACCGCAATTATAGGCAATAGCAGCTAGATACCACTTGCCAAAACTATTTTTTAGATATTTTAAATACTCTATTGCCACTTGTGTTGATTTTATAGGATCTTTTCTCTCATCTATTTGTGTATTAATTGTTAATCCCATTGATTTAGCTGTTTTTGGGATAAACTGCCACATTCCAACTGCTCTTTTATTAGATCTTGCAGATAGAGAAAACCCAGATTCAATCATTGCTAGATACAAAAACTCTTGCGGAATCTCTTCTTTTAAAAACATTTCTTTTAAAGTTGGTATAAACTCATATCCATCTTTAAATTTTTCAAGCAAATACTCTTCTCTTTTGTTGCTTAAAAAATTATTCTTAACACTAATAAAATATTCATTATTTAAAAACGAAGGCTCTATGTCAAATGTCTTTAAAACATCTTCACCTTTAGCGTCATAGCTAATACTATTAAACTGCGAAAAAGCAAACGAACAAAACAATAAAATAAAATAAATAATTCTCATAAACAAACCTTAATAAAATTGAAATTTTAAAAAATAGGCGATTATATCAAAAGTAAGCAAAGTTATATATAACTTAGATTTTATTTATTTTTGCAAATTATTCTTAGCATTTGTTACTTGAATCTCTAGTTCTTTAAACCATTTTGCATAAGATTCAATTTGTTCTTTTTCATATTTTGTCGGTGAATTTAAAAAGCCTAAAGTACTATAATCTCTCTCAAAATCATCATAAATCCACTGCAATTCTAACAATTCTTGCATTGTTATTTTTTGCTTTTTTAAAATAGCATTTGCATTGTCATAGTTTTGTTTTGATTTTGTAAGAAAATTTCCTATATTCAGTCTTTGTCTTGATTGGCTTTGTATCTTAAAAGCTGCCCTATTGTATGGATCTTCTTTTAATGCTTTAGTAGCTAAAGTATTGGCTAGTTTATAATCTTTTCTATCAAATGCTTCTTGTGCTTCCCTTCCTAAAGTATAAGAATCAGAAAAATACACACTAAAAATTGCCAATACAACAACAGCAATTAAAACAAATAGCTTTGTCATGCTACCTCTTTAAATTCCATATATTCTTTTATAAACTCTTTTGCCTTATCAATACTTAAAGATTCTAATAATATAGGATCTTTCAAATAAAAAGTAACTTTGCTAAAAGGCTTTGGAATTTTAAATCTATCCCAACTACCTAACTCCCACGCATTGCTATAAATAACTTTAGATATCAAAATCTTTGCATTAGACTTTTGTGAAGCCAATACAATACCATTTGCTACGCTATGATATGGACCTCTTGGACCATCTGGTGTGATTGCTATTATATTATTATCCTTTAGCTTCCTTACTATTTCTAACAATGCCCTACTGCCACCTCTAGAACTAGAGCCTCTAAGTGAATATAGCCCAAAATATGACATACTCCTTGAGATAATCTCACCATCAAAATGATGACTTATGAGTACGAATGCTTTTTTGTCTTTTGAATATTTGCGAAACACCAGAGGTTGAAAAAGTAACTCACCATGCCAAAATGCAAAAATAAAACCTTCTTTAGACTTTAAAAGCTCCAAAGATTCCTGTGAAACTTTATATTCTACTTTACATAAACATCGCAAGATTCTTATTGTTACAAACACAAAAAATGGAATAATAAATAGTAAAAACCTCTTTTTCATAAAACTATACTAATTCACCAAATAATTGTGCTCCCCTAACTTCACTGATTCTCGCATTGCAGATACTGCCAACTAAACTCTCATCTCCGCTTACTCTTACTAGCTTATTTGTATCACTTCTACCTTCTAGCATACCTTCTTTATAACTCTCAAAAAGAATCTCATGAATCTGTCCAAGTTGTGCTTGATTTGTAATACCTAAAAGCTCTTTGTGTCTATCTTGCAATCTTGCTAAGCGATTCTTTGCAATATCTTCATCTACTAGCTCTATTTTTCCACTCTCTAACAATTCTTTTGCCTCTGTATGTGGTCTTGTAGAATATATAAAGCTATACATAGTATCAAATGATACTTTCTCTAGCACATCAAGTGTGTCTAAAAAATCTTCTTCACTCTCACCCGGGAATCCAACGATAATATCAGTACCTATAGTTAGTTGTGGTATCAAAGATTTCATTTTTTCAACCCTATTTAAAAACCACTCTTTTGTATAACCTCGCCTCATATCTCTTAATATCTTTGTAGAACCACTCTGCAAAGGCATATGAATGGACTTGCATATTTTTTTATTATTTGCAAATTCTAAAATAAACTCATCGTCCATATGAAGAGGATGAGGAGAAGTGAATCTTATCCTATGCAACCCATTTATATTAGATATTTCTGATAAGAGTTGCGTGAAATTTATCGCTCTATGAATAGTACTAAAATTTTTTCCATAACTATTGACATTCTGCCCTAAAAGTAGAACTTCTTTAACGCCATTATCAACTAATCTTTTTACCTCATTTATTATCAAATCAGCTGGAATTGAAATTTCTTTGCCTCTTGTTTTTGGCACTATGCAATATGAACATTTCTTATCACAACCTATAGAAATATTCACAAATCCCCTAACATTACTGATGTTGCCTTGGCTAAATACATAAGCACTATCATCATAATCTATATCTACCCATGCTACTCTATCTTTATGTATGATTTGTGAGATTTTCGATACATTTCTAGCACCTAAGACAAAATTAACTGCCTTTGTCTTTTTTAGAATCTCATCTCCAAGATGACTAGCAGTGCAACCACAGACACCTATTTTGGCATCATGCTTTTTAATCTTTGCATACTGCCCTATTTCTGAAAATAGCTTTTTCTCTGGTTTTTCACGCACACTACAAGTATTAATTAGTATTAAATCAGCTTCTTTTGGATTATTAGTTAAACCATAACCCTCTTTGTCACTAAGCTCTGCTATTATATGATCACTATCGCGTTCATTCATAGCACAACCAAGCGTTTCTATGTATAATTTTTTACTCAAAATCAACTCTTATAAAACATGTATTTCATACATATAATCACCATCATCTAACCCATATCTTACTTCTCTAAAATATGCTTGTTTGCCCTTCTTGCTAAAATGCTCCAATAAAGCCATCATATCTTTATGAGAGTTATCTTTATCGCAATAAAAAATATTTATTTTCTTATCATCTAACATATCTTCTAATTTTTTTAAAGTAATTTTGGTTGGTTTATCGCTTGTATGTTCTCTAGCTAATTTTATATCCATGAGCCTACCCTTAAAAATAAAGCTATAACGCCTTTAATTTAGAAAAATGGCTAATTCTAAAATATTTTTGCTTAAAAAATAATATTTTAATTTGCATCAATTAGTAAAGCACTCACAAAGATTTTTTCAGCTAAAATTCGAACAATTATTTAATTTTAAGGATCAATGCTTTGGAAAAGATATTAGATATAATAGAAGGTATAGCATATGAAAAAGACTTGCCAATAGATAATGTATCAGAAGCAGTAAAAGAATCTGTTATAAAAGTTGTCAAAGAAACTTTAGATCCAAACATAAACTACGATATAGAAATAGATAAAAAAAATAAAACTTTACATCTCTATCAGGTAATTAGTGTATGCGAGGATAGCAATAAACAAGATGATAACAAAAACTTCATAACACTAAGTGAAGCAAAAAAACACGATTCTGATATTAAAGTTGGTGATGAACTAAGATATGAATTAAGCCTTGAAGACATGAGTAGAAGTGCGGTTAATTCACTATTTAAAGAACTAGAATATAGAATACAAAGACTAATAGAAAACCAACTATTTGATAAATACAAATCACAAGTTGGAAAAATAGTAAATGGAAATGTAGTAAGAATTGATAACTTTGGCAATACATTTGTCGAGATTGATGAAGTGCATGCAATCCTCCCTAAAAAAAATAGAATAAAAGGCGAAGAATTCAGAGTTGGAGATGTAGTGAGGGCTGTTCTTAGGAGAATTAATATAGATAAACAAAATGGGATTCATATAGAGTTAAGCAGAACAACTCCAAAAATGTTAGAAGAATTGCTAAAACTAGAAGTTCCAGAGCTAAAAGATGGTGAAATAGAAATAGTAAATTCAGCTAGAATCCCGGGAGAGAGGGCTAAAGTATCACTAAAGAGTAATTCTGCAAAAATAGATTCAGTAGGTGCAACAGTTGGAGTAAAAGGAGTAAGAATAAATGCAGTCTCCAAAGAGCTAAAAAATGAAAATATAGATTGCATAGAATATTCTAATCAACCAGAGCTATACATAGCAAGAGCATTATCTCCTGCACTTGTAATTAGTGTAAAACTAGATGAAAATAATGAAACTAACGATACAAAAAAAGCAATAGTCAATATATCAGATAAACAAAAACCAAAAGCCATAGGCAGAAATGGCATAAACATAAGGCTAGCTTCAATGCTAACTGGATATGAGATTCAGCTAGTTGAAATACCAAGCAGTGTAGATAACAACACAAATGAAACAACGACAAATGATGAACCAAAAGGTGGCATAGATATATTAAGCTCACTATTTAAAGAGTAATTTTAAAGCGAGTTTAAAAAAATTAAGTTAAAATTTCGACTTTTATTAATTTTGGGGATTAGCTAAATGATAGGCTTTATGCAAAAACATAGAAAATATCTTGTCGTAGTAGTATGGGCTAGCACGATAGCATTTGTTGGTGCTGGTTTTGTTGGGTGGGGTAGTTATAGCCTATCAAGTTCAGCCAATGCAGTTGCCATAGTTGGCGATACAAATATCGAACAAAACAAGTTGCAAAGAGAATATAACAGACTATACAATATATATAATCAATTAGTAGGTGGCACACTAGACCAAGAACAAGCCAAAAAAATGGGAATAGAATCCCAAGCACTAAACAATCTAATATCACAAACACTTATGCTAAATTTCGCAAGAGATATAGGATTAAGAGTTGAAGATAAAGAAATAATAGAAGAAATAACAACAATAGAAGCCTTTCAATCAAATGGAAAATTTAATCAAGAAATATACAAAAAAGCACTACAAGAAAATCAACTAAGACCAAAAGAATTCGAAGAAAGCATAAGAGAAAGTTTGCTTTTAAATAAGCTTGGTGTGTTGCTTGATATCCCACTAACACAATTAGAAATAGATGTTCTAAAATCAGCTTATTTTGTAGAAGACAAAGTTGCCATTAAGACAATTAATAAATCTAGCATAGAATTCACTCCAAAAGAAGAAGGAATCAAGCAATACTGGGAAGAAAATAAAGATATATACCAAACTCAAAGAGGGTATGAAATATCAATGCTAGAGATAAATACAGATTCTATAGAGACTGATGAAGAAAGTTTAAAAAAATACTATAACGATTTTAAAAATAAATTTTTAGATAATAATGGACAAATAAAAGAATACAAAGATGCTAAAAACGATGTAATTAGAGAATATAAAGATTCCCAAGCAGAAAAAGAAGCTCTAAAAGAATATATCTCACTAAGAAAGGGAGAGAATAAAAACGCAAAAAATATACAAGTATTTGAAGGTGATGAAAAGTATAATATAGATTTTATAAACGCCCTAAGTCAAGCTAAAGAAGGCGAAACACTAAAGCCTATAAAATTAGAAGATAAATACATAACAGCTAAAATTATAAAGATTATCCCAAGTGTGCCAAAGGAATATAGTGCTGCTAGAGATGAAGCAAAAGAAGACTACATAAAAGAAGAAAAATCTAAAACACTACAGAGCATGGCAAAAAAAGAGCTAAAGACTAATTTTGATGCTACAAATATAGGATTTATAAGTAAAGACACAAAGTCAATTCAAGGCTTAAACGAAGATGAAAGCTTAGAATTTGTATCTCAACTATTCGGTAAAACCGATGAGAAAGGGTATATTTTATTACAAAATAAGATAGTCTTATATAAAATTTTGGACCAAAGAATTAAAAATTCTGATACAATTAATGAAAACTTGAAGCTTTTAACACAAAGTGGCACTCAAATGAAGGGGCGTTTGATAGAAAAAGAGCTGTTAAGCTATTTATTAAATACTTATGAAGTTATAAAAAAATAATTATCACTTAAATAAAGGAATGGTGTTGGAACAGACAATACTTGGAATTGACATAGGTTCTACTAAAATTTGTGCCATGATAGCAATATGCAAAGACGGCATACCGCACATAATAGGGACCGGCTTTCATAAGTCTCAAGGACTAAAAAAAGGCTCAATAACAAACATTGACCAAGCAAGTCGTGCTATAAAAGACTCCCTAAATGACGCAAAAAGAGTTGCAGGTGCAAATATAAATAAAGCTGTAATATCAATTTCTGGCGCATATACAAAAAGCACTGATAGCTCTGGAATTGTAAATATTCCAAACAATGAAATAGGTATTAAAGAAATAAATCGCGTAATCCAAACAGCACTTTACAATGCTTCAATACCACAAGAATATGAAGTGATACATATTCTTCCATATAACTTTAAATTAGATGATCAAGATTTCATTGAAGATCCAATGGGAATGTCTGGGAGCAGACTAGAAGTATCAGTAAGAATAATAACTGTTCAAAAATCAAGCTTGGGTAACCTAAAAAAAGCTATAAAGTCTGCTGGTATAGAGATAGAAAATATTGTATTAGCCTCTTATGCTTCATCAATAGCTACACTAACTGATGATGAGAAGAATCTAGGTGTAGCATGTATTGATATGGGTGGTAGCACTTGCGAGCTTATGATACATGTTGGGAACTCACTAAGATATAATGATTTCTTGGGAGTTGGCTCAAACCACATCACAAACGACTTGGCAATGGCATTACATACCCCACAAACAATCGCCGAACAAGTGAAAATGCAATATGGTAGCCTATTACAAACTGGAGAGGATTTAATAGAGATACCAACAATAGGTGGAGATGACAATAATAAACATCAAGTATCCTTAGTAACCGTTCATAATGTAGTATATGCAAGGGTTGAAGAAACTCTAATGATTCTAAGCAAATCACTAGAGGATAGCAATTTAAAAGATCAACTAGGTAGCGGTGTAGTGCTAACTGGTGGAATGACAAAACTAGAAGGAATAAGAGAGCTAGCTTCAGCACTGTTTTCTGTGCCTGTTAGACTTGCAAAACCAATAGAAATAGATGGTTTATTTGCAGACTTTAAAGGACCTGAATACTCAACCGCCATAGGATTAATACTATATGCTTCTGGTAAATACACAAACTATGAAATAGATTCTGAAAAGAGAATTAGACATAAACACGAAAAGCTAGAAGATGAGATAGTTCCATTTAACAAAAATATGAATCTGATAAATCCGCTAAATAATGTTAGTAACAAATCATCTGCAATGATAACAGCGGTGAATAGTATTCCTAAAAATGCTACCGATATAAAACAGGATCTAACTGGGATCACGGAAATAAAAAAGATAACCACAAAAAACAATAATGTTTTTGTTCAATTTTGGCAAAAATTAACACAAATGTTTTAAATTTGAGAATAGGAGATGTGCAAATGATAGAAGTCCAAGAAGTGAATCCGCACGATTTTAGTGCAAACATAAAAGTTATTGGCGTAGGTGGCGGTGGTAGCAATATGATAGGACACCTAATCAATACTGGAACATATGATGGTATAGATTTGGCAGTTGCAAACACAGATGCACAAGCTATAAGCACTTCAAAAGCACATAAAAAAATACAACTTGGTGCGAAGCTAACAAAAGGCTTGGGTGCTGGCATGAGACCGCAAGTTGGCAAAGATGCTGCACTAGAGAGCTATGAGGATCTAAAAGCATTTTTGGAAAACACGGATATAGTTTTTATATCCGCTGGTCTTGGTGGAGGCACTGGAACAGGTGCGGCACCGGTAATAGCAAAGGCCGCCAGAGAAGTGGGTGCTCTAACTGTATCAATAGTAACAAAACCATTCAGATGGGAAGGTAGAAAAAGAGAGAAACTAGCCGAAGAAGGATACAAAGAGTTAAAAGCTGAGAGTGATTCTATTGTTGTAATACCAAATGAAAAATTATTATCAATAGTAGATAAAAATCTTGGTTTAAAGGATAGCTTTAGGATTGTAGATGATGTCCTTGTGAGAGCAGTAAATGGTATGAGTGGCATAATTCTTTCGCATGGACAGGATGATATAAATGTGGATTTTGCCGATGTTAAAACTGTTATGAATCATAAAGGTATGGCACTTATGGGAATAGGCGAATCTAGTGGTACTGACGCAGCAAAAGAAGCTATAAAAATGGCAATAGAATCTCCACTATTTGACAACATGTCTATAAATGGTGCAAAAGGCATCTTAGTTCATTTCTATCTACACCCAGATTATCCATTAACAGAAGTTTCAGATTCAATGGAAATAGTATATAGTAATGCAGACCAAGAAGCAGATGTTATCTTTGGAACTGCTACAGATTCAAATATAGAAAAAGACAAAGTAAGAGTAACAATAGTTGCAACAGGATTTGAAAAAGAAAATAACATAGTATCCACATCACAAGAAACTGAAAATGAGGATAACTCTACTTTGAGATTAGTCAATCCAAAAGACATGAGCAAAAAAATCAACCAGCAAGACACACTAATAAATAAAAAGAAAGTTAGCGGTGGAGAGTTTGTTAATGATGAAGTTCTGGATATCCCCGCATTTTTAAGAAGACAAATGGACTAATATAGAAACATTAATCATACAAGGAAGTAAAATGAATAGTTTGAAATTAAAGTTAGCAATAATCGCGTCTGTATTTTCTGCGATATCTTTAATTGTTCTAGGTATTGTAAGCTTTAACTCAAGCAAAAACATATTGCTAGAAGAGGAACAAAATGCTGAAATACAACGTGTCAATGCATCTAGCAAAATGGTAGAAAGCTTCTACAATGAAAAGGTAAATGGTTTTCAACAATGGATATTATACTTAGACAATCTTCCAATTCATAATATAAACTCACAGGAAAGCATTATAGAGAATATAGCTCCAAACCTTACAATATTGAAAAAATTAGGTGCACTAAGTGCATTTTTTGGTTTACCAAATGGAGATATTATAATTAGTAGTGCCGTATCAGATCAAGAAAAGCGAGCATTTGATATTTTAGATGGTAAACAGGTTAAAGGAACTGAAAAGCAATGGTATAAAGAGGCTATAAGAAGAAATGACATATACATAACTCCAGTATATGAAGATGAACTTACAAAACTTCCTTGTATAAGTATAGTTAAAGCTTTTTATAAAGGCGATACTCTAATAGGTGTATTTGGTATAGATATAGCTCTATCAGCTATAAATGATTCTCTGAGTGGTATGGCTGTAGAAAATGGTGAGTTGATGATAATGGATGCAAATCAAGTTCCAGTTATATCATCAAAATTAGCACAAAATCAGCTTCAAAAAACAGAAGAGCATGATATTTTATTTAACAACTCTAAACAAGTTGGTAACCTAAAAACATTTGAATATGTAAATCCACAAAATCATGATAGTCTTGGAGTATGTAATAATATTGAAAATTTCTATGGTACCTCATATTCTATCTGTTCTTCGGCTGATTTGTATTACATAAACCAAAAAGTAAATGCTGGCCTAATAAATCAAGCAATAATGGTATTAGTGTTAATAATAGCCACAATTGCTGTATTGTACTTGATCATTTCAAGATATTTGAATCCACTCTACACTATCCAACAAGGTCTACTTTCATTCTTTAAATACATAAACTATGAATCAAAACAAGCTCCTAAACCAATAGCTATAACATCTAATGATGAATTTGGTTCTATGGCTAAAGCCATAAATGATAATATACAAAGAACTCAAAATGCTCTAATCCAAGATCAAAAAGCAATAGCTCAATCTGCAGAAACAGCAAAAGCAATAGAAAGTGGTGATCTAACAGCA
>NZ_JAQHXS010000005.1:0-135374 GCF_027859275.1 Helicobacter sp. WB40 | reverse complement strand
GTAAAAGAGCTTGTATGTATTTTGCCACTTCCTAAGAATTTATCACCTTTTTTGAAGTATTTGTGTGCGACTTCTGCTCTTTTGCCAAAGATGATTATTGGAATCCAGTTTGTATGTTCTACAATCTCTCCTTCTTTTTCTCTACTCTCACTTATAGCTATGCTTGTCTTTGCATATGTATTTTTGCCAATTACAAGCTCAAAGTCTTTCCCCAAATATCCACACAAGATAATCTTATTCATTTTCACTCCTTTGTAAAACCTGCAAAATAATCGTATCTTTCACCCACACATCTTCATCGCTCTTAGCTTCAAAGCTTATTTCGACTTCTCCAGCAACTTTAGGAGTGTAGATTAGTGATTTGGAATTGATAGTTCTTCCTTCAACCAAGAATCTTGCTTCATTATTTCCATACGCACTAAAGCCAAGCAGTCGTATCTCCTCATCTACATACAACAATAGCTTAGGTGCATAGATAAAGACTTCCTTGCTTCCGCTTCCGATGTGGATAAGCCCTTGTATGCTTTCTTTTAGTTTGTCTAGGATTTCTTTGTAATTTGGGATTTCTTTACTTACTATTTGATTTATTACTTGTATTACATTTTTTGAATGCTCTGAAATTGCACCCTCATTACTCGCATTTCCTACTACATTTAAAAACCCAACATAAGCATTTGCCCTATTTATAGCGGCATTTTGTGGGATAGATTCTACCATTGAGTGGGCTTGAACCAGAGACTTTACTGCTTCACTTTGTGATAGTCTTGCTTGTGCTTTTGCATTTAGCACGGCTAGTTCTATTTCTTGTCTTGTTTTTTCTTCTCCTAATGATAGCTCTCTTTCTTTTAGCTCTATCTCTTCTAGTGAGAGGGAGGCATTTATTGCTAGTTGTGTTACTTGGAGAAGCGTATTGCTTAGCATTTCATAAGTATAGTTTGTAGATTCTAAATGTTCTAAAAACTTACTTTTTAGCAGTGTTTCTTGGATATTTAAAAGGTTATCATTGAATCTTTTTGTATTCATTAGAATAGTCCTTGTTCTTGTTTTTTATCTTTTGGTTGTTTTATTTTTGGCTTTAGTGCGTGGTTTATGAAATATGGTTTGTCTAGTAGCCACCTTGCCCAGTGATCATCAGGTATGGCTATTATTTCACCTTTTTTAATGGTATAGCTATATCCATCTTTAGTGAATAAAAAATCATCTTCGCCTATGTATTCTAAAAGTTTAACGCCTATTAATCTCATAAGAATCCTTTTTTATAAGAATGGTAGCTAAGAGGGGTGATTTTTATAAGGGTTCAATATTTACTTAAGATTTATCCCTTACAACCTAACTTTAGAAATCTTAGAATACTTCTTAAAAATTTTAAGGAGTTATCAATGGAAAAATTACCAATAGGAGACAATCCACAAACGCAAAACGAGCAAATACCACAAGAACCACAAGAACCACTTCCGCAAGATGATGGCATTTCTCTTTTGGAGAGTGAACTAGCAGGATTGCAAAATGAATTAGCACAAAATGAGGCAACTTTGGAGGGTGATTTTGCCAAGTTTTTGAGCGAGAATCTAACTGCTGATGATGAAGAGCTGTTTTTTGAAAACAAAGAAGAGTTCTTTAAAAAAGTGCTAGATATGCAAAATGTATTCTTTAATGACAAAATAGCCTCTAAGCAACAAAGAGCAGGGGAGATTGAATCTGAAATAAGCCAAAAAAAGACACTAGCAAGTATTGAGAATGCACAATCAGAGTTTTTAAAGGCTAATCCAAACGCAGATGTAAAGGCTATGTTTGATTACTTTACAAATGATATTCCACCAAGAGTGCAAAGAGAGCTAGAGAACTTAGCTCCAAATGAGTTTTTTAATAAACTATACGAACTCTACAAAGCACAAACAAAAACAGAGAGCAAAGAAGATAAAGTTCCAAAACATTATGAAGGTGCAAATGTAGATGCAACAAACGCACAAAATGCAACTGAAGAGTCTTATTTTAATAGAATGTAATGGGATTATTTGATGGGTGGAAGAAAGACCGCCAAAGATATTATGAAGAAAAGCTAAGAGAATATGAAGCAATAAACCAAAAGTATGGGCTAGGACTAGCCTTTGAAGATTATGAGCCAATTGCGTGGGAATATGCAGATAGAAGAGCAAAAAGTGAGCGAGGTTGGCTTGAATCTATCTTTGATGGTGGAAATATTTTTGAAGTTGTATTTAATTTTTTTGTTGCTGCAGTTAGTGTTGCAATTACAATTATAAGTGGTGGGACGCTAACAGCAGTTGCAATTGCAATAGTCTCCAGTGCAATAAGCGTTATAAATAAAATTCACACTCTAAATGTAATTGATAAAGCAGTTTTTTTGAGCTCAATCTCAAATATGCTAGAGTCTGCAAAAGCCTCCTTAGAAGCCTTAAGCAAATCAAAAGAACAAAGAGATCAGCTAACACACCTAATTGTATATGAACCCTACTCAATTTTAGCAAATGGAGAAGTCTATCACGCACAAAAAGCAGGGAGCGAGAGCTACTCTCCAAGCATAGCCTATGATCCAAACAAGGGAATCTTAGGTGAATTTAGGAGCGATGAAGTAGATGAAATAATACAAAATAGATGGCAGACGAAAAAGGCTGGAAATATCGAATACATGGAAAATATATTCCAAACACGCACAAGGCAATCTACATTTAAGTTTAGCACAAACGCACAAAATGATTCACTAGAAAATAATGCTAGGAGAGCACATGAGAGAATTACAGAAGGGTTTAATGAATTATGTGTTTTATATTTTAATATCTTAGGCACTGCACAGGCCTTGTATGAAAGAACGCTGGAAAGACAGGTTAAGCCGTTTTATTCTAAGATTGTAAATAATGACTTTTTGGAGAAGAACACGCATTATAGCAAGGGTCTTAAGGCTGATTTTAACTACCAAAAAGTAAGCGATTATTTCAAAACTGGTGGAGATAGTGGTGGTGGCGGTGAGCCTTCGTTAGATGACTTGTTTGATAAATGGCAACAAATCCAAGATAGCGAGTTTCTCTCTTGCTACTCTAAGGCTGAAGAGTATGCCAACTCTATTGCTTATGTGTATTCTAAGCTAGAGCCATTTTTAGAAAAAGATATAAGTTTCTATCCTATGAGAACACCTCTAAATACAAGCACAAATATAAACTTGGGAATACAAGCAGCACAATATGTAAATAAGTTAAAAGCAATAATGCCCGAAGCAAAGGTTCATTATTTGCGATACATAAACGCCAAAACGCACAAAGAAGCAAAAGAAGCACACAAAGCTTATGATAGCTATGAGAGTGAGATATGGATAAACGCAGAAGAGATAGATAGGATATATAGAATGCAACAACAAAATATGACTTGGCACTTCCCAATGAAACCTTATTTAATGAAACTAAAAGCACACGGAGTAGCAACAAGAGATAGAAGGCAAGTAATGGTAGGGATAAACAAATACAGGCCAATAACTCCAAAGAAAGTAAAGTTCTCCTCAATGTATGATCTAAAAAAAGAAAGAACACTAAGAGAAAAGATAGAGTTTTATGAAAGGAGATTCAAGCTTAGGACGTGGAGCTTGACTATTACAAATATTTTTAATAGAGAGGAGACATTTTATTATTTGATTTTAGATTTTTTAAATGGTAGTGGTAAAGATTACTATCACGGGACCTTGGTAATTGACGAAAAAACGCATGATTTATTTAGTCGAGAGATTCCTAAGAATCCTTGCATTGAGACAATAGACTTAGATGCACTGCCACCAGAACCACAAACGCCACAAGAAGGGTGGAGAAAGGAGTCTTAAAATCGTGGTTTAAGCTTATAATTGAAACTCTCTAGCAGAAGCTGATATTTTTAAAGAGGCTATTTCTTTTTTAAGTTCTTTTATTTCCTTATCCTTTACATCTCTTAATTCTTTTATTTCTTCTCTTTTTTCTCTTATTTCTTCTCTTTTATAGCCAAGCATAAAAATCATACCGATAATAATCCCAATGATAAGACCAACGCTAAAACTCCAATCATTAAGCATTAGCTTTATAAGCTCTACGAAATCCATAATAACTCCTAAAATAAAAATTATACAAAAAGCAAGAGTTACAAATAAGGCTTAACTTTCACCCTTACAAATTTGCTAAAAACCCCATAAAATGCAAAGCAAAAAAGGCAAAGCATGGAATCTTTTGATAAGTTAGAACAAAACAATATACAAATAGCAAAGCTAAAAGATGAGATAAACAACCTAGAAAACACCCTGCTAAACACAACAAAAGAAGGAGAGAATAAAAGGCTTAAAGATGAGTTTTTAAAGACTTATCCATTCTTCCGTGCTACAAATGGTGCTAGTGGATATGCAGATACAAATGTTAGAACCGGCTTTTTAGGATTAAGCGGGGTATTGTTAGATGGTAAAGCACCTACATATGCGGTATATCGAACAATAATCCCAAGAATATTTAGCCTAAATGGCACTGATAGAACTACAACCATACGAGGAAGCGGAAATGGAGCGGCAAATCACGCCCTTTATGCGTGGTGCAAAGCATCTACTGAATGGAGTGCGTTTATAACACAATACAAAGATAAAAATATAGCATACTTAATAGAAAGCCAAGAATCCTATCTAAATGAAAACCCAAGCTATAGAGAATACACCTATAAAGAAGAGTGGGATAAATACAGAATGCTAGATTCAATAAACGCGACTGATAATAAATTCGTCCATCTGCTAGATACAATAAGAGTGCAAAAGCAACAAGTGTTACAAGCACTGCTAGAAGAAAATGTCAATCTAATAAGTGATGTGGTAGAAAAACAAGAAAATACACAAAAAGAACTAGAAGCATTGCAGCAACAAAACATACAAAAAGAGCAAGAATTACAAGAACTGCAAAGACAAAATGAACAAAATTTAGAAGAAATAGAAAACATAAAAAAACAAATACAAATAGAACAAAATAGACAAAAAGAGCTAGAAGCACTACTAGAAGAAAACAAGCTAGATTTACAAGAAAAAGAAGCACTAAAACTAGAATTAGAGGCATTAAAAACAGAAATAGAGAGGCTTAAGGGGGAGTTTGTCGAGGTTGATTTAGAATCTTTAAGAATAGAGAAAGATGAACTAGAGCGTCAGCTAGAACTCTTAAGAGAACAAATAGCAAACAATGAAGAAAATACACTAAAAGCGGAAAAACTACAAAGAGAGATAGAGGAGTTAAAAAGACAAATAGAAGAACTAAAAAAAGATACAACAATACAAGAGCTACTAGAGCTACAAGCTAAAAAAGAAGAGCTAGAGAGAGAAAAAGCAGGACTGCAAGAAAGTTTGCAAGAAGCAGGAGAGCTAATAAAATCACTAAGAGGGGAAATAGTGGAGCTAGAGTTGGAGATAGTAGAGCTACAAAACAATGAAAACTTAGAAGAGCTAGAGAGCTTACAAATCAAAAAAGAAGAATTAAAAGCACAAAAAGAAGCATTGCTAAAAGAAACACAAGAGTTAGAAGAGCAACTAAAACTAAAAAGCCAAGAAAATGAAAGCTTAGAAATAGAAATAGCACAACTACTTAAAAGAAGAACAGAACTTTTAGCAGAAATGAAAGAAAACATAGAATCTCACAACCTAGAAAAGCTAATAGAGTGCTTGAAAAAAGAAATATTCTTACTTGAAGGAAGAGAGGAGTTATGGACGCCATTTTATGAACTAAAGCTAATTCACCAGCTACTAGCTAGGATTGATTTAAGGGAAAATAGTAAGGAGACATTGATATAAGCTTACCCCTTACAACCTCTTTTAAAACCCCATAAAATGCTTCTTAAAAAAGGAGTAATGTATGGAGAGAATACAAAATACACTAGAAGAGCCAACACACCCAACAAGTGAAGATGTAGAAAAGCTACTAAAAAGGCTCAATGTAGTGCTAGAGCTAAACGAGACACTAAAGACTAGTTTAGCATTAGCAACAAAAGGCATATTAGATCTAAGTGATACAACAAGCAACCAGTTAAAAATCGTGCTAGATTTTACATCGGCTTTTGCCAAAGATGTAGATTTAGGCAATGGGGTTATAATCCCAAATGCAAAAAAGCTAATTGAAAGCACACAATTGCAAGTGCAAGGTATATTAGATTCTATACCTAATGAGTTTTCGGCACTAAAGGAGAAGCTAGAAGCAGAGTTTGATAAATTTATCGCAGAAAACACACACTTTATAAATGAGTTTAAAATCACATTTGTAGAAGAATTAAAAGAGATAAATTCCAACTTAGAAAATAATTACAATAACAAAACACAAGCAGTAGATAATCTAATAGAAACTACAAACACACAACTAAGAGAGATAAAGGCTCAAATTGATGCAAAAATAGAAGAACTAAACGCACTTGATATACCACAAGAGCTACAAAAGATAAAGGACGAGGTTCGGCAAGAGTTTGATAGACTAAAGAGCGAACAAAATGAGGCACTACAACAAGCACAAGAACAAGTAGATACAAAGCTGGATGAAGTTACAACCAATTTAGAGCAAACACAAGAGAAAATAAAACAAACCCTGCAAGATACGCAAGAGAGAATAGATACTAAATTAGAGAGCTTTAAAGGCTTTGACTACATAGAAGCAGTGCCACCGACAAAAGCAATAAATCCTAGCAAAGATAATGCATTGTATTTGGATACTTTAAGTGGGATATTATGGATATGTAGAGATAAAACAGAAGGAAGCAATGTATGGGAGGAGTTTTTAAAAGCTCAAGGAAATGGATTTTATGGCATTGAAGAGAGAGATCCAAGTGCAAGTGAGAATCCAAAAGACGAAAAAGCTCTATGGCTTAATTACAAAAGCTTTGAGGTATTTATCTGCATAGATAACACACCAAATAAAAATATATGGGTGGGAAATAAAAATGGAAGTGCAGGAGGGATTGTAAGTGATTTATTTCCACCAAAACCACCAACTGCAGAAAGTGAGATACAAGATATTTATATTGATTCTAGGAGTGGTAAGTTTTATTTCTACTTAGAAGATTTGGCGAAATATCTCCCCGTGCTTGACTTTAATAAGCCTTACACAATAGAGGGTAAAACATACTACTATCTAACTAGAAAACCAAGCCTAACTGCCCAATCTCTAGTAGCAGAGCAAAAGACAGACACAGATGTAATCCCAGCTCATAGCGGACTACCAGCACTAGAGGCGTGTAATTTGGAAGGCAGGATTTATCTAGCAAAATACAAAGCATTCTTTATCGATGATGTAGAAGTAACAAATGAAAATGTAGCAGAACTAAAACAACAGCATAAAGACTTCCTAACAAAAAGAGTGGTAAGAGAGCCATTAAGGTGGTTTTTCTGCTACAAGAAAGATAATAGCTTTGAACTTAAGGAAGTTTATAGAATAAATGAAGCCTATGGAGAGAGTGAGCCACCAGAACATATTGCAACACCTTTGCTTGTGAGCGGAGAGAGTGATGAAAACACAAGCGGAGGAAGCATAGATGATAATTTACTTCCACAACCTAGCTTTAGGGAAAATGATCTTTATTTTAGGATTAAATCTAAGGTCTTTTATGTCTTCCTCTCAAATAAATGGGTGCGACTTGGCAAACAAAATGATCTAGCATATCCCGGAAGCGGAGGAAGCACAGAGGATAATAGCGGAGATTATTATGAAGACTTAGAGAATATCGAGTTTTCTAGTGATGAAGAAAAGATTGATTATATGGTTGAAAGAAGGCTTATAAATCCGTGGCTATGTGAGAAGCTTGACTTAATAATGCCAAGTAGCGAAGAGAGCAGATGGTTTGAGCTAGATGCTAACTGGAGTCAAGGAACTAAATATGCCTACTTTTTGGAGCTAGAAGAACCATTTGGAGATGACTTTTATTACAGAAATGTGTTAATGAGTTTGCATATAAACAATACTGCTGATGCTGTTAGAACCTATTATGGCACTGATTTAGAAAGCAAAGGAAATATAGTAGCTAGAAATCTAAAAGATGAGGACTTAGGTGGATATTTCGAAGTAGAAAAAAAGCAGGTGCTAAATCATGTATCTAACACTGGTTATTATGTTTATAACAGAGGTTATTGGTCAGGTGGATATGCAGAGCCTAACTATGGAAGAAGGGATTGCAGCAATGTGCATATGGGTGGTTCTGGAAATACGTCTTACTACTATATGTCTTATTCATTCAATGAAATAAAGGGAGTTAAAAAGGGTGCATTGGTATATGCATATCCATTTACTAAGCCACTTGCTCCTAGTGCTAGTGAGAGCTTGGTATTTAACACACATAAAGGTAGTGCCACATTTTTATATAGTGCTTTAAATTATGGAAAAGTAGGACATGAGTATAACATGGGTGGTAAAAATAGTTTTAGAGCTAGAGTGTTAGCAAAGAAAAGAGTTATAAAATAAGGAGAAGCTATGAAATATTTTAAAAAAGAGAATGAATACATTTCGTTAGAAGATTATGATTTGGAATATCTAAGTGAGCTTGGATATGTAGAATGTGAAGAGAGTGAATATAAACAAAAACATAATGAAGGAACTCTAAAGAGTGCTAAAGTTGGCAAGATAAAAGAACTAATAAACTCCTACAATCAAGCTATAAAGCCATATATCATAGATACGCCAGATAGTGAAATGCTAACTTGGGAAAGACAAGAGAGTGAAGCAAAGTCATATCAAGTTTCAAAAAATCCAAGTGATGCACCGCTTTTAGCAAAATTAGCAGAAAATAGAGGCGTTAGCTTGGAAGTATTTGCTAATAAAGTGTTAGAAAAATCCACACTCTATAGAGAAGTAAGCTCTAAGCTAATAGGAAAAAGACAAGCACTAGAAGATAGAGTAAAAATTGCCACTAGCTTAGAAGAAATAGAGGCTATAAAGTGGGAAGAAGAGACAGAAGTGAGCAAAGCTAAATCTAAAAGTAAGAAGAAAAGCTAGTAGGTGGAAATAATGCAAAGTAAATATCGTTACTTTAAATACAAAATAGTAAGAGAAGGGCATTTGATCTACACTGCAAACCTCCCTTATGTAGCTAAGTATGAGAATGACTGGAGCGAAGGAAGGGAGTTTTTTATAATTGTAGAAGATAGCGAAAACCTAGAAGAGCAAATAAAACAACAACCTCCACAAATAGAATTTAAAGAGCTAGACAAAAATGAGTTTTATAAGTGCATAGAGTGCTTTTATGATAGAGAGTTTAAAGAATGGCAACCAATAAAAAAACAAAGAGATAATGCGCTTCAAGTTTTGAAAATAGGACTTAATGGGATAATTTTGGACGCAAATGAAGAAGCAATGAATAGGATAAATCGAATCTTGAGTGTAGCAAATGTGAAGTTTAACAAAGAACTAAGCAAAGGCACAAATGCTACTCTAGCTTATGAAAGCATCTATCATTCAAAAATAGAGTGGAAAGATTCTAAAAACAAGTTTGTAGAGGTTAGTGTTGAGTATTTAGCTGAATTTTTAGAACTAGCATTATTTGAGCAAAATAGGTTATGGAGGAAATATGTTTTACCAAAATTGTAAAAGAAAGCTAAAGGAAGTTTGGTTTGTATTTAGATGGTTTTTAATTGGAAAGTATCATTGTAAGCTAGAAGGAAGACAAAGGTTGGTTTATAGCATAGGACACAAGGTTTTATGGCTTATTCTTACGCTTGGTTTAGCACTTGTAGCTGGAGAGATTATGGAGGTGTTATTTAATGTTAGTTGAATATTTAGAGCTTATGCCTATTATGCTTGTTGGTCTTGTTAGTGGGTTTGTAGGTGCATTAGATGGCGTAAATAAAGAAGGAGTATGCAATAAAGAAGCACTAAAAGAGGGAGCAAAGAAAATGCTAGTCTCTACTTTTGTCTGTGTGGTGGCATTTTCTATACTTAGTGCAACAGAGCTACCATATTTAGCGAAAGTTGGCATAAGTGCGGTTATTGGGTTTTTAGGATTTGATAGAGCAATATCTTTAGTAAAAGAGCTAATAGCACTAAAGAGCGGAAAAGGATAAGAGATGATAGAAAAAGTTTTTAAGATTCAAAGAATTGTATTGCTTACTATCTTCGTCATAAGCGTTGCACTTAATGTATATCTTTATGAATTATATGAGGCAACAAAAATTTCCCTTGCACAAAGTTTAAATGTAAAAAATAAAGATGAAATAACTAAATTAGAGAAAAAATTAAGAGAAAGTGCAAAGGAAATCCTAAAAATACAACGAGAAAAAGAAAAAACAGAAGAGAACTTGGATAAAGCAGTGCAAGAATCTAATACTAAAGAAGCGGTTAAAAATGGTGTTCTCTTAGAAGAGTTAGAGAGCAATAGCACAAAAATACTAGAAAAAATAAAGGAAACAAATGAATAGTAACTTAATAGTGGAGTTAAAAGAAGGTGTGCAGTTTTGTCTAAAGGAAGAATTTTGCTTCTACTTTGAAGGATTACTTGATGAGAGGGCAATAGAGATTCTAAGTCCTCTTTCATGCTTTAGTGTAGAAAATGGAGGGGTTTTAAAAATTCCTAGCGGATTTTACACTGATTTTGGAAGTATCCCGCTAATCTTTCAATCTCTAATCTCACCAGTTGGAAAACCAAGCAAAGCTTATGTGGTGCATGATTATTTAATTATGCTCTCTAAAGGCGGAAATTTAAGGCGAAAAGACGCTGATTTAATCTTTCTCTATGCGTTAAAAAGACAAGGAATAGGGATTGTTAAGAGATCTATTCTTTATGGTGCAGTTAGGGTTTATAGCTTACTTTTAGGATTGTTTAGATGAATGTAACGCTTGTAGTTGGTGGAATCTTGGGTGGAATGTTAGCATTGGTTGGGTATTTGTATGCTTCTTCTTTAGAAGAGAATGCAAGATTAAAGAATATTATCGAACTTGAGAGAGAAAATAACAAACTCTTAAGCAATGCAATAAATGCCCAAAATGAAAAAATAAAAGCCTTAGAAGTGGTGCAAAGCAAAGAGCCAGAGACGATAAAAGAAGTAGAAAAAATAGTTCTAAAAGATAGTAGTTGTGAAAGTCTGATTAAAGGATATAAGGATATTTTTAAGGAGCTAGGGAAATGAGAGTCTTAGTAGTTTTAGCATATGTTTGGTTATTTCTAGGTGTGATAATCTTTAGCGGTTGCACACCTGCAACTAAGATAGTTACACAAGAAGTTTATATTCCTGTGAAATGCAACTTAGAGTTACCAACTAAGCCAAAAGAAGATGGAAGCTTTGAATCTCATAAAGAGTTAGCAAAATATTATCTTAAGCTAGAGAGAGTTGCAAAAGATTGCGTAGAGTAGTTAAAATCATTGCCAGTGTTTAACCACAGCCACCTAATAAATAGGTGTTGAAATTAAGCAAATTAATGCTACAATCAAAATGATTTTGATCATTGGAATAATCCTCCTTTCGTAAGGAGTGATTCTCCTAGTGAAGCCGCAAACTTCACTAGAAGTTACAACCTCACAACAAAATTATGTCAAATCTTGCTTAACTCCCTTAAATTCGGACTTGTCATTGCAAAACTTTTTTGCTTACCTTAGAATTTCGTATGTTTCTTGTAGTGTTTTTTGGATTCTGTCTCTCCACTCTTTTTCTCTTTTTTTTTCTTTCTTCTTCTTGCAAGTCTTGTGTGTCTTCTTTTTGGTTTCTTTCTAGTGTGGCTATTTTAGCTTCTAGGCTTATTATTTCTATTCTTAGATTTTTTGCTATGCTTTCGATTGTCTTTAATCTTTCTACTTCTTTTTGAAGGCTTTGCATTTTTTCTAATTCTTTTTTGATATTTTCTAACTCCTTTAAGCCTTTTTTGAAAAGTCGCAAATACACCCACTTAGAACAACTACATAAAATCTTCAAAGAATATCGGTTAGCAATAAAACCAAGCAAGAATCCTAAAATGAAAACAAACTGCTCTGTTTTAAGTCCAAAAATATCTGCTATGTAATACAAAACATCTAGCATTTAGTGCCTTTTTATTTTGTTTTATCTAAAACTCACAAATGAGAAAAAGGGATCTTAACCCTTATAACTTATTTTTAATATCCTTACAATACGCACCAAAAAAAAAGGAATGAAAATGGAGCTTTTTGTCTTGTTTGTTGTTGGAATCTTATTAGGTGCAATGGTTGCAAAAGCGTTATAATGGGAAATGAAGCAATAAAAAGAGGCGTGTTACAAGCTCTCTCTAAGCGTGATTTTAAATACTTCCTCTATCAAAAGTGGGAAGAGTATGACAAAAAGCCATTCTTTCATAACTGGCACTTTGAGTTTCTAAGCGAGGTGCTATCTCTAACAATCCCAAGCATAGCAAAGAGTAAGGAACTAAAGGTAGAGACAAGAATAATGTTAAATATGCCCCCAAGTTATGGTAAGACTGAAACTCTAGCAAGATCGTTTATCCCTTATGCACTAGGTGTAGATAGGAGCAGAAAGTTTATGTATATTTCTTACTCTGATGAGTTATGCAAGAGGATAAGCAATGAAATTAGAGCGTTGATTAAAAGCCCATTTTGGGCTAATATCTTTGGCAAACCAAATTTCTTACAAGATAATAGCCAAGAGTTTATCTTTAAAGAAGGTGGAGGCTGTTTTTTTACAACTCTAAAGAGTGCGATAACTGGATTTCACGCTCATTGCATACTAATTGACGATCCAATAAAAGTTAGTGAGATGAACTCAAAAGCTGCAAGAGATATGGTAAATAATAACTTTCAAGGAAGTGTGCTAAGTCGTTTGAAAGACAATGAATCTAGTATTGTAATACTAATGCAAAGGTTGGGCGATGAGGATTTATGTGGGTATTTGCTAAATGAAAGAAATGTAAGTAAGAGCATAATAGAATCCTGGAGAATCTTAAAACTACAAGCTATAAACGAAAAGGAAGAAATTTACAAAATAGGAAGCTTTAGCTATAAAAGAGAGGCAAGAGAACCACTCTTTAAAGATAGACACACGCTTGAAGAGCTAGAGATATTGAAACAAGAAATGGGAGAAGATGACTTCCAAACACAAATGCAACAAGAGCCACAAGCAAGGGAGAGTGGATACTTTGATATATCTAACTTCACTCCTATTGCGTCATATGAGCTAGATGGGTGTAATGACTATATCTTTATTGACAATGCCGAATCTCTAAGTCTAAAGGCAGATGATAGAGCTATTGTTGTTGTTGGAGTTGATAGCTTTGATTCTCTACCAAGATATACTCTTAAAGACTGCATAGCAGGAATCTTTGATGAAGAGGCAATGTGCAATAATATAATTGAAATGGCATTAAAGTATAGAGATTCTAAAATATTTATAGAAGGTGCTGGTGGTGGGCTAATGCTATATCGACTATTGCAAAAAGAAGTGCTAAAGGTAAATGAGAGACTAAAAAGAGATAGCAAATCTCCAATAACAAACCAAATAGAAACATATCCAACAATAAAAGAAATCTCCAAAATGCAAAAAATATCAAGTATGAAACCATATCTAAATACTGGCTATCTAAGATACCTAAGCACTGCACTAGGAGTAGATAAGGTAAAAAAGCAACTAGCTTCCTTTAACCCAGAGAAACCACATAGGAAAAACGACTGCATAGACGCACTAAGCACAGCATTATATTTCAAAGAATGCAAACCAAAAATAACAAGCAAGATAGAAAATGGTCAAAGAATTCCACAAAGAATGCTAAAAGCACAAGGTAGAATTTGGAGGATATAATCTTGTATTTAAATATGCTAAAAATCACTGCTTAAGGAAAATCTCCTTAAGCCACCTTTAATAAATAGGTGTTGATATCAAGCAAATTAATGCTATAATCAAAATGATTTTGAACATAAAGAAAATCCTCCTTTCGTGGAGCGATTCTCTTAGTGAAGCCTCGAACTCTTCACTAAGAGTTACAAACTTCACGGCAAATTATAATCAAATCTTACTTAGAGTGCCTTAGAATCGTGGTTTGTTGCTTATAATTTAAACTCTTTAGCAGAAGCTGATATTTTTAGAGAAGCTATTTCTTTGTTCTTTCTAGCTTCTAAATTTACTAATTCTTCTTTTAGCTTTTCTATCTCTTCTCTATTTGCTTTTGACTCTTCAACCCTCCTCCTTTCTGCCTTGTCTAGTGCGTCGTCTTTTTGTTTTATCTCTCTTAGTTTGCTTTGCAATTCTTTGTCCTTGTGTCTTCCCATAAGAAATACACCAATAATACTCCCAATAACAACGCCAAAACCAAAATTCCCATCGCTAAGCATAAGATTTATAAATTCTACATGGTCCATAATAACTCCTAAAAATATCACCTTAATTATAGCCTTTTGGTGGAGTGGCAAAAAAGGGGGAAATTATCCCTTACAACCTATCTTTAAAACTCCTAAAATGCAAAGCAAAAAGGAGCAAGTAATGAAAGAAACAATAGAAAAAATAATAGAGCATACAGCAATAAGCGAAGGGTTTGTCGAGCATGTGTATAAATGCCCTGCTGGATATGATACGATAGGATATGGTAGGAACATAGAAGCAAACCCACTAAGCGAAGATGAAAAGAAAATGCTAGAGAACGGCAAAGTAAGTAAGGAAGTAGCAAAAGAGTGGCTAAGAAGTGAGCTAGAGAGATGTTATAAGCAGTTAGATTCTAATTTTGCTTGGTTTAAGAGCTTAGATACTGCAAGAAAAGGTGCATTATGTGATATGGTGTATAATCTAGGCTTTAGAGGGTTTTGCACTTTTAAAAACACAATTAAAGCAATAGAAGCTAGAAACTGGAATAAAGTAGCACAAGGGCTAGAGAGTAGCAAATGGTATAGACAAGTAGGCGTTAGAAGCAGAAAAATAGTAGAAATAATTAAAAGTGGAGAGATAAAATGACTGCTTGGCAAAAGAGCAAAAGCACCTTAGGCTATGGTGGTGCAACGCTAAATAGCGGAATAACTCCTATTCAAAACTATATAAATGGCGGTTGGCAAGATACATTAAAAGGAGTTAGCACACTTGATACAGCAAAAAGTGGTGGTCTCTTTAGCAATATTTATGGGAATCTAAAAGGATTTAACGACAAGCTTGGAGGACTAGGAAATATAGGTAGCACAATAGGAGGTGTGGCAAATATTGCTGGTGGTATTGCTGGGTTTTACAACGCTAGAAAATCACTAAAAGAACAAAAAAGAGCAAATAACTTACTAGAACAACAATGGAGAGAACAAAGTGCAATGTATAAAGAAGATAGAGCTAGAGAGCAAGAAGCACACAAGGCTATAAATGATTCTGCAAAGCACTTTGTATTGTGAAATAGATTATCCATATGAATCTAATGACTGCTATGTTGTTGATAAATATGATAATAAACACAGAAAGCTAAAGCTACAAAGAGGGATTAACTTGCTTAGAGTTTTGGAGAGTGGGCTATTTTACAAAGATAGCTTAGGAAATAAATTTTTAGTTTATCCTTGTGAAGGTAGCTTAAGTTTTGAGATTGCCAAGAAGTGCTTGGACTTTAGTGAGCTTGATGTGAGTTTTTTGGATTATTTTTGTGCTAAGCTAGAGCACGATAAAAATGCAACCAATAAAGACAGAAAGCTAGTAGAATTGTTCTTAGAATGCTTTGAGCTTGGAGTGTATCCAAATGGTTTTTTAAGACTGCAAAGAGAACTTTTAGGAGTAGAAGATGAGACGACACAACAATGATGGTGGGCAATATCTAGCATTAATGGCTCAAAATATGCAAAATATAGCTAAAGAGAGGGATAGGGCTACTAGTTCTCTTTTTGGTGGGTTTGCCTCCTTTGGAGAAGCGTTAGAAAAAATAGATGAAAGATCTAGGCTAAAGGAAAATGATGAATTCCAAAAGCAAAGAGCACTAGAACAACAAAAAATGCAACAAGAAGCATTTAAGCTCCAAAGAGAATCCTTTGACTTCCAAAAAGAACAAGAGAAAAACAGGCTAAAACAACAAGAGTGGCAAAACAACTTCGTTTTAAAGCAGTTTAACGCTAGAAATGAACTAAATCCACTGCAAAGAGAACAATATAGAAGTATGAAACTAGATAATGATATACTCCAAAGAGGCTATGAGGAGTATATGGGATTACAAAGTAGTAGCAACTCACCTATCTCTAGCTATATATCACAGCAGGAAAATGTAAGCGATACAACAGAGGCTAACACAACTACACAAAGAGAGCCACTTGCTAGAAATGAACATATAGCACAAAGCACACAAAGAGATACACAAAATGCAATGGAGAAAATGTGGAGCAATACACCAAAGATAAAAAATAAAAATCTTAAAACTAATAGTGGATATGAGGGGGAAGCAGGTAAAAGTAATACACTAAGTGTATTGCAAAATACGCAAGTAATACAGCCTCAAAAACCACAACCTAGTTTTTTTATGCAACATTTTATGAATAATTATAAATTAAATAATGAAATAAATACCAAACAAACACATGAAAATATAACTTCACAAAATAAGACTTTAATTAGTACAGAGGTAGCATTTAGAAATATCCTATCTTTTATGCCACTGCTCGAAGAAAATAGTGGAGTAACTCCAGGCTTGAATAGATTTATAGCTAACCTAACTGGTGATATTATTGATTTGGAAACTCAAGAAGAATACTTTAAGAATAGAAATAATGCTGTTATCATAGGTTTGGCAAAAATGTTTTACAATAGTGATACTGGGGGCAAAAAAATACCAAATCTTGAAAAAGATTATCTTTTAAAGTATGGTGATTATGCAGCGAATATAGGAAAAGTAAAGGGTATGGTAACGCAGGTATACCATGAATATGTCACTAATCTTTCTAAATTGCAAGGTGGTGATCCAAGCCAAAGAGCAATGCTAAATAACATAAAAGCACTCAAAGATTATTTAGAGAAAACACCAGCAGAAGAGCTGCAATTAGCGGAGGTATCAGAAGAAATAGCAAAAAAAATTGAACCATTTTAACAGAATAGTAAATAATCTTTACAGAAAATGCCAGTATTGTTATAATATGGCTTTTGTGAGAGGGGCTATATTGAAGTTTATTTACTTTTTAAATGTTGTTATTTTGGTTTTTGTGTTTTTTATTTTTAATAGATTTGATTCCTATGATGATAAATTTAAAACACTTATTAGTGAAGGAAGAATAAATAAAAATGTTGAGATTTTTATGCGTGCGGAATGGAGTGAATTAGATAACATTCGCTTTGATGTATTCAATATTGAAAGTTCTTTACACGCTCAAGATAATGTATTAAAAAATCTAGAACGCTATCATAGTTTTACAAATACGATAAGGAGAAACTTAGAAAAGCGTGGAATAGTAGAAATTTCAGAGTTTAATAATGCATTTTTAAACGCACATTTTGCCTCTTTGGATGCCATATTGAAGGATGGTTGGTATAATTATTATGAACAATATGATTTGACTAGAAGCAAAGCTGAGAATATAGCACAGGTGATATTAGTTAGAGAGGAAATGTTGTCTAAGCTGGAAGACTACACGAAAAGATTAGAAAAATATAAAGAAAATACAGTGCTACAAAAGGCTTTAGAGTTACAAATACATTATAGGTGGTCACTTGTATACTTAGCAAAACATAGAAATAATTTTGATTATGATGAATATGAAAAGTTTTTTAAAAATTTTTACGGGATAGAGTAAATGGGTATTTTGGTTTGGTTTTCTATTGTATTTTTTATTGGGTTTTTTATAGTTAAGTATTTTAGAAAAGATTTGACAATAACAACGGCATTGATACATTATTTTTATTCTTCTATGCTAGTTTTTGTAATGATTACGCTAAACAATACAAATAATGAAATAGAAAATTATTTTGCAAAACAAATGGCTTATCTAAAAAATCATGATGGATATTTAGAAAATTCACTTACTAGAGATAAAGAATCATTGCTATCTGGTGGGAAAGAGATATTGGGAGCTATTGACAAAATAAATACGGGTTTTAAGATGTATGATGATGTATCTAGTTTGTCAAGTAGAATAGATATGTTGTTGTATTTGACATTTGATTTTTGGAAACCAAACGAAAAAATTTCAGACTTTGTATGGATTAATGCTTCGGTAAAAAAAATTATGAGAGCAAATAAATACAGAGATATGTATTTAGATGCATATGATTTTACTAAATGGCAGTCTAGTGACAAAATGCTTAGAAAAATGATAAGTGCTAAACTTGCATTAACGGAAATGTTTATCAAAAATGGTTTAGAGTTATTGCCATATTCAAATAAAGAGCAAATAGAAGCTTTTGAGCTATTCAAAGATTTATTATTGGAACAAGATTCATATTTAACTTTAAATAATTTTGATTCTAGTGAATATAAGCTGCTTTTGGATAGATTGGAACAAGAATTTATAGAAGAAATTAGTTAATTTGTTGGATTATTATAATGGGTTTTTCGTTTTTGCTTTCTGTGTGGGAATTAGCTAGTGTAGTTTTTTGGTTTTCTATTGTATTTTTTGCTGGGTTTTTTATAGCTAGATTCTTTAAAAAGAATCTAGTCTTTAGAGATGGTTTGAAGCCATATTGCTTTAGTTTAATAGTAGTTTTGTTGGTAAAAATATATTTTGTGGCTATAAATGTTGGAAATGAAATCTTGGTTGACATGGAACATATAAGGAAGCAGATCAAAAATACCTTTAGAGAGACAAACAAGGAATGGGCTTTTGTGGATATAGAATTTGAATTAAGGAGATATGATAACTTTATACAAGCACAAAATAATTCATTGAAGCATATGAAAGAATATAGTGGATTTTTTAGTGGGTTAGATAGATTTTTATATCGTGCTACTGATGGATTTTGGGGGTTAGATAGTGAAGCTGTGGAGTATATGGCAGATAGTTTTGATGCCATATTTCCTATGTATGATTTGGTAGATTATGAATATTTCTATGATACTGGATTATTTGCGTCATATAAAACCAATCTAAGAAGAGTAGTTTTTGCTAGACAAAGGTTGCTAAGAAATTATGCAGACTTTATAATGGATATGGAGAACTATGAATACTATGCTGATGATAAAGCATATACGCAAAAAGCACTAGCGTGTGCTAAAACAAAGTATCTTTTTTATGCTGAACAACTGGAATATTTAAAAGACAAAATTATGAATAAAAATGTAGATTTTGATTATAATGAATATGAGGAATTTATAGAAGTAGGCAAAAAAATATATCAATGTAAATAGGGGTGGTAAATGAGTATTTTGGTTTGGTTCTCTATGATATTTTTTATTTCTACTATATTTTTTATTGGGTTTTTTTGAATAGATAAAAAGGCAAACTAGGTAATATTTTTTAAAATCATTGTGATAAGTTCTTGCAGTGTGGTTTTCTTTTCTATGTGGTGTTTTAATGCTTTTAGAATTTCATTTCTTTCAATATTCTTAATCCCATATCTCAAAAATGTATCATGTATATCATTTAAAGTAGGCGTTAGATGTTCATTGGTTTTCATAATCTCTTGCAATGTGTTTATGAATTTTTGAAACTCACTCATTTTTAAGCTTTTTTAATAATTCATCCATCTCTTCATCGTTTAGCTTAGGAGAAGTAAGCTTGTCATTTTGATATTTAGAATCTGCAAAATCGTTATATGCTTTTGCCTCTCCTTTAACCTCGCATAATACTAATTGCATAATACGAATATAAGGTGGAATTTTTATAATCGAATTAGAAGCGTTAAAAATAATAATAGGCAAATGTCCTTCATAACCTGGATTTGCATATGTAGAAATAGGCAAGATTAAGCCAAGTCTAGCAAATGTGCTTCTAGCCAAAACTAACCCACACATATCAAGAGGTATGCTAACTTTCTCAACACTAGTAGTGTAAAAATAGTTTTGTGGTTTTAACTCATAGCCTTTTGCTAAGTCTATTTCTGTGTAAATATCTTCTAATAAACCATTATCAGAGGAATCTAACTCAAATAAATCTATTATTTTATTGTCTTTTTTAACATAAGCTT
Organism: Helicobacter sp. WB40; assembly: GCF_027859275.1. NCBI lineage: Bacteria > Pseudomonadati > Campylobacterota > Epsilonproteobacteria > Campylobacterales > Helicobacteraceae > Helicobacter > Helicobacter sp. WB40. The sequence continues at coordinate 115,396 of NZ_JAQHXS010000005.1, read as the reverse complement.
TATCGCTTATACTTAGATCAACACTAGCACCTCTTATATTGTAATCGTTTAGGGCAGTAAAATGATCTTGTATATTTTTTAATTCACTAGTTCCCAAAATCATAACTAAACTCTAATTTTTAAAGTAAATTTTAAATATAATACCCAAATTTTACAAAATTGCTACTTTAAAATGGAATTTTTCGCTATCGTCAAACTTTGTAACTTGCCCTTAATATCCTATATCTTTTTTGGTTAAAAATTCAAACATAAATAGCTAACCTTCCCACTTTTCGCTAGAGAAATATTGCTTAGGCAATATGTTGAGGCAATAGAAACAATGAGAGAATATGCTCTTAGAATTGGCGAACCTAATGTTACTAATAATTTCATAAACTATCATATTAGACAGCATAATATCTATATGGAACAATTGCAATATTTAGAAAAACATAGAAATAATTTTGATTATGATGAATACAGGGAGCTTTTAGATAGTTAGCTTGTATTTACTGCCAAAACATGATTAGCAAGGAAGCTAGTTTAGATCTACAATAAAGACACAACCTACACAACATGAAAGAGGACATGAATCTGCCCCATGAAAGGCACGACATGAAAAGGTGTGTAACTATGCAAGAAAAACAAAGCACGACATGAAATGGGTGCTAGATTTGTAGCTTTGTCTGTGTGTAGCGGTCCTTTTAAAAGAAATTGTGTTGCAAAAATTGGTCTTAAAATTGCAGGGAAATTCTAAAAAATATAGCGTTGCAAATTTGCAATGTGCAAAAGTTGTGATTTAAGCAAATGATTTTTTGGATTATGAATGTGTGTTTTGTAGCGTATTATAGGCGTTAGAGTTAAATTATTTAGTGTTTGACAAGAGATAAAAAAAATGGTTTAATTTTGTCTATAAATTTGGCACAAAATGATATGTTTTTGCAAATTTATGCGTTATTTAACAAAAACAATAGCAATTTTAAAGAGAATTTTTGCGAATTATCAATTTTCTTATAAGCTATAAATGCCTATTTAATAGAGTTTCTTTCCAAATTATTAATTATTCCTTAAAAAAGTATATAATCCAACTATATTTTATGGTTATGCACAGATTCTAAGCACATTAATTTTTGAAAATAAAAGTGAAAATATAAAATTCTATGGGTTTGATCATCTATCTTATGCAGATAATGTAGCAAATTACAAAGATTTAAATCATTACTATAAAGATATGAATGATTTTCAGCTCTCATCTATTGCAGATGATATTACGCTTCTTACTAAGGATAATGTGGTAAATTATCTAAGATTCGTAGAGAAACAAATAATAAACTATGATGTGCAAAGCTTATTAGATGAGTTTCAAAGCTCTATAACCTCCAATTAATCGGCTCTTTGCCTAGGCTTTGTAGAATCTTATTTGTTTTAGAAAAATGCTTACAACCAAAAAAAGCTCCTCTAGCTAGTGGTGATGGGTGAGGAGCAGTTAGTATGTAGTGTTTGGTTTTATCTATCAGCTTTTCTTTGCTTTTTGCGTAGTTGCCCCATAGTAGAAACACTATCCCTTCTTTTTGTTTTGAAACTTTAGATATTACTGCATCTGTGAATTCTTGCCAACCAAATTTTGCATGTGATTGTGGTTTGTTTTCTTCAACGCTTAGTATGCTATTTAGTAATAATACGCCCTCTTTAGCCCACTTACTTAGATCTCCACTTGTACTTGGTGGTATATTTAGGTCATTTTCTAATTCTTTGTAAATATTTTTTAGTGATGGTGGTAGCAAGATTCCACTTGGCACAGAAAAGGATAATCCCATTGCTTGACCTTTATTGTGATATGGATCTTGCCCTAAGAGAACTACCTTGACTTTAGAAAATGGAGTTAGATAAAAGGCATTAAAAAGAAGCGACATTGGAGGATATATGATAGAGCCACTATTTTTAGCGTTTAGTAAATTGTTTTTCAACTCCGCAAAATATGGCTTTACAAACTCATCTCTTAGAGCTTCTTTCCAGCTTTCTTCTAATTTTATTTTATCTATATCTATCGTCATTATTCTATTATTTTAGGGACTATAAAGAATCCATTTTCGCTACTTGGTGCTTCTTTTAGGATTAAATCTCTTACTTCAGCATTATATGGAATGTCCTCACGCATTTGCAGTTCTGATTTTATCGCGTTAAATGAGGCTTCTATGTTGTCTAAATTAAGGGTATTTATGTTTTCTACGAAATTTACTATTTCGCTTAAGTTTTGTTTTGTTGAATCTAGCTTGTTTGAATCTATCTCTAATGATGCTAGTCTTTGTAGTTTGTTTATTAATTCGTCATTTATATTCATTATTGCTCCTTTATTTTTGTGTATATCATAAATATTTCTATATTTTGATTTACCTTTTTTTCTATTTCTTCTTTTGTTGGTGGCTTGAAATTTGGAATTGTTATTGAATCCCACAGATATGGACTTATCAAAGTATTTACAAAAAATATTATATATTCTTTTAGGTTGCCTATTTGAAGCTCTTTGCTTGTTTGATAGTCTTGTAATTTTTGTGTAAAGATTTTTATACTTTGTTCTACGCATTCATTTTTAAAAATCTCTAAAAGTTCTGGGTATTTGTAGCCTTCAATAACGATTAGTCTGTGCAATGCAATTGACTGCTCGGAAGTGATTTTTTCTAAGATTCTAACTCCAAGAGTGTTTAAAAAATCCTTCATTGACCCTTGAGTTATGTTATTATCTTGCAATGCTGCATTAAATTCTTCTACAAAACTTCTAAAATTAAATTGCATAGATTGCTTGAATAAATTTTCTTTATTTTTAAATAACTCATATATGGTAGCTAGAGAGCCTCCAGTTTCTTTCACTATCATTTGTAGGCTAGTGTTTTCATATCCATACTTTAAGAAGAATGAATGTGCAACTTGTATTATTTTTTCTTTTCTTATATCTAATTTGTTGTCTTTACTTCTTTGGTTTGTTTTCAAATTGTAGCCTTAAATTAACATCGGTTTTGATTTTAATAAAAAAAAACTTAATTCTAAATTTTGGATAGTATTTTAGAATGTTTTTAAAAATGCTTAGATATAGGGATATAAAGCAGTATTTTATTTGACAAAAACCAAAAAAAATAGTTAAATTATGACATTTTTATAATTTTGAGAAAGGATTGGTTGCATGAAAGAATCTAAAAAAACATATCGTCCAAATGTAGCTGCAATTATCCTATCATCAAAGTATCCATTAACCTGTGAAATATTTATAGCTAGTAGAAGCGATATAAAAAATGTATGGCAGTTTCCTCAAGGCGGTATAGATCCTCATGAAACACCAAAAGAAGCATTATTTAGGGAATTAAAAGAGGAAATAGGGACAGATAAAATAGATATAGTAGCAGAGTATCCAGAATGGATTAGTTATGACTTTCCTCCTTTAGTAGTAAAGAAGATGTATCCATATGATGGTCAGATTCAGAAATACTTTTTAGTGAGATTACAAGAGGATGGGCTTGTTAATATAAATACAGATGAGCCAGAATTTAGTGATTATCAATTTGTAAGTTTTGATGATATTTTTAATTATATTACTTATTTTAAACGACCTGTATATAAGCAGGTGTTGGAATATTTTAAGCAAAAGGGGTATTTATAATGCTAGTAGTGCAAAAATATGGAGGAACTAGTGTTGGTGATTGTGATAGAATCTCAAATGTAGCAAATAGGGTTGCAGAAACAAAAAGAAAAGGACATGGGGTTGTTGTTGTTGTTTCTGCTATGAGTGGTGAGACCGATAAGTTGCTTGGGTATACAAAGCATTTTTCAAAAATACCAAACTTAAGAGAAAGCGATATGGTGCTTAGTGCAGGTGAGAGGGTTACCAGTGCACTTTTGGCTATTGCATTAGAGGAGCTTGGCTTTAAGGCTATCTCACTTAGCGGAAGAGGTGCAGGTATAGTTACGGATAATTCTCATACAAAGGCAAGGATTCAGCATATAGATACGACAAAGCTAAACGAGCTTTTGGCAAAAGATTATATAGTTGTTGTAGCAGGATTCCAAGGCGTTAGCGAGAGTGGAGAAGTTACTACTCTTGGTAGAGGTGGTAGCGATCTATCAGCAGTGGCATTAGCTGGTGCTTTGGGGGCTGATTTGTGTGAGATATATACTGATGTAGATGGAGTATATACAACAGATCCAAGAATCGAGCCAAAGGCAAAGAAGATAGATAAAATAAGTTATGATGAAATGTTAGAACTCGCTTCAATGGGAGCTAAAGTTCTGCTTAATAGATCAGTTGAGATGGCAAAAAAACTAGATGTAAATTTAGTAACTAGAAATAGTTTTAACAATAATGAAGGAACATTAATTACAAAGGAAACAGAAATCATGGAACACCCTATTGTTAGCGGAATCGCACTAGATAAAAATCAAGCTAGAGTTAGTATTTGTAATGTAGAAGATAGACCAGGGATTGCTGCAGAAATTTTTGGAGCATTGAGTGAGGTGAATATAAATGTAGATATGATAGTGCAAACTATTGGTAGAGATGGTAAGACCGATTTGGATTTTACGATTCCAGAAGTAGAATTAGAAAATGTAAAGAGGGTTTTAAAGAGTTTTGAAGGAAGTGTTGAATCTATAGACTATGATAGCGATATTGCAAAGGTATCTATAGTTGGCGTTGGTATGAAATCTCATAGTGGTGTGGCTTCTAAGGCTTTTAGAGCATTAGCAGAAGATAACATTAATATAATGATGATTAGCACAAGTGAAATAAAAGTATCAATGATAATTTCATTAAAATATGCAGAACTTGCCATTAGAACTCTACATGCAACATATGAGTTAGAAAAATAATGCAAGATATATCTCAATGGACTACACATATATTAAGGACAGATGAATCTCGTCCGACTTGGCTTGAGGAGAGGAAGTTTGAGTGGATACCGCTTGTAACAAATACGCTTCAAAGAGTATTTAGCGGGGATAATTTGGTGTTAATAACTGATAGAGATAGAGAATGGTTTGGTGATTATGTTGTAAATATGATTAATAAAAGCATAAATCGTCCTTATATCCCTATTATAAATATCCATTCTCTATTTCCTCAAGTTGATAAAAATTGCAAAAATGAATTAGGCATAGAGCTTGTTGCAGATTTTTTGGGTAATGTTTTTAATAATAAATATTTGTTTTGGTATATTGGCAGAAATGACGATAGGGCTAAATTAGCATTAAGCAATGATTTTGGGTTTTTATGGTTGTTTGATACTGATTTACAAAATAGCTTCACTTTGCAATCTACTGATACGCTAGTTGATATAAAACTTATGCAAATGTTTAGAATCTTTAACCTAACTATCGAAGCTGCACTATTTGGACAAATATCACTTGACTAATATGAAAAATCATATACTTCTAACCAACTATCCAGAACAAGAAGCAGAAAGGTATATACATAGTAATCCTAATGCTTTTTTGTTCTTTAGCGATGAGCTAAAGGTCGAAGATTCAAGGGATATTATAGATGAGGCATATATAGCAAATGAAAATGGTAAGACAATTTTAATAGCTGCAAATTCTTTTAATATATATGCACAAAATGCACTCTTAAAGGTATTAGAAGAGCCACCAAGTGGTGTTGTGTTTATAATTTTTGCTAAGGCTAAGTCTTTATTGCTCCCTACTATTCGCTCTAGAATGCCAATTATTAATCGTGTGTTAAAGCAAAAATTACCGCATTTTATGATTAATATAAAAACACTAAACTTAGAGCAAGTTTATGAATTTTTAAAGCAATTAGATAAAAATAGCCTCTCTGCAAATGATATAAAGATTCAAATACAAAGTTTGTATATTGATTGCATGGAAAATGGTATTTATTTTAATGAAGCTGAAAGTGAGATATTTCACAATGCTTTATTGTGGGCTTCACATTATGAGAGGGCTAGTTATATTTTTTCTGTTTTATTGCTTATGATTTTGCGTAAAAAAAAGCATAAAAAATTAAAAATAGGATAGTTTGTGTTTGTAAAAAATATTAAAAATGCTTTAGAGGTTTTAAAACAAATAGGTTGTGATGATGGCGGTTTTAGAATCTTAAGAGATAAGATTCAAACTTATAGCTTTTTAATAGAGGATCTAAAAACTCCAGCTGCACATATCTTAAAGCAAGAAGCATTAGCTTGCGGTGGAGATTTTGCATTACCAAAAGATGCGATACTTTATAAAAGAGATTCTTATAATGGTGTGTTATTAATTACAAAATCACAGAGCAAGGCATTGATAAAAAAGTTAAAAATGCAGGACTTTGGACTTAAAAATTTAGCATTAATTTTAGAAACTCATTTCAAGAATATATCTTTTGAAGTGCAAATTATGGGTGTTGCTAACATTACTACTGATAGCTTCTATCCTCTCTCAAGGAAGGCTGGAGATAGTGGAGATGATTATATAAATGCTATAAATAGTATTATAGCTATGATAGAGGATGGAGCTAGTATTATTGATATAGGTGCAGCATCATCGCGTCCGGGAAGTAGCCTTATTAAACCAAAAGATGAGCTAGAAAAACTAGAACCACTGCTTAAAATCATTAGAAGTGAGAATCTGTATACAAGGGCTAGTTTTAGCATTGATACATATAATGCAGAAGTTGCTAAAAAGTGCTTAGATAGCGGATTTAAGATTGTTAATGACATAACTGGTTTTAGAGATATAAAAATGATAGAGGCAGTAAAAGGATATGATTGTAGATGTGTAATTATGCATATGCAAGGAAATCCGCAAGATATGCAAGATAATCCAACTTATGAGAATCTTTTCTTAGAAATTGATAGTTTTTTTAAAAATCAAATTGATAGCTTAGAATCTGCTGGAATCAAAGATATAATTTTAGATGTAGGGATTGGCTTTGGCAAGAGCTTAGAGCATAATTGTGAGCTAATAAGGAATTTGAGACATTTTAGTCATTTTGGATACCCATTATTAGTTGGTGCAAGTAGGAAGTCTATGATTGATAAGATATATAAAAGTGATGTTTTTAGTAGGCTTCCCGGAACTTTGGCTATACATTTAGAATCAATAAACAATGGTGCAAGCATTATAAGATGCCATGATGTTAGAGAGCATCTTCAAGCAATTAAGGTGTTAGAAGCTTTAAAGTAGGGAGAGAGTTATGGATAGAAGAGAGGTTATATGGCAGCTATCAAGGCATGGGCATAAAAAAGAAGATTTGGAATTAATGCCAATTAAAGAGCTATCAAAACTTTTCAAAGAAGAGACCAGGAAGAATATATTAAGCTATATGGACTTTATAAAAGATGATAAAGCAGATATAGTTCAAGAATATAGCGATGATAATGTAGCAAGAGAGATAACAAAAATATCACATTGTGTTATCGGAGACGATATAAACTATCCTATGCTATATGACATTATTGAAAAAATTTTTGATGAATATGAATTAAATGAAACAATAGAGTTTGTATTGTCTCAAGTTAAAGATAAGCATTATAGGCAAATGACGCGTATTGTTGAGGTTGCCTTTAGAGCATATCAAGAAAGCTTATTGGATAAATTAGATGAGTTGTGCAAAAACTATCCAGTAGAAGAAAAGTTCGAGCAACTAAATTTATATAGTAACAAAAGAGAAGATGTGAATTTTCTAAAACATGCAATAAAAAAAATGGAAGAAGAAAATGCTAGGCTACAATTAAGCAAAATAGCACAATTGAAATTTGAGATAATAAGGGATTATTTTCCAGATTCTTTATATGAGAACTATGAGGATTATTATGAAAACGATGAAGAAAAAAATGAAATAATAGAAAGAATCATGGAGCTTACAAGTGCATACAAACGCCCAATGCTAAAAACAAAAAAGATTCAACTATTAAAGCATATTGAAAGAGTGTTGCTAGAAGATAAAGAAAGAGAAAGAGAAGAAAAAATATTAATAAAGCAATTTAGCATGAAAATAGGCGATGTTATGAATGGTGATGATGAATATGCTTTTAGTAGAGTGATTAAGGAAGCATTAGATGTATTAGATGAAAGAGATGTAAGAAAGATAGTGTCAAATTTTGATTTAGCAAGTAATCCTATATTCTTGCAAAGATTTAATGTAATAGTAAGAGAACATAGAAAGGTTACATAAACATGTTGTTTGCTATTGTTGCATTTAGCGTATTTTTGCTTATGCATGTTTTTGTGTATTTGTTTTTCTTTAAAAGAGCAGTTAGAAGAAATGGGATTCTTATTTGTTTAAGAATCTTTTTGATTGTCAATTATTGTGGTATTTTGGGGTATTTTTTTGGTAGATATTATAGTGATATACCGCAAGTATTGTATTTTTTGCTTTCTTTGCCTGTTGGAGTTATTTTTATACTTTTTGTCTCCATGCTTGTATATAATATCCTTAGTTTGCTACCCAAATTTAGCACCAAAAGAAGGGCTTTTTTTGAAGATTGTGTAAATTATGGTAGTGGAATTTTTACTTTATCTTATTTAGGATATGGGATTTTTGAGGGTGCATTAAAGCCAGAAGTCAAAGAAGTTGATATTTCTTTAGGATTGGCTAAGAATCTAAAAGCAATACAAATTAGCGATTTGCACATTGGTGGATTAATAGAAGAGAGTGTTGTAGGAGGGCTTGTAGATAGGGTTAATTCATTTGGCGTTGATATTATATTTCTAACTGGGGATATTATTGATGCAAACACAAGTAAAGTAAAAAAGGCACTAGATGAGCTTGGTAGTTTAAAAGCAACTTTAGGAGTGTATTTTGTTGTTGGAAACCACGAATATTTTCATGATATTTCAAATTTGCTACCTATTTTGAGGTCATTTGGTATCAAGATATTGGAAAATGAAAATGTAATTATTAGCAAAGATGGAATCGAGCTTTTAAATGTATGTGGAGTTTATGATTTATTTGGTAGGAGAATTAAGACACTAGAGCCAAATTTAAATGAAGCATTAAAAAATAGAAACAAAAACCTTCCAAGCTTACTTCTAGCACATCAGCCAAAATTTGCACTAGAGGTAGATGAGAGCCATAATGTTGATTTAATCTTAAGCGGACATACGCATGGTGGGCAGATTTTTCCTTTTAGATTCCTAGTTACGCTAGATCAGCCATATTTGCAAGGATTATATAATCATAATAAAAAAACCAAAATATATGTAAATAAAGGCACTGGATTTTGGGGGCCACCTATTAGAATCTTAGCAAGAGCAGAGATAACTTATTTTAATTTTTCATAGGATTTTAATGCCAAAAAAGTATAATACAAAAGTGTAATTTGACTTGTTAAAAGAGAGTTTATGGGTTTTATAAAAAAGAGTTTAATTTTTGTTGTATTCTTGCTTCAAGCTGTATATCCAATAGAATTCTACATAAATAGTGGCAGGGAAGGTGGGCAAAATTTTGCTGTGCTAAGCATAGTAGATGATAAACCCTTTATCTGCAAAGAAGAGTTAAATAGAAATTCTGAAGTTGGGCTTATTACTTGTGAGTTTGATGTGAAGCTTGTTTCTAGATTCTCAAAGAGTGATAGCTTATTTTTTAATATATCTCCACAAATAGACAACAATAAATTTATACTAAACATAACTCCTAAAAAAAAGATGAAGCTTTTTAGTTTAGAGTTTGATATAAATAGTAGCACTCCAATACCACAAGAAAGAAATGAATCATCTAGCAGATGGCAAATTATAGGATATGAAGATAGTCTGCCATTTTTAGATGATAGAATCGATGATGGGCTTAATTTTCCTATTAGCTTTAGTTCTCAAGTTGGATACCCTAAAGTTGGACCGCTAGATTATAAAATGGAGCCTATGAGTGATAATGTTGGATTAGATAAAGATCATTTTTTAAAAATCCAATCTTTTATGAGTAGAAAATCATACAATGAGGCACTCTTAGCCATTGATGAAATGTCTGCACTATATCCAAATAGTATTTTTAAAAGAGATGTTTTGTATCTTAAGATTCTTGCATTAGATGGTGTTAGTTCAAATGAAGATGTAGAAGATGTAATAGATTTAGCAAAAATGTGGCTAGATGCGTATCCGACTGATATTAATGTGCCAGAAGTTTTGTATGTTATTGCAAAATCATATGCAAAAATGCAGTTTTTTGATGAGGCTTTTTATTATTACAATAGGCTTTTTAAAGAATACAAAGGAGATAAGTTTGAACTTTTAGCAAGGCTTGAATATGGTAAAAACTTATATGCTAGAGGTGATAGAAATGTGGTTTTAGACATGTATGAATCTGTGCTAGAGGAGACACAAGATATTCATATTGCATCTTTAGCTTCATTTTTATTGGCGGAGTTTTACAAAAATACAGGCGATAAAAATAGAGCACAAGAGTATCTCTTAAATATCTTACAAGCAAATCCAAATTATTACTTAGATTCAATAGATATATATTATCCAATAATGCAAGATTGGGCAGAAGAGGGTATATATGAAGCGCCTGCAGAGATTGTTGAAGCTATGCTTGATGTAGTGGATAAAGAAAGGCCAATTTACATAGATATGCTAAAAGATGTAGCTATGTGGTATGACAATGCACAAAAGCTAGAGTTGGCGCATAAATATTATAAAATACTTCTTGGGCTTGATTTTAATGCAGATGAAAAGGCAAAAATAAAAAAGCTTGATGATGAGTTATTATTAAAATATGATGAAAATAATGCAACAAAGAGATTGGAGCATTATGATTATGTAATGCAAGAATATAAAGGGCAAGAGGAGGAGCAAAAAGCTCTAGAGCGTAAGGTGGAGACATTATATGAGCTAAAGAAATATAAAGAAGTCTTTGATATGAGAGATTCTTTAGAATCTAACAATACTATGTTGTTAGAATCTGTTGGAGAACTAACAAAAGATTCAATAAAAAGAGAAGATTGTAAAGAAGCAGCATTTTATGGTAGTTTGTATAGTAATACAATACCGCTAGATTACGATGATAAGTTAGCTTTATTTGATTGTTTGTATAAATCACAACAATATAAACCAGCGCAAAATATAGCACAACTAGAATCTGAAAAAGCAAAGCTAAAAGAAGAAAGAGAAGATTGGCTATATAGGCTTGGGTGGGTGATGTATAAATTACAAGACTATCCAAAAGCTTCAATGGCTTCAAGAGATGTAGTAATAATATCCAATAATGAAAAATATAATGACGCAGTGTTTGTTCTTTTTATGTCGTTAGTTCATCAAAATAGAAAAGAAGAAGCATTTTCTTATTTACCAAAATTGGAAGATAAGCTAAAAGACAAGAGAGAAATGATAGAAGTTTATAGAATTATGCTTTTAGATTCGCTTGATAAAAAAGATGATACTGCAATTACAATATATGCAAACAAACTAATTGCTTTACAAGATAAATATAGCAGTTATGATTATTCTCCATGGGTTGAGCTTAGTTTGGTTGAAGCACTAAATAGAGATAGTAAATTTGCAGAATCTTTAGAAGTGATAAACAAGGCAATACCACATGTAGCAAATAATAATCAAAAAGTTCAAGTGTATTATTTGCAAGGATATTTAAATTCTAAGCTTAATAAAACAAATGAAGCTTATAAGTCATATAGCGAGTGTGAGGGCATACAAGGGGAATCTCCGTGGAAGACTTTATGTATAGATGCTAAAAATTTAATTTTGAGAGATAATCCAAATTTAGATTCAAACACTACACAAGAAAATAATGATATACAAGGATAAAAATGGAAACTAACGAAAATAAAATTTTAGACGATATACAATCACAAGATTTTGAAAAATATCTACAAGTTATAACCGAATCTCTAACAATGCTAGAAGACGAAAACATGAGTCTTCATAAAAGTTTGGAAATTTATAAAAATGGTAAAGAAGCACTAATGAAGGCTCAAAAAATTTTGGATAATGTAAAGCTAGAATTTTGTGAGCTTGATAAGGAAAATGAATGAAAATAGCGGCACTTCAACTATCTACTTTTAAAAAAGAATCCGAAATAGAAAGATATATACAAAGAGCATGCACAGAGAAGGTAAAGATAGTTTTGCTTGGAGAGTATTTGCTAAATCCATTTTTTAAGACATTAGAAAATAGCAATAAAACAGAGTTATTAAAACTAATAAAAGATGAAGGTGATAAGGTATTAAAAATATCAACCAAATATCCAATAACAATAATAGCTCCACTGCTAGAGGTTGTGGGTGTGAAAATATATAAATCAATAGCAATAATAAATAAAGGTAAAGCTATATATTACAAAGCACAACGATTAATGCCTTATGAGCATTGGAATGAAGTTAAGTTTTTTGCAAACTCAATACCAAAAAATATAAAACTTCCATATACTTTTAGTGTTGGTGGATTCAAATTTGGAGTGCTGTTTGGATATGAGTTGCATTTTGATGAGTTTTGGCTTAAATTCAAGCAAGAAAATGTTGATTGTGTATTGTTGTCTAGTGCTTCAACTTTTGATTCTTCTTTGCGTTGGAGAAGCATTATTAAGATGAGAGCATTTTTGAATAATTGCTATATCTTAAGGGCTAATAGAGTTGGTCAGTATGAAGATGATTTTACAAATACGATGTGGAATTTTTATGGGGATTCTCTTTTTGTTGATCCTAGTGGAGAGGTGATTGACTGCTTGGGAGATAGAGAGGAGTTGCTAATAGCTAGTTTAAATAAAAAAAGTCTAAATGAGATTAAAGAATGTTGGAAATTTAGGTAGAAGATAGTATTTAATATTAGTTAAAATAAATTTTATATATAATAATGGATTTTTCATGTATATATTCTTATGGAGCTTTGTATGTCAGCAAAAACTATTAATCAAGAACTTGAAGAATTATTTAAAAATGCTAGTAAATATGTCTCATATGAGAAAGTAGCTCAAGTATTATCAAAGATACCAACAGCTGCTCAAGCCAAGAAAGTCTCTGAACTTGCAAATAAATATAATAAAAAACTAATGTCTTCTTCAGAAATTGCAAAGTTACTAAATCAAGCAGATGCAAAGAAAATTAAAGATGATAAAAAGAAGCTTTTAGACGAAGAGCTTGAAGAAGAATTTGATTTTTTAAAAGAAAGAGAGCTTTTAGAGTGGAGTAGAAGCGATAGCCCTGTTAGAATGTATTTGCGTGAAATGGGTCAGATTCCATTGCTGACTAGAGAAGATGAGGTGGAACTTAGTAAGAATATAGAACTTGGCGAGAATATAATTTTAGATGCAATTTGCTCTGTGCCTTACTTGATTGATTTTATTTTGGACTATAAAGAAGCATTAATTAATAGAGAAAGAAGGGTTAAGGAGCTTTTTAAAAGCTTTGATGATGATGAAGAAGGTGATGATAGCGAAGAAATAGATGAAGTAGATGAGGGCGAAGAGGTAACAGATTCTAAAAAGCCAGTTAGCAAAAAAGACCAAAAAAGAGTGGAGAATGTTTTAGCTAGTTTTAAGGCATTAGAGAAAGCAAAGAAGGATTGGCTAAAGACTTGGGAACAGGATAATAGTGAAGATAGCGAAGATATGCTATATCTTCTAACTCTAGCACATAAAAAGCAGTTTTTAAAAGATAAATTACTAGATTTAGGTCCGACAAGTAAATTGATAAATGAGCTTGTAAAAGCTATGGAGAATACTATAAAGAGTGATGAGGGATTTGAAAAAGAGCTTAAAAGGCTTGAGTATAAACTTCCTTTGTTTAATGATATTTTACTTGCAAATCATAAAAAGATCTTAGATAATATCACAGAGATGAGCAAAGCTGATGTAATAGCAGCAGTCCCAGAAGCTACAATGGTATCTACTTATATGGAGATAAAAAAACTATTTCAAACAAAAATTGCTAGTGAAGGTAGTTTTGATTTAGAGCCAGAAAAGTTAAAACAAATACTGGAGCAGATAAAAAGAGGTAAAAATATCGCAGATAAAGCAAAAACAAAAATGGCAAAGTCTAATTTGAGGCTTGTTGTAAGTATTGCTAAACGATATACAAATAGAGGGTTACCATTTTTGGATTTGATTCAAGAGGGAAATATAGGTCTTATGAAAGCGGTAGATAAATTTGAATATAAAAAAGGATACAAGTTCTCAACCTATGCTACTTGGTGGATAAGACAGGCTATTTCTCGTGCCATAGCAGATCAAGCAAGGACTATTAGAATTCCTATCCACATGATAGAGACAATAAATAGAATAAATAAAATAATGAGAAAACATCTACAAGAAGAGGGCAAAGAACCAGATATTGAAAAGATAGCAGAAGAAGTTGGATTGCCAGTAGATAAGGTCAAAAATGTAATAAAAATAACTAAAGAACCTATAAGCTTAGAAGCACCAATAGGAAATGGCGAAGATGGTAAATTTGGTGATTTTGTTGAAGATAAGGGATCTTTGGGACCTATGGACCATATACTAAAAGAAGATTTAAAATCTCAAATCGATGATGTGCTAGATCAGTTAAACGAAAGAGAAAAGGCAGTGATTCGTATGAGATTTGGGTTGCTTGATGATGAATCTGATAGAACGCTAGAAGAAATAGGTAAAGAGCTAAATGTAACAAGAGAGAGAGTAAGGCAAATAGAATCTAGTGCAATAAAAAAGCTAAAGCACCCAAAAGTTGGCAGAAAGCTAAAAAATTATATAGAGGATTGATTTAGAAATTCTCTTAATTTATTGTATTCTTGGTGTGTTAGGAATCTTACCTTTTTGCTTGGTAGATTATTTAAAGAGACAAAGCCAAATGAAACTCTTTTTAAATCCAACACTTCTAGCTTGAAGTGTGCAAAAAATCTCCTTAGCTCCCTGTTTTGTCCTTCATTTATAGTTACTTTTATTTTTGAGTATTTGTCATTTTTGATTATGTTATATGCTATAAATGGAGCAAAATCCATTTTATCTATCTTGTTATTTTTGTGTGCACCTGCTTGTGCATTTTCTAGGGTTAGTCCATTTTCCATAGCTTCACATACGCTAGTGTTTATTTTTCCTGATAGTTTTAGTATGTAAGTTCTCTCTAGCTTGGATTCCATTAATAATGTTGCTATTTTTGGATTATCTGTTAGTAAAAGTAAGCCTTCACTAGCATAATCAAGTCTTCCTATATATGTGAAATTCTTGAATCTTTTTGGCAAAGTATCATATATAATACTTCTTCCTCTATCATCACTTTTGCTTACTATTTCACCTTTTGGCTTGTTATAGACTATTACTTCATAGTCGTTTTTATTTTTTATTTTTTTGCCATCTAGATATACTTTTTGGTCTGTAATATCAAGTGAGAAATTTTTGATAATCTCCTTGTTTATGGAGATTCTGCCTTCTTGTATTAGTCTATCTGCTTCTCGTCTTGAGTATTGCGTATTATGTGCTATATATTGGTTTAATCTCATGCTAGTTCTTAAATTTGAATTTGTTATTTTTTAGAATCTCTTTTATTTTATCTACATTTTTTCCTTGTAGTTCCAAGATATATCCATCTTTTTGCTCTTTTATGCAACCTCCAGTTGCTAGTTTCTTTTTTATATCTTTTAATATCACTTCTAAAGATTCTTTGTTTTCATAAAAGATTCCACATACTACTATGTCTTTTCCGCCATTTTTTTGTGCATTTGCCCATATTGTATATGAATGTTTACTTTTTATATATTCTTCTTGTTTGTTGCATATACACTTAATTTCGCCGCATTTTTTACATGATATTTCATCAGAAAATTTTGCACCAATTTGTATCTTTAATCTATCCAAGTTAGTTCCTTGAATTTTGTCTTTATGTCGCTATGGACAAATAGCTTACTTATCATTTCTAGTTCTTGTGTTTTTGTGTGAAACAAGATTCTAAGCTCCCTTTTTCCAGCATTTAACAATGCTTCTTCTTTGAGTCTTGTAAGCAAACTTTTGTCTATAGAGTTATTCAATAATACTTTTAAAGGCGTATTAATGTCTGGCTTACTTATTGTGAAGCTTACTTTTTCTTTTTTGGCTTCTTCTAGGCTTAGAATCTTATCTGCTCTTAGTTTCTTGCTTTCTGTTTGTTCTTGCACTAGACATTTTACTGCTATTGGGATATCTTTATCTAGCGTTTCTAGGTGTTGGAGTGTTTTTTCAAAGATTGTTAGTTCTATGCTACCATAGAAGTCTTGTAGCTTTAAGATGCCATATTTTTTGCCATTTTTTGAAAACTTAGTAATTATGTCTTCAATTTTTCCAACTAACAATATCGAGCTATTTTCTGCAATATTTTGAATCTGATTTGTAAAGGTGCAATTTATACTATCTATTGCTTCTTTATAGTCTTCTAGTGGGTGCCCTGAAGCATAAAAGCCCATGCTTTCCTTTTCGTATTCTAATAATTCTTTTTTGCTATATTCCTCATATGGTGTAAGCGAGATTTCAACTTGTGCAATATCATCTGCTTCATCGGCAAAGAGAGAGTTTGCAAACATATTTTTAGAATCTTGAGCTTTTTTTGCTGCTTCTGTTATGTTCTCTATTTGCTCTAATAATGTTCTTCTAGTGTAGAAAAAGCAATCCATAGCACCACTTTTAATAAATGCTTCTAGTGATTTTTTATTTACTTTTTGAGAATCTATTCTTCCTAGAAAATCTTTGAAATCTTTAAAGTCTGAATTTTTTCTTTCATTTAGTATTAGATTTATCGCAATTTCACCTGCACCCTTTATAGCACCAAGCCCAAATATTATGCAAGATTCTCCATTATCCTCTACAACACTAAAGGCTAAATCTGATTTTTGTAAGCTTGGTGGTAAGACTTTAATGCCCATTTTTTTGGCATCTTCTATATATTCAACTACTTTATCTGTGTCATTTTGTTCTGAAGTAAGAAGTGCCGCCATGAATTCTTTTGGATAATAAGTTTTTAGGTATGCAGTTTGAAATGTAATCATCGCATATGCAGCAGAGTGAGATTTGTTAAATCCATATCCAGCAAATTTAACTATTAACTCCCATAACTCTTCTGCTTTTTGCCTATTGTATCCTTGCTTTTCTGCACCATTGGCAAATTTTAGTTTATTATCCTCCATTATTTGGGCGTCTTTTTTACCCATTGCACGTCTAATTAAATCTGCCTCACCTAAACTAAAGCCACCAATTTTCTGCACTATTTGCATTACTTGCTCTTGATAGACTATTGTTCCATAGGTTGGTTTTAATATAGGCTCTAGTTCATCAAACATATACACTATTTTTGATCTTCCATGTTTTCTGTCTATAAAGTCATCTACCATTCCAGATTCAATAGGTCCGGGTCTTCCAAGTGCGATAATAGCTATTATATCTTCAAAGGTGCTTGGCTTTAGTCTTTTGTTAATTCCTTGAAACATACTAGATTCAATTTGAAATACACCTAGAGTATTTCCTTCTTGTAAGGTTTCATATACTTTTTTGTCATCTACATCTACTTTTAGGAAGTCTATTTCCAAATTGTGTCTATTTTTTATTAGCTTTAGTGCTTCATTAATTAGTGTTAGAGTTTTTAATCCCAAAAAGTCAAACTTAATTAAATCCACATCTTCTAAGTATTTCATGGAATATTGTGTAGCAATTATTCCATCTCTAGTAGAGCAATATAGGGGTGCTTTATGCCATAGCTCCTTTTCTGAATCTATAACAACAGCTGCGGCATGTGTTCCAGTATTTCTTTTTGTATTTTCTAAAATTACAGCAAAATCCCATATCTTTTTTGCTAAGGCATTGCTTTTTATTAGCTCGGCTATTTTTGGTTCTTTTTCATAGGCTTTTTCTAGCGTTATATCTAATTCTTTTGGGATTAATTTAGCAAATGAATCTGCCTCACCATAAGGCATACCAAATACCCTTGCTACATCTCTTATAACTGCTTTAGCCTTCATCATACCAAAGGTAATTACTTGTGCTACATTATGTCGTCCATATTTTTCTGTAACATAATCAATTATCTCGCTCCTTCGACTTTGACAAAAGTCCATATCAATATCTGGCATACTTACTCTTTCAGGATTTAAGAATCTCTCAAAAAGCAAGTCATATTTTAGTGGGTCTATATTTGTAATCTCCAAACAAAATGCAACCAAACTCCCAGCAGCACTTCCTCTACCGGGGCCAACAGGAATCCCTCTTTCTTTAGCAGCTCTTACAAAGTCCCATACAATAAGCATATATCCCGGGAATTTCATTTTGTTTATAATGTCAATTTCTAGCTCTAGCCTATCTATGTAGAGTTGGTGTTTTTCTTGTGGTATGTTTTTAAGTCTATTTTGTAAGCCTTCTTTGCATTTGTATGCAAAATATTCTGAATCCTGCGTGAAATCCAGCCCCTCATTTTTCGCATATTCTTTTGTGAATTTAAATGTAGGTGGGGTTGGATTGCCTAATTTTAATTCTAAGTTACATTTATTAGCAATTTCTTGTGTGTTAGAGATTGCATCAGGCAAGTCCATGTATAAATGTTGCATCTCAACTGGGCTTTTTATGTAGAATTCTTGCACTGTGTGTCTAAGTCTCTTTGGGTCGTCAAAGTCTTTGCCAAAACCTATGCAAAATGCCAACTCTTGTGCTGTTGCATCACTTTTTTGTGTGTAGTGAGTGTCATTTGTTGCAATGATTTTTATGTCGGTTTCTAGTGATAATTTTATTATTTGGTTATCTATTAGCTGTTGTTCTTGTATGCCATGTCGCATTAATTCTAAGTAAAAATCATCTCCAAAAATTTCTTTATATTCTAATGCCACTTCTTTTGCCTTTTCATATCCACCTCTGCCTTTGTTATCGTCTTTTGCAGTGTTTAGATGCCATTGCACTTCGCCATTTAGACATGCTGAAGAGCATATTAGTCCATTACTATATTCTTTTAGCATTTTTTTTGTGATTCTTGGCTTCATGAAAAATCCATAAAGAGAAGCTTGAGAATTTAAATACATTAAGTTTTGATAGCCTTCTAGATTCTTTGCATAAAGACATAAATGGAATCTTTGATTGCTTTTTTCGCTTATATCTTCTGAATTATGCAAATATGCTTCAATGCCTAAAATCGGCTTTATTCCTTCGCTTTTCATAGTTTTATAGAATTCTATTGCACCAAACATATTACCATGGTCTGTAATAGCAACACTATCCATTCCTAGCTCTTTTATTTTTTTGGCTAGTGTTTTTATTTTGTTTAAGCCATCAAGCAATGAATATTCCGTGTGCAAATGCAAGTGTGTAAATTTTACATTTTCTGTATTTTGTGGAGTTATGCTCATTTTAATCTCCTAGCTTTTTGGTCTAAAGGCTTTTATTATTTCTTCATTTGTCTCTAAATATGCAGCATGAATTAAGTCTAAACAATAAGGTATAGCAGGGAATACAGAATCTAGGCATTCTCTTATTGATTTTGGCTTACCGGGTAGATTTACTATTAGAGTGTTATTTCTTATACCTGCAGTTTGTCGTGAAAGAATTGCTGTTGGGACATATTTTAAACTAGTTTGTCGCATTAGTTCTCCAAAGCCCGGTAGCATTTTTTGACATACTGCTTCTGTTGCTTCTGGCGTTACATCTCTTAAGGTTGGACCTGTTCCACCTGTCGTTACTATCAAGTCGCATTTTTCTATATCTGCCATTTGGATTAGGTTTTCTTTTATTGATTCTAAATCATCTGGTATTACTCTATATACTTTCTCCCATGAGCTTTTTAGATATTCTTCTAGTGTGCTAATTATTGCTTTACCTGATATGTCTTCATATATTCCTTTACTTGCTCTATCTGATAGAGTTAGGATTCCTATTATTGCTTGTTTCATTGATAATCCTTTATATTTTTATCTATCCATTTTAGTATTTCTTGTGGATTGTTTAAATTTAATATTTCTATATCGTGTGGTATTTCGTTTTTGTCTATTGTTTCATCTATTGCTATTGCTTGAATGTAGTCAAAAAATCTTGAATCTAGCATATCTCTTGCTATGCAGATTCGTTGGAATGGTAATTCTTTTAAGCCTTCTATAAAAACATAATCACATGGTTTAAAGTTGTTTATTATTGATTCTATTTTTAAAGATTCATGGAATCTTAGATATGTCTGTGTTGCACCAAGTATGGCTACATTTGCTCCAGCTTTGTAGAATCTAGCAGAATCTTTTCCTTCTTTATCAAGCTTTGCTTTATCTTTTGGGTCATGTTTTATTATTGATACTTTTTTATCTTTCAATAATAGTGTTAATTTTTCTATTAGCGTTGTTTTTCCACTATTGGAATTTCCAGTGAATGCCACTATTTTCAAGTCTATCCTTTATTTGATAGTAGTCCGCTATTTTTCAGTTTATGGCTTCTATCTTTAGCATAGATTCTATTATTGTTTTGCAAGTCATATTTCCAAATTGGTGCATTATGCTTAAAGTCCTCCACAAACACATCAAAAATCTCTAAACTTGCTTTTCTTTGAGAGCTAAAAACACCTGACATATATGAGCTTTTATGATTTAGGACATTTCCTTGTGAATGTGCCATTTTTAAAAATACACCATTTTTCAGTGCTTTTTCTTGCCAAGAGTTAAACCAATCTTGCAAGATTGGCTCATAAATATCAAAACTTAAACCATCAAACCCATTCTCTTCTCTTACAATTCCGGTAAAAATGCAGTTTGCACCTAAATTATTTTTACAACCAAAGTTATACCACCTTTTATATATCTCTTCTGTTGGTAATGCACCTTCATATATTTCTACAAGATTCATTGTTTATCCACCACATACTGGAGGCAAGAGAGTAACCTTATCTCCATTGCTTAATGAGATATCTAATGAATCTACCATTTTGTTATTTACTGCAACTGCACAATCATCTAACCATTGTTTTATGTTTTCAAACCTTGAATCATTGTTTAATATATCTTTTAACTCTGTTAGATTCTTTATATTAAGGCTTATTGTTTCATTTCCTATTGGTCCTAAAAATTCAACTTGTATCATATTTATCTTCCTTACATTAATTGGATTCTTTCTTCTTGCATCTCATATGGTATTTTTTTTGGTTTTGTGGCTGGTTTTGGTTTTTTTGTTTGTTGTTTGTAGCTTGGTAGAGCTTGTTTTGTTGTTTTTATAATTCTCCCAGTCTTGCCATCTATGAAAAATGCAGTGCCTTTTGGATATTTTGATAACTCTGTTTTGAAACTTTTATCTTCAGGTGTTAGCGGTGATACTTTCATATCTGGTGTTTTAGGTGTTGTTTGAATAAAGTTATCAGCAAATAGTAATGCGCTAAAAACACTAAATATCATTAGAAATTTCATTTTTAATCCTTGCGTTGTGATAGTAAAATATTTATAATGTTACTACAACTATACTTCAAGGAAAATAATATGTTAAAAGTAGTAACTACAAATAGGGCTCCACATGCAATAGGTCCGTATTCTCAGGCTATAATACATGGGAACATGATATATACATCAGGGCAAATAGGTTTGAATAATAATGGAGTTATGCAAGAGGGTATTAAATCCCAAACAAGACAGGTTTTGGATAATTTAGAAGAGATTCTAAAAGAGGCAAATAGTAGCTTTGATTTAGTGATTAAAACAACAATTTTTCTAGCTGATATGAGCGACTTTGATGTGGTAAATGGAATCTATGGTGAATATTTCAAAAATCACAAACCAGCTAGAAGCACTATTGCAGTAAAAACTTTGCCAAAAGGAGCTTTAGTTGAAATAGAGTGTATTGCGGTAGTTAATTAAAGTTTTTATAAACAAGATTTTTGTATAATCTCGTGTTTTTTATTTATAAAAACGAAGCTTCAAAAATCAATATTAAGGAATTGTATATGTATGCAATTATTCAGAATGGAGGCAAACAATACAAGGTTAGCGAAGGTGATATTTTATTGCTTGATTTGCTAGATCTTGAGCCAAAGTCAAAAGTTGAAGTGAAAGAAGTTTTAGCTCTTAGCAACAATGATGATTTAAAGCTTGGTAGCCCTTATGTTAGCGGTGCTAAAGTAGAGCTTGAAGTTATAAATCACGGCAGGGGTAAAAAAGTAATCACTTTTAAAAAGAGAAGAAGAAAAGATAGTAAAACCAAAAGAGGTTTTAGAAGAGATTTTACACGCGTTCGTGTTGTAAAAATCGCAGGATAATGATTTAAGGAGCATTTATGGCACACAAGAAAGGTCAAGGAAGTACTCAAAATAATAGGGATTCAGCTGGTCGTCGTTTAGGTGTAAAAAAATATGGTGGAGAGTTCGTTAGAGCAGGTAACATCATAGTTCGCCAAAGAGGAACTAAGGTTCATCCGGGTAACAATGTTGGAATCGGTAAAGATCATACTATTTTTGCTTTGATTGATGGCATTGTTAAATTTGAAAGAAAAGATAGAAATAGAAAAAAAGTTTCTATTTATTCTGCTTAATACTTCAAGCTACCTTGTTGGTAGCTTTCTTTAAATAAATAAGGTCTTTTTATGTTTGTTGATAGTGTTGAAATACTTGTGTTCTCCGGCAAAGGCGGAGAAGGTGCAGTGTCTTTTCGTAGAGAAAAGTATGTAATAAATGGTGGTCCTGATGGTGGAGATGGCGGAAAGGGTGGCGATATTTATTTCAAAGTTGATAGAAATAGCGATACACTCTCGTATTTTAGAGGACACAAGCATTTTAGGGCTAAAAATGGAAAACCGGGTTTAGGCAGAAATAAAAGTGGCAAGCAAGGGGAGAGTTTGGATATTATAGTGCCTCCCGGAACACAAATTTTTGATATTGATAGTGGAGAGTTGTTGCTTGATTTGCTTAATGATGGTGATAGGGTTTTATTTCTAAAAGGTGGAAAAGGTGGGTTGGGTAATACTCACTTTAAGAGTTCTACAAACCAACATCCAACATATTCTCAAAAAGGTATGCCGGGAATTGAAAAAAAGATTAAACTAGAGCTTAAAATGATTGCTAATGTTGGTTTAATAGGATTCCCTAATGTAGGGAAATCAACTTTGGTATCTGTGCTCTCAAATGCAAAGCCAGAAATTGCTAATTACGAATTTACAACGCTAATTCCGTCTCTTGGTATAGTTGAAGTTGGAGATTATAAGTCTTTTGTTATTGCAGATATACCCGGAATAATAGAAGGGGCAAGTAGTGGTAAGGGGCTTGGGGTAGAGTTTTTAAAACATGTTGAGAGGACACAATTTTTACTTTTTGTGCTTGATGTTTCTAATTATAGGGAATTAAAGATTCAATTTGAATCTCTAAAAAAAGAAGTAAATAATTTTAGTCAAACTCTATCAAATAGGCAATATGGAATAGTATTCTCCAAAATGGATACAAAGGAGAATAATAATTCTCATATAGAATCTTTTATAAAGGAGTTTGGATACAAGCTAAAGCGTAGTGATAAAAATAATTTGTGCTATATAAATGATGACTATGTTAAATCTAAAGAAATTCCAAACTTTATACTTGGTATATCTAGCTTGGAAAAGACTAATTTAGATGAGCTAAAATTTTTATTATTTGATTGTATTAAAAATGCTTAGATAAGGATTCTTATGGATAGGATTGTATTAAAAGTAGGTAGTGCTATATTGGTAGAAAATCAACAAATAAACACACAAAGAATAGAATCTCTAGCAAAAATAATATCTACTTTAAGAGAAAAATATGAAGTAATACTCGTCTCATCAGGTGCGGTAGCAACTGGATATACAGAGCTTAAGCTAGATAAGTCATTTTTAGAAAATAAACAAGCATTAGCTGCAATCGGTCAGCCACTACTAATGCAAAAATATTCAGAAATTTTTAAAAAATATAATATTTTAACAGCCCAAATGCTTGTATCATGGCATGATTTTGATTCTAGGAAGCATACAAAAAACGCACAAAACACAATAGAAGTGTTGCTAAAAAATAATATTTTGCCAATTATTAATGAAAATGATGTAACTGCAATTGGCGAGTTATTGAAACTTGGGTTTGGTGATAATGATCAGCTATCAGCATATGTTGCTCATTATTTTAATGCATCATTGCTTGTGATACTTAGCGATATTGATGGTTATTATAATAAGAATCCTAAGCTAAATAAAGATGCAAAAAAATACAAAATAGTAAATAAAATAGAAAAGCATGAGTTAGAAAGTGAGGCTACACCTAATAATGAGTTTGCCACAGGTGGGATAGTAACGAAATTAAAAGCTGCAAATTTTCTATTAGAAAACAATAGAGCAATGTTTCTTGCAAATGGCGATAAGCTAGAAGTGCTAAGTGAATTTTTGCTTAACAATAATCACATAGATGGAACTTTATTTAAAAGGGATTAATATTTATGAATATCGTTTTTATGGGAACTCCTAGCTATGCTAGAGTGATTTTAGAATCTCTTATAAAAAGTCATAATATAAAAGCACTCATCTGTCAAACAGATAAAAAAGCAGGTAGAAATATGAAGCTAGTAATGCCAGATACAAAGCAGTTTATACTTGAGTATAATGAGAAGAATAATACACAAGTTGAAATATTGCAACCAGAATCTTTTGATGCATCTGTGATTGAGCAAATAAGAAGTTTTAGGGCTGATGTTATAGTTGTAGCTGCATTTGGAAAGATTCTGCCAAAAGAAGTATTAGAAATTGCACCATGTATAAATTTACATGCTTCTATATTGCCACAATATCGCGGTGCAAGTCCAATACAGAGTGCTATTTTAAATGGAGATTCTAATTTTGGCGTTACTGCTATGCTTATGGAAGAAGGGCTTGATTGTGGTGATATGCTTGGTTTTAGTGTAATTAATAATAATGGTCAAAATAGTGATGAGTTGTTTTGTGAGTTATCAAGCTTGGCTGCTAAGTTGTTATTACAAGTTCTAAAACGATTAGATTCTATAAAGCCTTTAAAACAAGAATCATGTATGGCTAGTTATTGTTCTAAGATAAAAAAAGAATTTGGTGAAGTTTCATTTTTGAATTTAAATAGCCTTATTCTAGAAAGGAAATTCTTAGCTTATAGTAGTTGGCCTAAAGTGTTTTTAGAAAGTGGGCTTAGATTGGTTAGGCTTAAGGCATGTGAAGTTTCTAGTAATAACAAAATGGGTGAGATACTGCAAATCTCTAAAGAAGGAGTTGTGGTTGCTTGTAAAGAGGGGAGTGTATTAATTACTTGTGTTCAAGCACCTTCAAAAAAGGAAATTAGTGCATATGAATATGTGCAAGGCAAAAGAATGAAAGTTGGCGATATTTTTCTATGAAGATTCTATATTTTGATAGTTTGCCATCAACGCATTTATATTTGAGTAATAAGCTAAAAAATAAAGAGCTATCTGCTCCAGTTATGATTGTTACTAAGAATCAGCCTAGCGGTATAGGCAGTAGGGGTAATTCTTGGATTGAAGTAAAAGAGGGACTTTATTTTTCTTTTGCTATTACTTTAGAGTGTATGCCTAGTGATTTAAGACTTGAATCTTCTGCTATTTTTTATGGTTTTATTTTTAAAGAATTGTTAAAAAGCTATGGTTCTAAGGTGTGGCTAAAATATCCAAATGACTTGTATCTAAATGATAAGAAAATGGGTGGAATCTTGTGTAGTGCTTTTGATGATATGTTATTAGTTGGTATTGGCTTAAATATAGAGCTTGATAGCAAGTGTGATAAGTTTGCAAAGCTGGATATACGGATAGATAATAAGTCATTGTTAGATGAATATATTTTGCAAATAAATTCTTTTACATGGAAGCAAATTTTTAGTAAATATAAGTTAGAATTTTCGAATAATTTGTCATATAGCTTTCATTGCGGGGATTTGCTTGTATCTATGAGAAATGCGACTTTGTGTGATGATGGTGCTTTGCTTATTGATGGCAAGAAAGTTTATAATTTAAGAAGTTTGGAGTAGTCTATGTGTGAGGTAATTTGTATTGCAAATCAAAAGGGCGGTGTTGGTAAAACTACCACAGCTGTTAATTTGGCTGCTTCTTTGGCGGTTGCAGAAAAAAAGGTGTTATTAGTTGATGCAGATCCTCAAGCAAATGCCACAACTAGCCTTGGATTCCACAGAAATGAAATAGAATTTAATATATATCATGTCTTAATAGGGACAAAAACTCTATCTCAAATAATCCAAAAAACAATGATACCAAGTTTGCATTTAGCACCATCGAATATTGGTTTAGTTGGTATTGAAAAGGAATTTCATAATCAAGAAAAAAACTCTAGAGAATTAGTTATGAGAAAGAAAATAAAAGAGGTTTTAAACTCCTATGATTATGTCATTATAGATTCTCCACCTGCTTTAGGACCGCTTACTATTAATGCATTAAGTGCTGCAAACTCTGTTATTATCCCTATACAATGTGAATTTTTTGCACTTGAGGGCTTAGCACAGCTTATAAATACTATAAAGCTACTAAAAAAGGAGATAAATCCTGATTTAAAAATCAAAGGATTATTGCCTACCATGTATAGTGCTCAGAATAATTTGTCAAAGCAGGTTTTAGATGATTTAGTAAGACACTTTAGTAGAGATATAATCAAAAAAGATTCAATGGAGATTGTAACTATTCCTAGAAATGTAAAACTAGCTGAATCTCCAAGCTTTGGTAAGCCTATTATCCTATATGATATAAGATCTCAAGGGAATATAGCATATCAAAATTTGGCTAACTCGATATTAGAGGGAGCATAATGGCTAAGAAAAATTTGGGTAGGGGTCTTGGGGACCTTTTAGGAGAGATAGAAGAAGCATACCAAAAGGATTTAAACGATAGTTCTGGGCTTGTAATTGAAATAGACATTGATAAAATAAAGCCAAATCCATTTCAGCCAAGAAAAGTGTTTGATGATAATAGTTTGCTTGAGCTTTCTAATTCTATAATTGAGCATGGATTATTGCAACCTGTGTTAGTATATGAAGATTCAAAGAATCCTAATTTTTATTATTTAATAGCAGGTGAGCGAAGGCTTAAGGCTAGTAAAATTGCAAATAAAGACAGCATAAAGGCTATCATTGTAGATATACAAGAAAATAAAATAAGAGAATTAGCACTAATTGAAAATATCCAAAGAGAGAATCTAAACCCGATTGACTTGGCACACTCTTATCAAGAACTAATTTCAGATTACAATATTACCCATGATGAGTTGGCAACTAGATTAGCAAAATCAAGGACACAAATAACTAACACTATGAGGCTTTTAAATCTTAACAAAAAGATACAAGATTACATAGTTGAAGGTAAAATAACTCAAGGACACGCAAAGATTCTTGTAACACTAGATGAAAAAGAGCAATTAAAGGTGGCAGATTCTGTAGTCGGTCAGAAGCTTAGTGTGCATGAGTGTGAAAAACTTGTTAGGGATATTAAAAATGGGCACAATAAAAAAGGTAATACAACTAATAAAATAAAAAACGATAATAGTAAGATTGTTAAAATATGTGAAAAATTATGTGACGCTAATATTAAGGCTAGTCATAAAAACAATAAAATAATTGTAGAATTCCGTAACGATGATGAAATAGAAAAGTTTAATAAAATGTTTATCTTTTGATTTTTAAGTAAAACTTATTAAACCTATTGTATAATAACTTAACATTAATGAAAAGGAGTGACATATGACTATTATCCCAACTCCTTGGGTAATGGCTTTAGTATTTGTAGTTTTTTTAATCCTTGTTTATGGATTAAATAGGATATTGTATAAGCCTCTTTTGTCTTTTATGGAAGCAAGAGAAGCATCTATAAAGAAAGATGGCGAAGGTATAGATTGTAACAACTCTGAAATTATCAAGTTACACAAAGAAGCAGAGGATATAATCCAAGCGGCTAAAATTGAAGCAAATGCGATAAAAAGCAAAGCAAAAGAGAATGCAAAGATTTCTTCTGAAGCTAGGATAGCACAAAAGAGAGATGAGTTGAATCTTAAATATCGTGAGTTTGTTGAAAATCTTGAAGGCGAGAAAGAACAATTAAAAACATCTTTGCTAACTCAGATTCCACTCTTTAAAGAAGAGCTTAAAATCAAGCTTGGTAAATTGTTATAGGAGTGTAGAATGAATAGTATTATTAGAATATTGTCCCTATTTTTTATTCCAACATTTTTACTTGCAGCTGGTTCTGGTGAAGTTGATATTGTAGAGAGAAGTATAAATTTTGTTATATTTTTTGCACTTATTTATTATTTCGCAGCTGACAAGGTTAAAACAATGTTTGTTGAAAGAAGAAATAGCATTGCAGAATCTCTATCTAAAATACAAGATAAACTTCAAGAATCTAAAAAAGAAAAGCAAAAGGCTCTAAAGCAGTTAGAGGAAGCTAAAAAGACTGCAAATGACATCATAGAAACAGCTAAAAAAGAAGCTTTAATTATCGCACAGAAAGTAGATGAGCAAACCAATGAGGAAATTGAAAGTTTGGTTAGACAATTCAATGATGATATTGCGTTTGAGAGAAAAAAGATTGAACGAAGTGTAGTTGCAGATACACTAGAAGAGTTTTTAAATAGTGATTCGTTGGCTCTAAACAAGGAAACTTTGGTTAGAACATTACTAAAAAAGGTTGCGTAAATGAAAGATTTAATAGCAAAGAGATATATAAAGGCTTTATCTAGTGTTGCTAATGAAGATGAATTGAGGGAATATTTATCTTGTTTAGATATTCTATCTAACGCATATAATATTTCTAAATTCAGAGAGATTATGGAGGCTAGCTATATTTGTGTCTCAACAAAAAAAGAATTAATAAATAAAGTTTTAGACAAGGAGCTTGATGCTAAATTTTCTAATTTTATTAATGTTTTAGCTGAACATAAGAGATTGGATTTATTTTGTGAATTAAAAACAGAGTTGTCTAGTTGTATTTCGGCTTTAAATAAGGAATATAAAGCAGTATTAATATCCAAAGAAACTTATGAGGAAGATATCTTAAAAGACATTGAGGATAAGTTTGGTAAAAAGCTAAATGTAAAATTAAAGCTAGAACAAATTACAACCAGCAATGATGGTATAAAACTTGTAGTAGATGATTTAAATATAGAGATTTCTTTTTCTAAAGAGAAATTTATTAATGATTTAAAACATCATATCTTAAAAGCATTTTAAATTTTATATAAGGAGTAAAAGTGGTAGTAAAATTGCAAGCTGATGAAATTAGCTCTATAATCAAGGAAAGAATAGATAATTTTGAGCTTGATTTGGATGTAGCTCAAACTGGTAAAGTTATTGCTTATGCTGATGGTGTTGCTAAGGTTTATGGCTTAAAAGATGTAATGAGCTATGAAATGGTTGAGTTTGATACTGGCGATAAGGGACTTGCTTCTAGTTTGGAAGAGGGAAGTGTTGGTGTTGTTGTTTTAGGTACTGGTAAAGATATTAAAGAAGGCACATCGGTAAAAAGACTTGGTAAATTACTTCGTGTTCCAGTTGGCGATGGACTTATGGGGCGTATAGTTAATGCACTTGGTGAGCCAGTTGATGGTAAAGGAGTTATTGATACTAAAGAATATAGATTTATGGAGGAAAAAGCCCCCGGAATCATGTCTAGGAAGTCAGTTCATGAGCCTTTACAAACTGGGTTAAAAGCTATTGATGCTCTTGTTCCAATTGGTAGAGGTCAGAGAGAGTTGATAATTGGGGATAGACAAACTGGTAAGACTACTGTTGCTATTGATACTATTATTAATCAAAAAGGACAAGGTGTAGTTTGTATATATGTTGCCATAGGACAAAAAGAATCCACAGTTGCACAGGTTGTTAGAAAGTTAGAAGAGCATGGTGCAATGGAATATACCATTATTGTTAATGCTCCTGCTTCTTCATCGGCTGCTATGCAATACCTAGCTCCTTATGCTGGTGTTACTATGGGTGAATATTTTAGAGATAACGGAAGACATGCATTGATAGTATATGATGATTTAAGTAAGCATGCAGTGGCCTATAGAGAGATGTCTTTGATATTAAGGAGACCTCCGGGCAGAGAGGCTTTCCCGGGAGATGTATTCTATCTTCACTCAAGACTACTAGAGCGTGCTGCTAAGCTTAGTGATGAGCTTGGTGCTGGTTCTCTAACTGCACTACCTATTATTGAGACACAAGCTGGAGATGTTGCGGCTTATATACCTACAAATGTTATATCTATTACAGATGGTCAGATATTTCTTGAGACTGACTTGTTTAATTCTGGTATTAGACCAGCCATTAATGTTGGTTTATCTGTTTCACGTGTTGGTGGTGCTGCACAAATTAAAGCTACAAAGCAAGTATCTGGAACATTGAGACTTGATCTAGCTCAATATAGAGAGTTGCAAGCGTTTGCACAATTTGCTTCTGACTTAGATGAAACAAGTAGAAAGCAACTTGATAGGGGACAAAGAATGGTTGAAGTATTAAAGCAACCACCTTATTCACCGTTGCCTATTGAAAGACAAGTTGTTGCTATTTTTGCTGGTGCTAGAGGTTTTATGGATGATGTAGCTGTGTCAGATATTACTAGGTTTGAAGAAGGATTGTATCCATTCTTAGAGGCTAAGTATCCGCATATTTTTGAAGATATTCGCTCAAAGAAAATGCTAGATAAGGATGTTGAAGAAACATTGTGCAGAGCATTAGAAGAGTATAAAAGCAGCTTTGCTGTTTAATGATTTAGGAGATCTTTTATGGGAAATAACCTAAAGGATATTAGAAAACAAATATCGAGTGTTCTAAATACACAAAAGACAACTCGTGCTATGAAGTTGGTATCAACTTCTAAGCTAAAAAAAGCAGATGAAATGGCTAGGCGTTCGAAAGTTTATGCTAACAAGATCGTAAGCGTATTGGGTGAGATTAAGGCCATGGCTTCTAAGACAGATAGCATTCAGGATAATCCTTATTTTGCTAATAGCGGTAGCGAAACGAGTGCATTTGTTGATATATTGATGGTAACTGCTGACAAGGGATTGTGTGGTGGATTTAATATTAACACTATCAAAGAAGTTAATAGACTAATTGCAGAGCATAAAACTAAGAATCTGAAAGTTCGTTTGCGTGTAATAGGAAAAAAGGCGATTGAATATTTTAAGTTTAATGAAATAGAAATTTTAGATAGCGTTGTTGGATTAAGTGCTTCACCTGATTATCAAAAGGCTTCAGAATTTATCAACAAAGCTGTTGAGGATTATTTAAATGGTGTAACTTCAAAGATAATTCTTGTGCATAATGGATTTAAGAATATGATATCACAAGAAATGAAAGTAACACAGATATTGCCAATACAAGATATGAGCGAGTTGGAAATGGATAGCACCTTAGAGGTTGAGCCAAATGAGCAGGAAAATGAGATACTAAATCAACTTGCTAATAAATATGTGGAATTTAGTATGTATTATGCTTTAGTTGATTCTTTAGCAGCAGAACATAGTGCTAGAATGCAGGCTATGGACGCAGCTACAAATAATGCAGGAGAGTTAGCAAAAAGTTTAACAGTTGCATACAATAAGGCTAGACAAGAAGCTATTACAACGGAGTTAGTTGAAATTAATACTGGCGTAGAGTCAATGAAATAAGGAGTGGAATAAATGTCAGAAAATATGATAGGTAAAATAGTTCAAGTTATGGGACCGGTTGTTGATATTGATTTTGAATCGTATCTTCCTAGCATTAATGAAGCTTTGGATATCAACTTCACAGTTGATGGTAGAAGTTCGAAGTTAGTTTTAGAGGTGGCTGCCCATATTGGAGATAATAGAGTTAGAGCTATTGCTATGGACATGACTGAAGGTCTAACTAGAGGCGAAAAAGTAGTAGCTAGAGGGAATCCTATAACAGTTCCAGTTGGTGAGCAAGTTTTGGGAAGAATCTTCAATGTTACTGGTGATATTATTGATGGTGGTACAGAGTTAAATAACCCAGAAAAATGGTCTATACATAGAGCTGCGCCTACATTTGAGAATCAAAGCACAAAAACAGAGATGTTTGAAACAGGGATTAAGGTAGTAGATCTTCTAGCGCCCTATTCAAAAGGTGGTAAAGTTGGTTTGTTTGGTGGTGCTGGTGTAGGTAAGACGGTTGTTATTATGGAGCTTATACATAATGTTGCTTTCAAACATAGTGGATATTCTGTATTTGCTGGAGTTGGTGAGAGAACAAGAGAGGGTAATGACCTTTATCACGAAATGAAAGAATCTGGAGTATTGGATAAAGTTGCCTTATGCTATGGTCAAATGAATGAGCCACCGGGTGCGAGAAATAGAATTGCTTTTACGGGTTTAACAATGGCAGAGTATTTTAGAGATGAAAAAGGGCTAGATGTATTGATGTTTATTGATAATATCTTTAGATATGCTCAATCAGGTGCTGAAATGTCAGCATTACTTGGCAGGATTCCTTCTGCTGTTGGTTACCAGCCGACATTAGCTAGCGAAATGGGTAAGTTGCAAGAAAGAATCACATCTACTAAGAAAGGTTCTATTACTTCTGTTCAGGCTGTATATGTTCCAGCAGATGACTTGACAGACCCAGCTCCTGCTTCTGTTTTTGCTCACCTTGATGCAACAACAGTTCTTAATAGAAAGATAGCAGAAAAGGGTATTTATCCTGCTGTGGATCCACTAGATTCAACTTCAAGAATCTTAGATCCTCAAGTTGTTGGAGAAGAGCACTATAAAGTAGCAACAAGTGTTCAGCAAGTGTTGCAAAAATACAAAGATTTGCAAGATATAATTGCTATTTTGGGTATGGATGAGCTTAGCGAAGAAGATAAAAAAGTAGTTGAAAGAGCTAGAAAGATTGAAAAATTCTTATCTCAGCCATTTTTCGTAGCAGAGGTATTTACAGGTAGTCCTGGAAAATATGTAACTTTACAAGAAACTTTGGAAGGCTTTAAAGGTATATTAGAAGGCAAATATGATCATATACCAGAGAATGCTTTTTATATGGTTGGAAACATTAATGAGGTTCTTGAAAAAGCTGAAAAAATGAAATCTAATTAATAGGGGATTTTATGGAAACCTTGAAGTTGGATATCGTAACACCAGAAGGTAGCATATTCTCAAATGATGTTAATAGTATAACGCTACCTGGTAGTGAAGGTGAATTTGGTGTGTTACCTGGCCATGTTGGTGTTGTTACTACATTGAATGCTGGTGTGATAGAGATTGAAACAAAAGATGGCAAAAAAGAAATGGTTGCTGTTAATTGGGGATATGCAAAGGTAGATGAAAAAAGTGTTGATGTTCTTGCTGATGGAGCAGTTGATATTGCTGGTGATAGCGAGGGAGAAATTGCGCAATCTATTACAAAAGCTAGGAAGCTATTAGAAGAGGCTACAGACAATAATGTTGTTATCTCTTCTGTTATATCTCGCATAGAGACTTTAGTTAAGAGTTCGCTGTGAATCTTATACAATCATTGACAGACAATTATGGTGTTGTATCCATAGTTGTCTTAGTTTGGTTATCTATTTATTTTATACTCGTTTTTTGGATATTTATTTATAGATATATTTCACTATCAAGTTTAATTAGCAATGAAAAAGCTTGTTTGGATTCGCTAGTTAGTGGAAAATATACACTTCCTAGAAATTCTGTCTTCCACTACAACATAAGTAAAATTGAGAAAAAAGTTACAGAGCCTATTTTGCAATATTGTCTAAATAAAACAGTAAAAGAAGCTACAAGCGGACTTACATTTTTGGCAGTTGTTGCTTCTACTGCACCATTTATTGGTCTCTTTGGAACCGTTGTTGAAATACTTGAAGCATTTTCAACGCTTGGAAATGAAGCTAGGGCGACACTAGATGTGATAGCTCCTGTTATATCAAAAGCACTTGTGGCGACTGCAACTGGGATTTTGACTGCTGTGCCTGCTTATACTTTTAATTTATTTTTAAAAAGAAAGGTATTTGAGTTAAATACATATTTGAAGTTGCAAATTGATATTTTGTTATCACCTAAGGAATCTTTAAAGAATGTAGATGAAATTGTTTAGAGGGATTTTTATTGGAAGTAGATAATAATTGGGAAGACACACCAGAGTTAAACATTACACCTTTAGTTGATATAATGCTTGTTTTGTTGGCTATTTTAATGGTTACAGCACCAGTTATTGTCTATAAAGAAGAAATACAGTTGCCCCAAGGTTCAAAAACCGCAAAAACACAAGAGGACTCAAAAATAGAAATCAGAGTTGATGTAAATAGGAATATTTATATAAAAAGTGATGTGTTGCAATTTGATGGCTTTGCGGATTTTTTCGTTGTTTTTTCTAATGGTTATGATAAAAATACGCAAGTTTATATAAGAGCAGATAAGAATCTAAAATATGATGATGTGATTTATATTCTGAAAATCGCTAAACAAAGTGGGTTTAGCAGGGTGTCTTTGGTAACAGATGGTTAATTTTTTTGCATTTTCTATAAGTGGTAGCATAGCGATTCTATTTTATGTATTGCTTTTATTGTTGTTTTTGTGGAATTTTAATCAAAAAACTATAGAGACTAAAGAATATTCCTTTATAAAAGAAACAGAATTTAGTATTGATTTTTTAGAAGAAAAAGTAGAGAAAGTAGAGAAAAAACTAACAATTAAAGAAATACAAGAAAAACCAATAAATGATATACCTAAAAAAGAAGAGAGTGCTTCAAAAACCGCTAATGTTGGAGTTGGAGTTAATGACTTGTTTAAGCAAGTTGAATTCAAACAACCGGTTAAAAAGGAAGCTCTAAAGCCTCAAAGCACAAATGATAAAATAGCTAAAAAAAAGAAAGCAAATGAGGTATCTCAAAGAGATGATCTAACAGATAAACTAGATAAAATAATGTCTAATTTGGAAGTGCAAAAGACTATGAGTTTTGCTACTCCAAAGGGCGAGTATGATGAGTTTTATTCTAAGATTCAAGAAATATTATATAAAAATTGGAAGCCAATAAGAAGCGGTGTGGATTCTGAGGCAGAGGTTATAATTACAATAGACTTTAATGGTAGGTTTTCTTATAGAGTAGTGAAAAAATCTGGCTTTTTGGAGTTTGATAATGCTTTAGAAGAGTTTTTGGATATAATGCAAAGACAAGAATTTCCAAAGTATGAAGGTGGAAGAAAAACTAATATTAGTGTAATTTTTAAAACAGAGGTGTAAAGTATGAGTAGAGTGATTTTTTGTATTTTTTGTTGTGTTGGTTTTTTATTTGCAAGAGATAATATCGATGCAACAATGGAGGTAGTAAAGAAGTTTGGTAATTTACCTACTATTTTGGTTCAAAATATAGGTAAAGATTCTAATAAAATGGGATATAGCTTAAGAACATACAAGATGCTGGTTGCTGATTTGAAGGTTACTGGTCATTTTGTCGTGCAGGAGAATTCAGAAGTTGTAACTAGTGAGGCTGTATTAAATTTTGATGATTATAGAAGCAGTAGGATTGACTTGATAGCTAGGGTTAGTGCAGAGATTACAAGGGGTGGCTTGGAATCTGTTTTGCAATTATATGATGCAAATACTGGAAATATCGTATTAAGCAAAGAATACACTACAAATACAACAGATTCTTATCCTCTAATGGCACATCGTATGGCAATTGATATTAATAATTATATAAAAGCGCCAGATGTTAGTTGGCTTGAGAGAATGGTTGTCTTGTCTTATTATACTAAACCAGGAGAAAGTGAAATTATTGTAAGCGATTATACTCTGACTTACAAAAGACATGTGATATCTGGTGGGCTAAATATATTTCCAAAGTGGGCAAATGAATCTCAAAGTGCATTCTATTATACAAAATACCTAGATAAGCCAACTTTATTTAGATATGACTTGAGTACTGGTCAGAATACTAGATTGATAGATAGTGAAGGTATGTTGGTTGCTTCTGATGTTAGTAGAGATTCATATAAATTATTATTAACTATGGCTCCAAAAGAACAAGCAGATATTTTTATGTATGATGTTCCAAGTGGCAGATTGAATAAATTGACAACTTATAGTGGAATAGATGTTAGTGCAAATTTTATAGAAAATGAAAATAGAATCATGTTTATTTCAGATAGACTTGGATATCCAAATGTCTTTGCAATCCCAAGTAGTGGTGAGGTGCCGGGCAAAGTAGAACAAATGGTGTTTCATGGTAAAAATAATAACGCAGCAAATGCTTTTGGAAATTACATAGTGTATTCAAGTAGAGAAACTAGTGAGGAGTTTGAGAGAAATACATTTAATTTGTATTTAATATCTACAAAAAGTGATTTTATAAGAAGGCTAACTGCAAATGGAGTGAATCAATTCCCTAGATTTGCTAAAGATGGTGAGACAATCATGTATATTAAGCATGAATCAAATCAAAGTGCATTAGGAATTATTAGGTTAAATTACAATAAGACATTATTGTTTCCATTAACTGGAGCTACAATACAATCTATGGATTGGTAAGATGTTTGTATTTTGTTTTAAATGTGTTATAATCTATGCTTTAAATTATTTTTTAGGGAGCTCAAAATGAAAAAGCTTTTAATCGCAGGATCTTTGGCGACTATTTTTTTAATTACAGGTTGTAGCCAAAAGGGTGGTGTAGGTGCCGATGGTAGTGGGTCTGCTAATGCTGGTGGTAAAGGATATATTTCAGGAAGTGATAATTTTGCTAGTTTAGATGATAGAATCTCTCATGTTGAAGGTGGATTGCAAAATATATTTTTTAATTTTGATCAATTTACAATTAGACCTGATATGCAAGGTGCTGTAAGTAATGATGCAAATGTATTGAAATCTAGTGCCGTAGGACCATTAACTGTGAGAATTGAAGGTAATACAGATGAGTGGGGAACTGATGAGTATAACTATGCATTAGGGTTAAAAAGAGCAGTAGCAGTTAGAGATGCGTTGGTGGCTCAAGGTGTAAGCCAAGATAAAACTGTGTTGGTTAGTTATGGCGAAAGTAAGCCAACTTGTACTTCTAAAACTAGAGAGTGCTGGGCTGAAAATAGAAAAGTTACTTTCAAAATGCTACCATAATTAGAGGCTATCTCATTTGAAAAGATTATCTTTATACATTTTGTGTTTTGGTATCGTGTTTGGGCAAGAGCCATCGGCATTTAATGCTGGTGCTATTGCACCAAAAAAGACAGAGCAAGAGGTAACGCAAGAAAAACTTTTTAATCTTTCTTCACAGATGAAGTCAGTAAATGAATCTCAAGAGGGATTGAAAAGTGTTTTTGAAGGTCAAATGCAAAGAATACAAGAACTTTCAAATAAAATAAATGTAGTCTCGCTTGAAAATAATGCGACTTCAGCAGAGATAAAGAGCAATATGGATTCTAATTTTGAAATACAAAATAAAAATATAGAAAGCCTAAAGCAAAGCATAGCGGAGCTTGGTAAGTTGTTGCAAGAGAATAATAATAACCTAAAAAAAGAAATTGCTTCTTTACAAAAACAAATAAATGAAGTATTAGATATAGATAATAATTCATCAAGTAGCAATAATATTCCTAAAGATTCTAAAATATCCACAAAAGATACAGAATCAAATAGGACGAATGCAACGGAAATAACACCTAAAGTGGCTACTAAAGAAGAGAAAAAAGAGAAGCCTAAAGATATAGATGATAAGCCAAAAAAAGTTGATCTTAAAAGCAAATCTTTAGCGGAAGTATTTAAAGAAGGTGAAGGCTACTTATCTAAAAAAGAATATAGCTTAGCTGATGAATATTTGCAATTCGCAGTTAAGGGTAACTATAAACCTGCAAGAGGCAATTTCTTGCTTGGAGAGATAGCATTTGCCCAAAAGAAATATGAAGATGCTATTTATTATTATAAAACTAGTGCAACAAGATATGATAAAGCAGATTATATGCCTACTCTAATGCTAAATAGTGCAAAATCATTTAGGGCGATTAATGAAACTGAAAATTCAAATAAGTTTCTAAAAACACTTATACAGCTATATCCTGATTCAAAGGAAGCTGTAGAAGCTAAAAAACTTTTATAATATTTAGGAGAATAATTATGATTAAAGATAATTTTGCAGTAAGTATAGAGTATGAAGTAAAAGAAGAAGGAAATGGAGAGGTTTTAGATTCAAATATTGGTTCTAAACCATTAGAATTTATAATGGGTAGAGGTGAGGTTATACGAGGGTTAGAGAATGCTATTGCTTCTATGGCTATTGGCGAGAGTAAAGATATTGTAATTCCACCTAGTGAAGCATATGGGGATTATAATTCAGAATATGTGCAAGAAGTGCCTAGAGATCAATTTGTGGGTATAGATTTGCAAGAAGGTATGACACTTTTTGGTCAAGGCGAAAATGGAGAGACTGTTCAAGTAACTGTTAAAGGTTTCAATGATGAAGTAGCCATTATTGATTATAATCACCCTCTAGCTGGCAAGACATTAGCATTTTCTGTTACGATTTTAGATGCTAGAGAAGCTACAGAACAAGAGTTAAGTTGTGGTATTGGAGGACATCACCATGGTGGTGGCGGAGGTTGTTGCGGTGGCGGAGGTTGTGGTTGTCACTAATTTGTGGTGAAAATTCTTATGCCTACTCTCACTCTCCAATAGAGTTTTATTTCAAGCAAAGTCCTAGAGATTTTGTTGTTGAAGAGGTTCCACTTTATGTATTTAACGGGAGTGGTCCTCATACTATCCTTAAAATGCGCAAAAAAGATTTAACCACTTTTCAAATGCTAAAGATTTTATCATCAAGCTTAGGTGTTAAAGAAATTGATATTGGCTATGCTGGTTTAAAAGATAAAAATGCTTTAACTATACAACATATAAGTATTCCTTGTCAGTTTGAGAAGTTAGTTGAGAATTTCAGCCATGAGAAAATTAAAATTTTAGATATAACAAGACATCAAAATAAGTTAAAAATAGGACATTTAAAAGGCAATAGATTCTTCATTAGAATAAAAAAGCTAAATAAAATAAATAATATAAAAATAACTCAAGTATTAAATGAGATTTCAAAATATGGAATCCCAAATTATTTTGGTTATCAACGATTTGGGATAGATGGAGATAACTATAAGTTAGGGCAAGATATTGTAAATAATAAAGCTAGAATCAAAAACAAAAAAATGTCTAATTTCCTAATTAGTGCTTATCAGAGTTATTTGTTTAATGCATGGCTTTCTTTAAGGATTAATTTTTCAAAAATTGTGGATTGTTATAAGGTAAATGATATCTATGACGCACTATTTGAGTTGTTGCAAAATAATCATATTAGCGAATCTTTTAAGGATAAAGATATGCTTTCTAAAATAAAAACACAAGAACATATATTTAAGGTGCTACCCGGTGAATTTATGTGTCATTATCCTTATGGTAGGCATTTTATTTTAGATGATATTATTAATGATAGCAATAGGTTTTTAAACAAAGATATTTCTGTTCTTGGTGCATTAAGTGGTAAAAAGTTAGAGTTATCACATGATATGGCATTGTTTTTTGAAGATTTGTTTTTGGATTCTAAAATTACTAGCGTTGGTAGTCGAAGGTATGCTTGGGTGTTTTTAGATGATGTGCAATATAATTACAAAGAAGAAGAAGCACAAGGCGAGTTGAACTTCTATTTGCCTAAAGGCTCATATGCTACTACTTTGTTGCGTGAGTTAGCTAGAAGAGAGCTGGACTGCAGTGAAACTATTAAGGAAGATTGTTATGTTTGAAGAAATAATTGCTAAAAACAAGCTAAAAACAAATTGCGTTATAGTTTTGTATTTGTTTATTTTTGTGTTTATTGGGTTGTTGGTTGATATTGTTAGGATAAATGCACCTAGTTTGTCGTATGGATTTTATGTTTTAATTACTTTCCAAGTTCTGCCTGTTGTTACACTAGTATTACTTGGCGTTGCTGCATGTGTTATAGGATATACGATAGGGAATTTTCAGCGTATTTTGCTAAGTGGTAATGAGTATAAAGAAATAATAAACAGAGGTGAAAATAGGATAGAATCCGAGCTTTCTAGTATTTTAGATGAGCTTATTTTAGAAGCTAGATTGGAGTTTAGACCTAAGCTTTATTTGATGGAAGCTCCATTTATGAATGCATTTGCAAGTGGTTGGCATAGGGATAATTCGCTAATAGCATTAACAACGACATTGGTAAGGAATCTAACTAGAGATGAAGTAAAGGCGGTAATGGCACATGAGCTAAGCCATATTAGGCATGGTGATATAAGGCTTACTTTAATGGTTGGTGTTTTAAGTAATATTATGTTGCTAGTTGTTAATTATGGTGTATTTATGTTTTTGGGTAACAATAGAGATAATGGTGCAAATGTAGCTAGAAATATATTGTTGATTTTGCAGTTTATACTCCCGCTAATTACAATAGTATTGCAAATGTTCTTAAGTAGAAGTAGAGAGTATATGGCAGATTCTGGTGCTGTGTATTTGATGAATGGAGATAGTATGCCTATGATTAGAGCATTGCAAAAAATAAGTGATAATTATGCAAAGTCAGATTTTTCTCAAGTTGATAATAATCCAACGAGATCTGCTTTGTATATTTTTGGTTTTAAGGAGATGTTTAGCACTCATCCAAGTATAGAAAATAGAATAAGGATTTTGCAGAGAAAATCAAGGAGGTAATTATGGCAATACAAGAAGCAATTCAAAGTATGTTTGATTTTATAGGTGAGGATAGAAATAGGGAAGGTTTGATAGATACCCCAAAGAGAATTATGCAGAGCTGGTCTCATATATTTGGTGGATATAAGATGGATCCTACAATGATCTTAGAATCTGCTATTTTTAAAGAAGGTGTTTGTGATGAAATGGTAGTGTTAAAAAATGTTGAGTTTTATTCCATGTGCGAACATCATTTTTTGCCATTTTTTGGACATATTTCAATTGGTTATATACCAAATAATAAATTTGTTGGAATCTCAAAATTAGCAAGATTGGTAGAGGTGTATTCAAGAAGATTACAGATTCAAGAAAATATGACAAGTCAAATTGCAGATACAATTATGGAAGTCTTACAACCAAAGGGAGTTATGGTAATCGTGCATGCTAGACATATGTGCATGAAGATGAGAGGAGTAGAAAAGCAAGATAGTGTTATGATAACTAGTGCTGTTAGAGGGTTGTTTAAAAGTGATCATAGAACTAGAGAAGAATTTATGGGACATATAAGAGGCTAATGATTAAGATATTTTCTTGTATTGTTTTGCTCTTTAGCGTTATATTGGCAAAGCCAAGTTTAGAGGTTCCAAAAATTTCAAATGAGGCTAGAAGTAATTTTGATATTTATAGTATAGATTTAGACAATAAAGATTCTAGCTATGAGGTCCAAATTGCAATCCCAAAGAATCTACAAAACCCTAAAGTAATATTTTTGCTTGATGGCACTTCTTTTTTTCCGAGATTTATAAATAAATATAACTCTTATATTGTAGTTGGTATAGGGCATAAAGGAGATGTAGCATTTGATAGGAAAAGACGCACATATGACTATCTGCCACAATCTAATCTACAAGGAAGTGGTGGGGTTTATGAGTTTTTGAGTTTTATTAAAGATATAGTTTTGCCTCTTAGCACAAAGCTAATAGAGGACAAAATAAAAACAAATATAGATTCTAAAATCTTATTTGGACATAGCTTTGGCGGAATCTTTACGCTATATACATTGCTAGAAGATTCCTTATTGTTTGATGAGTATTTTATTGTCTCACCTTCTCTTTGGAGTGAACCTAAATTTGGTAGTTTAGAAATTAAAGAATGTCCTAAATTTGTCTATTATCTGTGGGGTGGCAATGAAGCTAAGAAGACACAAGAATCTATGCCACATATAAACTTTGCAAAGGATTTTGCACTAAAGAATCCAAAATGCAACATAAGCTACAAAGAAGTTGCAAACAAAAATCACGGAGAGATGATAGAAGCAGGATTTTTTGAATTAAATTTATATTGATTGGCATAAAATAATTTACTTTTGTTATAGAAAAAAATTTTATTGTTAAGCTATGAATTAAGCTGATATTTTATTACACTCCATTCTCTTTCTAAATCATCAAGTCTATATCGAGCGTTTGCACTGCTAGTGGAGGGTAGGGTAAAGGCTGGTAAATTTAAAATGGAGATATTTTTAGACCCATTAGTTTTATAGTTATAGCAAAGTGTGTCAAAGGATTTTCTAGTAAGCTTACCATTGCAAAAAATTGCTTTAATTTGACTTTTATAAACAATCTCTGCAACATCATTAAAGTTTAGAATCTCTAAATTTGTATCACTTGAATTATTTGCCTTTCTATTGCATGTTTGCACGCAATCCCAAAGTGCAATATGGTGTTCTAGTAAAAAATTTCTCTGAATTTCTATAATCTCTTTATTTTTTAAATGCTTATCTTTTGAAGTTGGCACAATACAATCAAATACAAGAGCCAAAATGCTCCAAAATCGGTTATTAGAATTCCCATAGTAAAAACCAAAAGATTCTGAAGCAAAGGAGGGAAAAGAACCTAAAATTAGCACCTTAGATTTTGCATTATATACAGGATTAAAAGAATGTTGACAAATATCTATCATTTATAAAACCTATATTTATACAAATTTTTATATGGATTTTTATAGTCACTTTTCTTGCATATATGCTTTACACTTTTGCTAAAAAGTTCTTCAAGTATCTCTAGAGATTTTGCTATGTGTTTTAGGCTATGAGTGTGATAGCTACCTCTTATAATCTTTACTTCTTTTTTAGATAGATAGTGCAAAATATATGCATTTTCCTTACCAAGCCAAAGATTAAATCCTTGTTTTAAACCCATTTTAAAGCTAAGCATAACAAATAACGCCTTACGCATAGAATCTAAAAGATGATTTGCTAAGATAAATTGCTCTCTTAAAAGGGCTTTTTGCACATTGCTAAGTGTGAAATAAAATTCATTACATACATCATCAAAGCATTTTTGGCTTAAATGCGTTATGCTAAAAGGAGTTTGTGGAATAGTGTGTGTAAAAAGATTATCTTTATCCACAAGCACCTTGCTTAGTGGCTCTAGCTCATAATAAGCATTCAAATCCTGCAAAGGAATGATTTTTAAATCAAGTCTCACCCCATTTGCAAAAAGCATTAAAAAACTTACCCAATTTGGTGGTAAATCAGGTTTATAAAACTCCATAGATTCTGGAAGTTGAGAGAAAATAAGCCTCCCAAAATGCTTACTTGTAAAGACTAAAATCTTACTTGGGATTTTTGCACTTTTAATATCGCTTTGTGAAGAAATCTCTAAAAATTCGTGCATAGAATCTAGAGGCACAAAAAATGAAATATCATAATCTTGGTATTTATCTTTTTTGGCTTTGGGATTGACCCTTGAGCCTTCAAGTGTGGCAATAGTGATTGCTTTATGCTTTATTGTGAAGTTTTTTATTGCTTTGATTGTATTTATTTGTGTTTGTTGGTTCATCTATATTAAAGCCTTTGTATTTTTATTTATTTCTTATCAAAATCATAACATGTCTCAAGACTTTCAATATAGAATTCTCTTTAAGTTAGTTTGATGTTAAACGCTTGTTAAGTTCACAAAATATTATTTGTATATTTTTGTAAAATATTATAATTAAAATTATTATTTTTTTAATAATTAAAAGAAATTAAATTAATAATATGATAGAATTTCGCAATTTTTTACATGTTTATGTAGGGAATGTAATTTTAAGGAGGTAAATAACAATGACAAGACGAGATGTTTTAAAGACTTCAGCAGTAGCTTCTATAGCTATAGCAGGAAGTTCATCGCCACTTAGTGCCGTTGGTGCGATTAATGATATACAATTAATTCCACATGCTACACATTTTGGTCCATTTATTGCTAAAGTAAAAGATGGTAAATTTGTAGATGTATTACCAAGTCCGCACGATAAGAATCCAAGTATAATGATGAAATCTATGATCGATAGAGTTTATACAGATTCTAGAGTGAAATATCCTTGCGTTAGAAAAAGCTTCTTAGAAGGTAAAAATGCCCCTGAATTAAGAGGAAAAGAGCCTTTTGTAAGAGTGGATTGGGAGACTGCACTAAATTTGGTTGCTGAAAAAATCAAATCCACTCCAAAAGAAAATATCTATAATGCTGCTTATGGTGGCTGGGGGCATGTAGGGAGATTGCATAACTCAAATATCGTAACTGGAAGATTCTTTAATATCGTTCTAGGCGGTGCAGTAGGCACTGATGGTGAGTATAGTAATGGTGCTGCTGGGCGTGTAAATAATGATATTATAGGTGATTTAGAAGTATATTCTCAACAAACCACACATGAGCAAATCATCAAAAATACAAAAGTATATGTAATGTGGGGAGCAGATTTATTTAAGTGTAACCGCATTGATTATGTTGTTCCAAATCATGTAAATGATCTTTATTACCCAAAATACAAAGAGGCTGGGATTAAATTTATAAATATTGATCCATATTATAATGAAACTGCAGAGATGTTTGATGCAGAATGGATTAAGATTCGTCCAAATACCGATGTTGCACTAGCATTAGGTATGATGCACTATTTATATACAACTGGTAAATATGATAAAGAGTTTGTAGAAAAATATACAGATGGTTTTGATAAATTCTTACCTTATCTTTTGGGTGAGAGCGATGGAATCCCTAAAGATATAGCATGGGCTTCAAAAATTACAGAAGTAGAAGAATCTAAAATTAAAGAGCTATGTGATTTATTTGTAAGTCAAAGCACATTTATAGCTGGTAACTGGGCAATGCAAAGAGCACAGTATGGAGAACAGGCTGATTGGGCTTTAATTAATCTTGCGTGTATGATCGGACAGATTGGCACACCGGGTGGTGGAGTTGGTTTTTCTATGCATTATGCAGGAGGTGGACAAGCAAATAGCGGATATAGAACAACTCCAGGATTATCT
Source organism: Helicobacter sp. WB40 (assembly GCF_027859275.1). Classification (NCBI taxonomy): domain Bacteria; kingdom Pseudomonadati; phylum Campylobacterota; class Epsilonproteobacteria; order Campylobacterales; family Helicobacteraceae; genus Helicobacter; species Helicobacter sp. WB40. Next base: position 70,603 of record NZ_JAQHXS010000005.1, on the reverse strand, counting down.
CAAGGGAGAAGTAGAGTAGAGTTTTCAATTCCTGCAAGTAGAGTTAGTGAGTGTATATTAAATCCGGGTAAATCCATTAACTTCAAGGGTAAAATAATTACATTCCCAGAAATTAAGATGATTTATTGTTGTGGTGCGACACTTCTAGGTCATCACCCAAATACAAACGAGCTAATAAGAGCTATTAGAAGTGTAGATACCGTAGTGGTGCATGAACCTTGGTGGACACCTATGGCCAAAATGGCTGATGTTGTATTCCCAAGCACTTGCACAATGGAGAGAGACGATATTACAAGCGGAAGCACTTATTCAAGAAATGTAATTTATGCTATGAAAAAGGTTGTAGAACCTACATATGAGCATAGGGATGATTTTGCGATTTTTGCAGAGTTAGCAAAAAAAATTGGTGGAGAAGAGAAGTATCATCAATATACAGGTGGTCTTAGTTATATGGATTGGATTAAGAAATTCTATGCAAGTTCTGATGGTCCTATTTTTAAAGAGTTTGACAAGTTTTGGGAGGATGGGTTTGTAGAGTTTGAAGGTGGGGATTATGAATATGTCCGCCATGCAGACTTTAGATCAGATCCAGAGACAAATAGACTAGCAACTCAAAGTGGCAAGATACAATTCTTTGTTGATAAGTTCGAAGAAGCAAAATTGCCTGATATGAAAGGGCATGTAACTTGGTTTGAACCTAGTGAATATCTTGGAAGTAAGGAAGCTAAACAATATCCATTTCATATGCTTAGCCCACACCCAAGATATAGAGTGCATAGTCAGCTAGATAACACTTGGGTTAGAGATGTATATAAAATTCAAGGGCGTGAGCCAGTAGTAATTAATACAAATGACGCACAAAAACTAGGAATAAAGCATGGAGAGGTTGTAGAGGTATATAACTCTAGAGGTGCTGTTCTTGCAGGTGCGTTTGTAACTGATAAGATAAGAGAAGGAGTAGTGCAGATTCAAGAGGGTGCATGGTATGACCCAGAAAATACAAATGATAAAACGCCAAGATGTAATGCAGGTGCGTGCAATGTGCTAACAAGCTCACGCCCAACAAGTAGGTGGGCACAAGCTACCGCGGTTAATACTTGTCTTGTAAATATTAGAAAACTTGGTAAAGATGAGATTGTAAAGCCTTACAAATCTACATTAACACCAGAAATAATAGGAGCGTAATTATGAGAAAATTAAGTGTTTTTACAATTTTATTAGCTGGTTTGTTTTTTGTTGGTTGTCAAGAATCTTCTACTAAAAGTTCTAGCTCTAGTGAGAGTTCATGTCATACATGCTTTACCTTAGATGAAACGCAGCAAGTAGTAGTGGAAAAACCAAAAAGAGAGGGTGTATATCACTTTGCTACTGAAGATACACAAGTTTATTCTTCTGATGGAAGCAAGGTTATAGGTAGCGTAATTAAAGGCTATGGTTTTGCCGAAGTAAAGGAGCAGGGAGATAAGGTTATTTTAAAAGCTGTTGGATATATAAAAGATGGTGATAGCTTAAATATATATGCTGATGAAGATTTTATTCTACCTGCTATAACTTTAAAAGAAGGAAGTGTAGTAAAGGATATGGAAGTTGCTATACCTAAGGCAAAATTAACAAAAACAGAGAGCGAGATATGGAGTAAGAGCGAGTTTATTTACTATGATAATTGCTCTATGTGTCATGCAGCACACTCTCCAAAAGAGCATACAATTCAAGAGTGGGAAGGCGTATATGGTACTATGAAAGCATTTGCTATGCCTACTGAAGAAGATGATAAGCTAATATGGGAATATTTAAGATCTCATTCTAAAGGTAGCTTCGCACTTGATGAATAATAATTCAAAAATCCTTTTTGGATTTTTGAATCCTGCTTTTACTTTTGTAACTACAATTTAATATTTCAAAGTATATTTATTATTTTTTATGTAAAATTAAGACTATATTAAGTATTCAAAATTATAAATATAAAATAAATTAATAACGGAGAGCATACCATGAATCAAGTCCAAATTATAGTTTTAGATTTTGGCAGTCAATACACCCAATTAATCGCTAGAAGACTTAGAGAGCATGGGGTATATACAGAGATTGTTCCTTATTTTGAAGATATAGAAAAAATAAAATCAAAACAACCAAAAGGCATCATTTTAAGCGGTGGTCCTGCAAGTGTATATGAAGAAGATTCATATAAGCCAGATTCTAAGATTTTTGAACTTGGTATTCCTATACTTGGTATATGTTATGGTATGCAATATATAGCTCATCACTTTGGTGGCAAGGTATTAAAGGCAGATAAGCAGGAGTTTGGTAAGGCGCATCTAGAAGTATTAGGTGGTGAGAAGATAAATTTTATATCTTTTGATAAATATAAAATAAGACAAAATGAGGAATCTATTTTGTTGTTATGGGAAGATTCTGTAAGAGCTAGTCATTGCTTTTTAAAAGAAAGTGATATTATAGAGATTAAAGATGAAGTAAAAGAAGGTTTAAGTGCATGCGATATTTTTATGGTGGCTGAACATGATGGTAGGTTTTTGGGATTTATAGGTTGCATTGATAATAAAATAGAAATGCTTTTTGTGTCTAGTAAATATTTTAATTGCAAAATAGGTAAAGGATTAATTAAATGCGTACTAAATGATAGATCTGATGTTATAGCAGTAGATTGTAATACGCAAAATAATGATGCATTGAGTTTTTATCAAAATATCGGTTTTGAGATTTTTAAAGAAAGTAAAACAGATTCTAAAGGCAGAAATTTTCCTGTAACACATCTAAGGGGTAAAGCAGATAAAATAAGAGAGAATCTTAAAAATATAAAAGAAATCATAATTAGCAAAAGTCAAATTTTTAATAATGTAAAAAATAATAGTATTGTGTGGATGAGTCATGCTGATAGGGTTGAAGAGATTCCACAAGGATTTGTTGAGCTTGCAAAGAGTGGAAATACGCATTATTGTGCTATCGCAAATTTGGATAAAAATATTTATGCTTTGCAGTTTCACCCAGAAGTTGTGCATAGTGAATGTGGAGGAGATATATTAGAGAATTTTGCAATAAATATCTGTATGGCAGATACAAGTTGGAATATGAATTATTTTGCAGAATCTGAAATACAAAAGTTAAGAGAAGTTGCCAAAAGTGGTAAAGTGTTATGTGCAGTAAGTGGTGGAGTGGATTCAAGTGTAGTAGCGACACTTCTTTATCGTGCCATTGGTGAGAATCTTATTCCTGTGTTTGTAGATACAGGACTTTTGAGAGCGGGAGAGAGGGAAGCAGTGGAGGCGATGTTTAGAGAAAACTTGGGCGTACCGCTTATCACTATTGATGCAAGTGAGATTTTCTTAGGCAAACTAAAGGGCGTAACTGATCCAGAAGTAAAGCGAAAAATCATCGGTGAGACTTTTATTGAAGTTTTTGAAGCGGAGGCTAAAAAGCATAATGAAAATGGAGAGATAAAATTCCTAGCGCAAGGCACACTCTATCCAGATGTAATCGAATCTGTAAGCGTAAAGGGACCAAGCAAGACGATAAAAAGCCATCATAATGTAGGTGGTTTGCCTGATTGGATGAAGTTTGAGCTAATCGAGCCATTAAGAGAGCTTTTTAAAGATGAAGTAAGGGCTTTGGGGCGAGAGCTAGGAATGCCTGAATCTATGCTTATTCGTCATCCTTTCCCAGGGCCAGGCTTAGCAATACGCATTATGGGAGAGGTAAATAAGCAAGATTTAGATTTGCTAAGGGTTTGTGATTCTATATTTATTGAGGAGCTTTATAAGCATAATTTATACAATAAAGTATGGCAGGCATTCTGTGTGCTTTTGAATGTCAAAAGTGTGGGTGTAATGGGTGATAATCGCACTTATGATAATACTATTTGCGTGAGAGCTGTAGAAGCACTTGATGGTATGACTGCAACTTTCTCTCATCTCCCACATAGCTTTTTAGAGGGCGTGGCAAATAGAATCATTAATGAAGTAGAAGGGATAAATCGCGTAGTATATGATATAACCTCTAAGCCACCAGGCACGATTGAGTGGGAGTGAGATGCTTGAAAAGTTCTTTAAATACTAAAATATGCAATGATGAATTCCCAATACTACTTAGCCCAAAAGTTGCTGCTATTTGGGCTAGTGAATATCTAGGCAAAAAGGTGACGAGCAATAATATTATTTATCTTTTAAATTATGGAAAAGTTGCAAATCATAGCACAAATAACAAAGAAAATTTGGTAGATAGGAATGAATTAAAAATATATTATGATAAAACCATTAAATCGCAAAAATATTTAGATTCTCCTATTTCTTTTGCACAATACAAAGAAGCTGAAACAACAAAACATATTCATAGAATCCACCCTTACAAAGGTAAATTTATACCACAACTTGTGGAGTATTTTTTAGATTTTCATACTGATTCTTTAAAGACAGAATCATATTTTGCAAAAGGAGATATTATTTTAGATATTTTTGCTGGAAGTGGGACAACATTATGCGTAGCAAATGAACTCAACATGCATGCCATTGGTATTGATATTTCATATTTTAATACAATGTTAAGCAATGCTAAAATTACAAAATATGATTTAAAAATACTTGAAGCAGAAATCTTTAGAATCACAAATGTGCTAAATTCTTATACAAACGCTACGCAGGTTAAAACTTTTGAATTAGATTTAAATAACAAATTAAGCATGTTTAATCAAATGTATTTTCCAAATAAGACTTTTAAACGCCAAGTTGCTTTAAAACAGGTTGATGAAAAACAATATGGAAAAGACAAAGAAGCAGAGTTTTTAAAAATTTATGATGATTTAATCAAGCAATACGCTATAAACCTTACTACAAATTTAAAGGGTAATTTTTTTGAAAAATGGTATTTGGATTCCATTAGGCAAGAAATTATCCTCATAAGAAATGAAATTTTAAAAGCACCAAAAAATCTACAAAATATTTTATCTATTATTTTGAGCAGAACAGCAAGAAGTTGTCGAGCTACCACACATTCAGATTTAGCCACTTTAATAGAGCCTATTACTGCAACATATTATTGTCATAAACATGGCAGAATATGTAAACCTCTTTTTAGTATTAAAAAATGGTGGGATAGCTATGCAAAGGATACTTTAAAGCGACTAAGAGAGTTTGAAAACTTACGTACAGATACAAATCAAATTTGTTTAAATACAGATTCTACAAATGTGAATATTACTTCTCAATTAGAATTGATAGATAAAGAATTTGCCAATCTTGTAAAAACACAAAAAATAGCTGGTATTTTTAGCTCTCCGCCCTATGTTGGTTTAATCGACTATCACGAGCAACATGCTTATGCTTATGATATTTTTGATTTACCACGTAATGATTGTTTAGAAATTGGTAGATTAAGCGAAGGACAAAGTAAGAATGCAAAAGAAAGTTATGTAAAAGGAGTAGCACAAGCCCTAAACAATGCAAGGCGATTTTTAAAGAATAATTACAATGTATTTTTGGTTGCAAATGATAAATTTAACCTTTATCCAAATATAGCACAACTTGCAGGAATGAAAATTGTAAATCGCTATGATAGACCTGTTCTAAATCGTAGCGAAAAAGATAAGAATAAATATAGTGAGAGTATTTTTCATTTAAAGGAGATATAAAATGGAATCAAGAATTATTAAACAAGCTAGAGAATTTTGTTGCGATTTGTTTCCCAACATGTCATTAAATAAGTCACAAGAATTTGAAATTTTTTCTGCATCAATGTTAGCAACAACATTATCCAATAAAATAGATAGTGAAATTTTAAAAGATATTTGGTTAAATGATAATATTTCTGGAATTGATGGATTTTTTATTATTGTTGATAATTCATTATATTCAATCTCTAATTACAATATTCTTCTTACCGAAGATGCGAAATTTAAAAATGTAGAATTTTGTTTTGTAGAGGCAAAAACTTCTAAAAGTGTTGATATTGGAGATATATTGAAATTTTATAATACTCTAACATCTATACTGGAGAGAAAGAATAATTGCCCAAAAAATATTGCGGAATGCATTCATGCCTTTGATAAAAAGTCTCAACAACAGAAAAATATAACTTTAAAGGCTAGTTTTTATTTTTGCACACAAAAAACAGAAAGCGAAATAAAGACTTTAGAAGATAATTGGAGAGACAAAATAAAAACCAATGAAGAAAAGATTGGGGAATTTATTGAAATTAAAACATGTTTAATAGGAAGTGAATTTATAAGAAAAATTTACGAAAGCAATAGAACTGGGCAAGTCAGTATTTCTATACCAAAAAATAATTTAATTTCTATATCTAATAAATGTTTTATTGGATACTTAGATGCTTTATCTTTGCTTCAATCCATTTCTCTTGAAAACAATCAACTTAGGATACTTAATAATAATGTTTTCGAAGATAATATCAGGTTATTTTTAGGAAATACAGATATTAATAGAAATATTCAAAATACTGCAACAACGAAAGATTCAGATTTTCATCTATACAATAATGGGATTACCATAATAAACTCTGAATATAAAAACAATACTAATGATTATATATTTTATTCTATTAGAATCATCAATGGTTGTCAAACAATCAATTCTTTGTTTGAAATATATAAGCATGCTGATGATACTCAAGTAATCAAAAATATAATACTGCCAGTAAAGCTAATTGAAGCTATTGATGAAGATGAAATAGAATTGATTGCAACAAGCGCAAATAGTCAAAATCAAATTGATACCTATCAACTTTTATCCAATAGAGAGTTTTTTAAGTTTCTCGAAGATTATTTTCATAAAAATATTATTGATAATAAATCTATTTTTTACAAAAGAAGAATTGGTCAAATTGATGAGAAAAACTATATAAATGTTGATTTGCTTATAATCATGAGAGCTTTAATGTCATCAATTTTTCACATCCCACATAGAGCTTCTGGGTATTTTGATAGCACCATGAATAAATACTTAGAAAATCTTAAAGGTATCAATCAGGAATCCTACTGTAAACTAATTTATCATGTCACATACCTTTTTGTTTTTATACAAGATTTTTTAAATACAAACAAAAAGGATAAAATACATCTTCTCAAACACCACATCACCTTTATAATCTTTAAAGTAGTAACTTTGGATACCAATTTTAAAAAGCCTAGAAAAATGGGAGATATACCAAACTTAAATGAAAATGAAATAGAAATGGTATGTAGTAAGCTTAATTCTTTGCTTTCTTGCAGAGAAAAATTTGAAAATTTAATCAAACATATTCTTAAACACATCAATGATACAGATTTAAATATTTCAAACATTACAAAAACAAACCAAAAAATTCTTTATTCTCCTATTACTAAAATCATTGATAACTTTGATGATTTTTGCATACAATTACGGGAGTATTATAATGAATAATATAAAAAACAATATCAAAACTCGTCTTACAATAGCTTTGCGCACTAAATTTGAAAACTATAAGCCAGAAACTTCATATATGCCTTTTCATACACGCCTTTTAGGGAAAGATAGAATGGCACTTTATAGCTTTATTCAAAGTCTTAATACTAATTTTGGCACTAGCATTTTTGAACCTGTGGCTGAAGAGTTAGGACATTGTCATTTTGATATTATTGAGCGTCAAAAAGAGGTTGGAAATATCATTACAAAAGAAGCACAAAGGGTTATCCAAGATATTATGGATTCTTTAGAAAGCGGAAATTCTAAGCCCAATAAAAATGATGAAATTGCCAAGATTTTAGATGTGGCACGAAGCGGTGAAACTAGCACTATAAAGCCTACTAAGATAGATTTATTTTTACAGCAACATAATAATGTGTATTTGATAGATATTAAAACCGCTAAACCAAATAAGGGAGGTTTCAAGGAATTTAAGCGCACACTTCTTGCTTGGGTAGCATGCTATGCGTATGCAAATCCACAAGCCAACATTCATTCCCTTATTGCAATTCCATATAATCCTTATGAACCTAAACCTTATGAGCGTTGGACTATGGCTGGAATGCTTGATTTAGACTTTGAATTAAAGGTGGCAAAAGAGTTTTGGGATTTTATAGGTGGAGTCGGAAGCTATGAAATCATTTTGGATTCTTTTGAAGAAGTTGGGCTTGAAATGCGAAATGAGATTGATGAGTATTTTAAAAAATTTCATCTAAGTTAAAGGATTCCCTATACAAAAATACACATTCAGACAATTTATCATTGATGTTTTAGGAAGCTCATCACAACCCCTTACCTTTATGGAGATTTGGGAGAGTGGTGTAAAAATGGGGCTAGATAAGAAGCTAGGAAGCATCGGCAAGACACCTTGGCACAATATTAGTGCATTGCTTTATACTGATATTAAAAATGAAGATTCTCTTTTTTATATCACTTCCAAACAGCCTACAACTTTTTATTTAAAAAATAAGGTAATTCTTACGCAATCCATTCAACTCCAAAAAGAACACCCAGCAAAACATACTAAAGAGAATATAAAAGAACGTTCCCTCCACCCACTTTTAGTAAAATTCTTGTATGAAAATCCTAATTTTAATCTCTATTGCAAAACTATTTTTCATGAAAAAAGCACAAAAAGCATAAGCGGACGTGATAAGTGGAATTATCCTGATATTGTGGGAGTGCATTTTCCTTTTGAAAATGACTACGAGCAAGAGACGCTAAGTTTATTAAAAAACACTAATCAATTTAACTTTAAATTCTATGCCTTTGAGCTAAAGGTGCGTCTTTCGTGGAGTAATTTAAAAGAATCTTATTTTCAAGCTGTCTCAAACTCTAGCTTTGCAAACGAGGGATATTTGGTGGTTTTTGAAGAGTTTGATGATGAGATTTTAGAGGAGCTTATACGTTTAAATGCTAGCTTTGGTATTGGCGTGATAAGGTTAGAATCTAACACAATTGATAGTAACATTATCCTCCCTTCGCACAAAAGAGAGCTTGATATTGCAACGCTTAATATGCTTGTGGAGAAAAATCCAAATTTTAAGGAGTTTATCCAAACTATCAATGAAGATCTAGAGATTGGCAAACGCCACAGAATCTCTAAAAATAGATACGATACAATCCTAGATGATGAAGCAATGCAAAGGCATATAGAAGTCAATAAGCTAAATAATATATAAATTTACTTTTAAGCCTCACTTTATCAGCATTAGCATAATGCTAAGTTATGATATTAATGATACTTGTGTAATTTTAGATATAAATATTTACTATAAAACACCCTCTAGTTTTAATAATGTGCTTTTCTTTTCTAAGCCCCCTGCATATCCTATTAAACTACCATTTGAGCCAATGACCCTATGACATGGCACAATAATTGCAATTTTATTGCTTCCCACAGCTTTGCCTACTGCTTGAGCTGACATGCGTTTTATATTGCGTCTTTTAGCGATAGCTTGTGCGATCTCTCCATAGCTTATTGTTGCTCCAAAAGGTATTTTGCATAAAATTTCCCATACTTCTTTTTGGAAATCACTACCCATCAAGCATATTTCTACACTAAATTTTGGTTCTTTTTTATTGAAGTAAATATCTAACCATTTTTTAGTTTGTGTCAATATATTTGTTTCTTTGTATTGATGATTTGTAATTGTTTTAAAATTGCAATCGTTTTGAAAGGTTAGTCCGATTAAAGCACTGCAATTTGCAGTTAGCATAAGGTTGCCAAGTTGTGAGCTAAAATATGTGTAATACATTTGATTTCCTAATTTTGGTAGTATTATTTTATTAAAATTCAAAATATTTGGTTAAATGCTTATGCTATTGATCTAAATCAATATTTGTATACTTTTTAAAGATTTATACAGATATAATCTACGCCTTGGTAATGTTTTATGATTGAGGTGAGGGTATCGTTAGTCAAGGTGAAATTATTGTTGGTGATAAAAATCACGCATAAAGTGGTTATAAAGCAAGTGGATTGATTTTTACGAGTTTGTAAAAGAGATAGTTAAAAGGGTGGCAAGATAGCATTGGTAAAATTAGATATTGAGATTGCAGAACTTGATATTTTAGATTCTCTAAGCATACAAGGTCCTTATGAGCATATAGAATGCATTATATTTTAGATTCATGAGAGATTTAATAATCCAGTACATCAAGCCATTTAGCCATATTAAGAAATAAATATTTGAAGTATTAATAGGCTATGATTTTTTAATTATTGCATCAATTCAAGTGCATTTATATCTAATCGTTCATTATTATATTTGAGTGCTTGTGTTTCGTCTAGCTTTTGCCAAATAAACATAGGACCAAAAAGCACATCCACTTTTATTTCTAGCGTGTTATTTTTTAGCATAGCTTTAATTGGATAGGTTTTGCCTTTTTCAAAACTATAGATCTTGCCATTACATTTATTATTATTACACTTCATATTTAAAAATATACTGCCACGGATAGGGCGATTTTGTAGGCTTTTATTTGGATTATTAGAATCTACATCTAATTCCATTTGTGGTTGTAAATCCAACACCATAAAATGCTTTATTTTTGCTAAAAATCTCTACCACACTTTGTTTATCTTTAGAATCTTTTGGTAAAAGATAGATACCATTTATATCATTTGTAAATGCAAAACCAGCACTAATCATAAAACAGCCAATTATCTTAAAATTCATGCACTTTTCCTTATATCATTTTTATTAATGCACTTATCCCAATACCAACTGCGGTGCCAAAGATCACACATAATGTAATCCTTTTTGCATAAAAATAGGGATCTAAAATCTTTCTTGCGGTTCTATATCCGCCTAAAATCGCACCGGTAAATCCTCCACCTGGGAAGCCAAAGCTAGAAGCAAAGTAGAGATTCTTGATACTCTTTGATTTAAACCTCTCTCTACCAATAAAACCTTCTTTATCTTGATCGTATCCATAAATCACACCTTTTCTTGTGCGTGTGTAGCGCTCAATCGTCTTTGGCGTGGCGAGCTCTATATGGATACAGTGCTCCATAATATTAGGATACACGCTCTCTAATCGCTTCACTAGTGCATCTTGGAGTTCTTGTTTTTTGGCTTTATAGGCAACTTTATCTAAATTATCCCATTCTTCATAATAGCTATACACCGCACCAACACCAAGATATCTATCATCTCTATCGCTTAGCCCACTATCAATTTTTGAGTAATTCACAAAGGCAAAATCACGGCACTCTATTTGTGTATTTGCAGAATCTGCATTCTTAGAATCAAAAGGGCGATTAAAATATTTCTCATCTACAAGGAAAGTAGAGTAGTCCATATTTGGATAGATCTCGCTTAGATTCTTATCAAATATCATATAGAGTGAGATGAGTGATGAGGTAAGCGTGAAATCCTCTGTAAGTCTAGAATCTTTTTTATATTCACTTGGAGTAAGATTTTTTAAAAGCTTTGTATATACTATATGCGGATCGCAATTTGCGATGATTGTATCTGCATAGACTTCTATTTCTTGTTTAGTCTTTTTATCTATATATTTTACACCTTTTACACTTTTATCATCACACAAAATCTCTACTACATCAGAATCTGCCCTCACTTCCCCGCCATTTTCTCTAACTATCTCACTAAGTGTATCTGAAAGCTTTTGTGAGCCACCTTTTATATATACACCTTTATTGTAGTAGTTGTTTTGTGCTATGGCGTGATAGCTCCAAATAAATTTAAATGGATTATGATGATAATAGGAGATATTAATATTTAAAATTCTCTTTAGTTTAGGATCTTTGATACACGAATCTAACACTTCGCCCACGCTTTTATTGCGCACCATATTATAAGCAAAGAATATAAGTGTAGTTATTGGCGCAAAGAAGAAATCGATAAATTTCATATCAAACGGGAAGCTTCTTATTAAAAAGCTTTGAAAGCCAAGCTTTTTAAAGTATTTTTCAATGCCTTCTTTTTCGTGTGGGAATGCTGCAATAAGTGCTTCTTTTGTATTGCCATGTGGGATTGTTAGAATCTTATTTGGCTTATCTTGCTCTACGATACTCCATGCACTAGGAAGTGTGATAAGATACAGTTTTTTATCCAATCCAAGATGTTTGAAAATCGCGTGTTTCATATCTCGTTTTTCTGTACCAAAATCCATTTCGTGTAATCCTGCATCTACAAGCATACCTTTTCTCTTAAAACAAGTAGCACATCCACCAATCAAGCTATGTTGTTCTAATACAAGCACTTTTTTATTGGCCTTTGATAGCGTAGCTGCACAGCTTAAGCCACCAAGCCCAGAACCAATGATAATTGCATCAAATTGTGTATCCATAATACTCCTTGTTGAATTTAGCATTGTATTATAAAAGTAATATGTAAATTTTTAAATTATTTATATCAATATATATTGATTTATTGATATAAATATGTTATGTTTCTATAAAATTTTAGGAGGTAATTTGTTGTGGAAGTAAAATTATTAGAATCTCTTAAGCTATTTTGTGTTTATTTTATCGAGCTTTCTTTGCTCTTTATTGCTATCTCTGCTGTTGTTAGCTTTATTAATCATAAATGCAAGAATGTTTTTGAAAAACACCTAAGCGAAGATTCTTATTCTAGCTATCTTAAAGCTATGCTTCTTGGTGCTCTTACTCCTTTTTGTTCTTGCTCTACCATTCCATTATTTCGTGCATTTTTAAATACAAATGTAGCCTTTGGCGTGTGTATTGCTTATCTATTTACCTCACCTTTAATTAATCCCATTATCATTGCTATGCTTTTTGTATCTTTTGGGTGGCAAATTACTTTTATATATAGTGCTTTTTTGTTTGTTGTTATTTTTATTATTTCCATTTTAATCCAAAAACTAGATACGCAAAAATTTTTAAAAGAGGATTTTAAAAGCACAAATACTTTATCATTTTCTGCTAATAATCAAGCTCAAAATCCTGCCAAAATCACTTCTTTTAGTATCAAAAAACCTCAAAGTTGTTGTGATGAGAGTAAAAATGCAAACACAGGTTGCTGTGATAACACACTTAAAGATAAATTAAGTTTTAAAGAAATTTTATTTCAATCTTTCAAAGATTATAAAAAGCTTATCCCATACATTACCATAGGTATGGGTATTGGGGCTTTTATACATGGATTTGTGCCACAAGACTTCTTGCAAGATTCTCTAAGTGATTTTGGAGTGCTTAGCATAATTTTTGCAGCATTTATTGGAATCTTGCTCTACATTAGAGTGGAGGCGATTATCCCTATTGGTTTGGCATTGCTTGAAGCAGGTGTCAATGAAGGTGTGATTTTTAGCTTTTTAATAGCAGGTGCTGGGTGTTCTCTTCCTGAACTTATTTTATTGAAAGGTATGTTTAGAATAAACTTTCTAGCACTTTTTGTAGGGCTTATCTTATTTATTGCAATTGGCTTTGGAAGCCTTATTTATTTTCTCTAAAAGAGGTAAAATGGATAAATTTTTAAATATTATCGGTGCGTTAAATGATGAAAGTAGGGTGCTAATACTAGCCTTTTTGGCTCAAAATGGTGAACTTTGCGTATGTGATTTGCAAAATTCTTTAAATATGATTCAATCGCGCCTCTCACGCCATTTAAAAATATTAAAAGATTCTGGATTTTTAGAAGTTAGACGTAAAGGCACTTGGGCATATTATAAGATAATGGAGGATTTATCCCTTTTTCATATTCAGTGTTTAGAGACTATAAAGGAACTTAATTTATCACTCCCTTCGCTTAAGAAGAGTTGCAAGAATTAGGAATTATTTTTGACTTTTATACTACGTTTCCCAATCACACATTGCTTGTAAAATTGGGATTAAGCTTTGTTATCTGTTTGATAACTTATATTCTACCTTTGGTGGGATTTGGTGTATTCTACGCACTATTAGAAGTTCTCTTAGTGTGTTGTTAGCATTTAAAAGATATGGGTATAAATACCGATTTAGTTTATTATGACGCACTGCTTCGCAACGATATAGGATATATAAATACTTACTTGTATTTACCAGCGATAGTGATAGTGTGCAGTTAAATACACCACCATTAAAATCAATTTTTTTGTTTTTCTCCATAGAATCCTTATTTAGATATTATGAGAGTTTTATACACTCATAATATCTACAAAAATTAGGGCTAGATTTTGTTGATTGATATCTTATCCACCAACCTTTTAATGATAGCTATGGTGCGTGGGAAGTGATGAGTGAGTTAAAGAATAAAAGGCTTATCAAAATCGCTTGGTGTGAGAAATTTCTATCCTGATAGGCTTACGGATTTTTGCTTTAACAATGAAGTAAAACTAGCACTTAATCAATTAGAGTGCCACCTATTTTTGCCATGCTTTGATTTTGAAGAGAATATAAAGAAACTAGGTGTAACTACGCAGTCTTTGGGCGTCTTTTGCAGAGGGCAAAATTGGATTTTTGAAAATGAGATTCTAAAAAATATCGCTACAAAATATAGCAAAAGCATAACACAAGTGATTTTATGATGGCTAATAGAGCGAGAAATCGCAGTAATCCCAAAAACTCTAAGCAAAGAGAGAATGGTTGAGAATATTTCTGTGTTTGATTTTACACTAGTTTCTAATGATATGGAATCTATCTCTAAAATCTCTCCATATATTATCTGTAATAATAGAGATGTAAAAACAGCGGAGTTTTTACTGAATTTAGCAAAGTAAAGGTAAGATTCTAAAATTTTCTAACTTCTAAATTTAGGGGCTTTATGCCCTTTGCTTTTAAAATAAATCTATTTCAAACGCTCCAAAATAGACACCTATAAGCTAAAAAATAGTAAAATTGCGTTCTTTAACATTGTTAGTGATGGATAGTATCATTTTCAAATCGTGAGACATAATTAAATGGAAATAATCTTAAAGATACAAGGTTATTAAATGGCAAAAAAGGAAGTGCAAACAGACTTATGGGTATATGAGCTTTTAAAAGAAGCAAATATCAATTTGGTTTATCAAGGTTCGGATATTAAAGAGCTAAATGAAGCCTTAAGCACTGCATCTAAAAAAGGAACAAATAAGCAAGGATATCCTGAATATTGTGGTGTAGTAAAAGATTTTGTAATTGTGATTGAAAATAAAGCAGATGTTAGCAAACATATTAAAAGAAATGAAAATAACATCATCTCACAAGAGCAAAAAGACATAGAAAATTATGCACTCAATGGTGCTTTATGGTATGCAAAACATATTATTAAAAATCAAAATACCTATAAGAAAGTATTTGCGATTGCGGTAAGCGGGGATAGTAAAAAGCACAAAATCACACCAATATTTATTGATAATGGAAAGCTTATTAGAGAACCTTTAGAAGATATTGAAACTTTTATGCTTTTTAATGAAAAAAATATAGAAGAATATTACAAAAGCGTAATTTTAAAAGAAGAATCAAGCAAACAAAAAAACAAAGAAGATATTGAAAAAATTGCTGCTGCTTTACATGAGGATTTAAGAAATTATGGGGCTTTAGATGATAGAAATAAACCCTTAGTTGTAGCTGGAATCTTACTAGCACTTGATGAAATGAAAACACAAGGTTTAGATTTAAATTATCTAAATAATAATGAAATTAAAACAGATGGAATGAAAATTCATGAACTTATCGATTCAAAAGGTAAAACTTGAAAAAGTTTTATCCCAATTTTCTGTGATTAAGGATACCAAAAAGATTAACGAGCTTTGCGAAATTACTGATAAAAAAGGCTTGAAAATCAATTACACTCCTTTAAAGCATTATGCAAAATTTATTAAAGAAAATATTTTTGATTCTATTCATGTTATAAAGAATTCTAATGATTATTTAGGAATATTTTATAGTGAGTTTATGCGTTTTAGCGGTGGTGATGGACAGACTTTGGGTATCGTGCTTACGCCTACACATATTACAGAACTATTTTGCGATTTAATAGATTTAAAAGCTAACGATAGGGTGCTTGATCCTTGTTGTGGAACAGGCAGTTTTTTGATTACTGCTATGGATTATATGCTCTTAAAAGCCAAAAATGAAAGACAAAAAGAAGAGATTAAGAAAAATCAGCTTTTTGGTTTTGAATTGCAATCTTTTATGTTTGCCGTTGCTACTGCAAATATGGTGTTAAGAGGAGATGGTAAAAGTAATTTATATGATGAGGATTTTTTAAAGCAAAATCCTTTAAAACTTCAAGAAAATTTTATGGCAAATGTTGGGTTTATGAATCCCCCTTATTCTCAAGGAAAAATTGATAAAAACTTAACCGAAATTGCATTTAGCGAACATCTTTTAAATTCTATTTTAAAAGGTGGAAAAGTTGTTGTTATCGTGCCACAATCTGCCATGACAGGCAAAAGCAAAGAAGAAAAAGCCATTAAGGCAAATATTTTAAAACATCATACTTTAGAGGGTGTAATCACCTTGAATAAAAATACTTTTTATGGTGTAGGGACTAATCCTTGCATAGCCGTTTTTACCGCTGGAATACCTCATGATAAAGATAGGATTTGTAAATTTATTAATTTTGAAGATGATGGCTATGAAGTGCAAAAACACAAAGGTTTAGTTGAAACCATACATGCAGAAGATAAAAAAGCGTATTTATTAAAGGTTTGGCGTGATGAATTAGAAGCACCAAGTAAATTTTGTGTCAAAACCACAATAGAAGCAGATGATGAGTGGTTACATAGTTTTTATTATTTTAATGATGAAATTCCAACACATGAAGAATTTGAAAAAACAATGGCGGATTATCTTACTTTTGAATTTAATATGATAACGCATGGCAGAGGTTATTTATTTGGTTTAGAGGATGAAAAAATGCAAAATGATTTAGCTGGTGTTGAATGGAGAGAGTTTAAAATAAGTGATGTGTTTAAAATTGTAAATTCTAAGGCATATCATAAAACAGAGCTTAAAATTAAAGATGGAACAATTCCATATATTACAAGAACATCATTCAATAATGGGCTAGAGTGTTGCATAATAAACAATAACTTTAAACTAAACCCAAAAAATACTATTTCTTTTGGTGCCGAAAATGCTGATTTTTTTTATCAAGAACAAGAATATATTACGGGCAATAAAATGTATTTTTTACAAAATGAAAGCGTAAATAGATATACAGGATTATTTCTTGTGAGAATATTGCAAAGCAGTATTAAAAATTGTGGATTTGGTTATGGCAAAGGACTTACGGGCACAAGACTTAAAAATAGAACTTTGATTTTACCTATAGATTCTAAAGGTAATCCAAATTGGCAGTTTATGGAAAGCTATATGAAAAACATAGAGCAAAAATATATTAAAGATATTTTAGAGTATTACAATAAAAAAATAGCTGATAACTGCGGGGGGGGGGGGACAAAACTAGCAGTTTCTCTTATCTTCTTAATACACACTCAGAGTATCCAAACACCTTGCAACAACGCATTTTCATTGAGGATGGCCTCATGAAAATCGCAAATGAGCAATTGAGTTTAGAGAATCTAGAATGGAAGAAATTTTATTTTGCCGATATTTTTAAAGAAATCAAGCGAGGAAAAAGATTAATTAAAGATAATCAAATTCAGGGTGAAACTCCTTATGTTTCTTCAAGTGCTTTTAATAATGGCGTAGATAATTTTATAGACAATCGTAAAAATGTAAGAAAATTTAGCGATTGTATTTCTTTGGCAAATAGTGGGAGTGTCGGCAGTGCGTTTTTTTACTCTTATGAGTTTATTGCAAGCGATCATGTTACGCAACTTATACAACCTAAATTTAATAAATATATTTATTTGTTTTTGCTTCCAATTATTACTCGCTTAAGTGCTAAATATAGCTTTAATCGTGAGATTAATGACAAAAGGATTAAAAGAGAAAAATTATTACTCCCCATAGATTCTAAAGGCAATCCAGATTGGCAATTTATGGAATCCTATATGAAAGATATAGAATCTAAAAAAACGCAAGATATTTTAAAATATTATCAAGAAAAACATGTGCCATAAATCTAAAGTGTGCTTTATGTAAAAATAAAAGCATGGTTTTATATGCAGATTCTAAGATAAACGCAACACAAGAAGCTAGAAAACGCTACGAGTTATATTATAATGAAGAATTTGTTGCTAAAGAGATAAAAAAGCAATTCTTGCTAAACTTGGGTGAGGTTTTAGTTTTACGATATTGTGTGAGGGATTATAAATGCAGTGCAAAAACTTTGATAAAGCTAACTTAGATGAGTGTGTATCTTTGTATATAGATGTATTTTCAAAAGAGCTATGGTGTGAGCAAAATTGCCCCAAAAAGATAAAAGAATACTTTTTAATGCTTTTAGAGATGAATACATTTTTAGGGTTTATGCTTGTAAAAGATAGTCAGATTATAGGCGTTTGCGTGGGCTATATCAAGCCTTATACACTTGATGATAAAGTCGCTAAAGAATATGCAATTGAGCAGTTTTTTATCGCGTATAAATATCAAAATAAAGGCCATGGCAAGCAGTTTTTAGAAACTATAAAAACGCAGTTAAAGATGCAATATGTAGATATTAATGCTATGATTTTGAATACACAGCGTAAATATCCGGCATTTAGATTCTATAAATGCTGTGGCTTTGAAGCACTTGATGAATATGCGATTTTGGCGTGTGATATAAAGGCTGATTGATGAAAGAGTGTCATTTTATTCCTATTGATTTAAAATCTTACAAAAGAGCAGAGCATTTTAAGTTTTTTAGTGCAAATCCTTGTGGTTTTTCGCTAAGTGTGGAACTTGAAGTGCAAAATTTGCTGAATCATAAACAAAAGGGATATAGCTTTTCAAATCTTATTCTTTATTGTATTTCTAGGAGTGTGAATGAGATAGTAGAATTTAGAATGGATTATAAAGATGGGATTTTAGGCTATTATGAAATCTCTCACCCAAGCTATACTATTTTTCATAAAAATAGTGAGACTTTTAGCTCTCTTTGGAGTGAATATGATGAGGATTTTGCTACATTTAATGAGAAACTGCAAAGCGATAAAACGGAGTTTGGTGAAAATCTAAGCTATGAGGCAAAGGCGACAAATTTGCCAAATATATTTTTTATATCTTCGCTTCCCTGGATTAGTTTTAAGGATTTTAATTTGCAAATTGATAGAAGCAAGTTTTATGCGCCAATTTTCACTCTATCAAAAATACAGGATTCTAAAATTTTGCTAAATATTAATGTTAATCACGCAATTTGCGATGGCTATCATGTAGCAAAGTTTGTAGAATCTTTGCAAGAAGCTATTAATAATTTTAAGGAGTAAGAATGAAAAATATACTTTTATTAAATGGATCTAAAAGTTTTGGGCACTCTGGTGGTAAGCTAAATGATACTTTACATAATGTGGCAAAAGAGACTTTAGAATCTCTAGGGCTAAATGTGAGTGAAACGCGTATAGATAAAGGCTATGATATAGAATCTGAAGTGCAAAAGATTCTAGATTCTGAAGCTATCATCTATCAAATGCCTGGTTGGTGGATGGGTGAGCCTTGGATTGTCAAAAAATACATTGATGAGGTTTTTAGCACAGGGGCTGGAAAACTCTATGCAAATGATGGTAGAAGTAGGGAAGATGTGAGTAAAAAATATGGCAGTGGTGGGCTTGTGAAGGATAAAAAATATATGTTTTCTCTTACTTGGAATGCACCGCTTGAAGCCTTTAATGAAAAGGAACAATTTTTTGAAGGCGTGGGCGTAGATGGAGTGTATTTGCACTTACACAAAGCACATCAGTTTTTAGGTATGAAACCACTACCTACTTTTATCTGCAATGATGTGATTAAAAATCCACAAGTAGAGAAGTATATAAAGGATTATAAAGTGCATTTAATAAATATTTTAAAGATATAAAATAAGGAATTTTGACTATAAAGTTAATTTCTATATGTTATCCAAAAGAAGAATGTAGAGAATAATTTTTATAGGTTGCTTCAAATCTTGCCTTAAAAAGCATAAAAGATATTATCTCTTAACTAAATAGAAAAATGTGGAGAATCTTATTTGTATAAGAGTAGGAAAGCTAATCTAAATAGCTTAAGCTTATACAAAGCGAGGTTATATTTTATACAAAATTAGCACAATTTTAGTAACTAAAATAATAAGTATAAGACAATTAAATTCTTATAAGAGGAAAATAAAGTGTGCTTAGATTCTATAATGAGCTCCTATTGATTCTTCTCTCTTAATAGCTGATTCAACTATATTTTTAGCAGTTAGTAGGCGTAGTTTTAGGAGTCTTCCTATGTTGCTTTGTAGCATTACATAGATTCCTCCTAATGCTTCATTTAGACCGCTTTTTTTGCGGATTATGCCGACTTTCTCCCACATTATGTTTCTTAGTATGGCTTTTAGATTCTCATCTTGTTCTTTTTGCAATACTTGCAAATGAAGTGGGAACTCTCTAAAATTTAATTCAATATTATTGTGGATTATATTTTGTGCAGCCCTTTTGGCAAAGACTAGACCTTCTAGTAGGGAGTTTGATGCAAGTCTATTTGCACCATGCACCCCTGTGCAGGCACACTCTCCTATGGCATATAGATTATTCATTCTTATAACCTTTCCTATTCTATCTACCTTTATCCCGCCCATGCAGTAGTGAAATGCTGGAGAAATTGGGATTTTATCATTTGGTAAGTCATATCCAAAGGAGCTAAGATTCCTAGCAATATTAGGGAATCTATGATAGAAAAACTCTTTAGAAAATGGAGATAAATCTAGGTATATTTCGCATTCTTCTTCTTTTAGATTCTTTTCTTTTAGTTTTAATTTGTAGTCAAAAATAGATCTTGCAACCTTATCTCTAGGTGCTAATTCTCCATTTTTATCATAATCAAACAAGAATCTATTTCCCCAATAATCAACTATTCTTGCACCTTCACCCCTTAGTGCTTCGCTTAAGAGTAGCTTTCTTGCGTGTGGAGTTTTTGTAAATACGGTTGGGTGGAATTGCAACATCTCCATATCTTGTAATTCTAAGTTGTTTTCTAAGATCATTCCGTGTAATTCACCTGATATTGTATATGCGTTTGTGTGGTAGTTAAATAATGCTCCAACACCGCCACTTGCTAAAATTACATTATTGGCATATAGATTATAGTTTCCTCTTTTGGTTAAAACACTCACACCACAACATGTATCTCCTTCTATAAGCAGTTCTGTAACGGTGGCATTTTTCCATAATGTGTGATTTAGTTGTGATATTAGATGACTATGTATTGCTCTACCTGTGCAATCTCCTCCTGCATGTATGATTCTAGCAGTGCTATGTGCTGCTTCTTTTGTAAATAGAAGATTACCATTTTCATCTCTATCAAATGGTGTATTTTTAGCTATCAAGTCTTCTAAGACTTCTAGGCTTTCTTTGCTTAGTGTCTCTACTATCTCTCTATTGCACAGCCCAGCACCTGCATTTAGAGTATCTTGTATGTGTAATGGGATATCATCTATATCTTTTGCAACTGCAATTCCACCTTGTGCATAGAATGTGTTACATTCCCATGGTTGATCTTTGCACAAAATTAGGACTTTTAAGTTTTTTGGCAAGTTTAGTGCAGCATATAGCCCAGCAATTCCAGCACCTACAATAATCACATCATATTTCATATAGATTCCTATCGTTGTATTTGTGTATCCTCTCTATAAGGATCAGCTTTAAAACCGCAACCACTAAGGCTTAGAAGTATGATTTGTGATATAATAATTACATGAAAAAATCGTCTGAAGTTTTGCATAATCTTTTTAATTCTCCTTGTTATAGTAAGCTTAATTACAATATAGAAGCATGGAAATTTGTGCCATATATTGTAAGTAGCATAAGAGCGGGAATAAGTTATGTATATGTAAAAAATAGCAAGTTGTATATAGTTTGCAAACATTCCCAATTTAAGCTTGAGTTCAAGTATAAAAAAAAAGAAATAATGAATGGCTTAAAACTATTTCAAGCAAATAAAAAAATGCTACTAGGCATAGATGACATTATCTGTTATGAGCAAAAACAAGCAATAAATATCACAAGAGAGATAATAGGGGAATCCTTTAATGAAAAGAGTGAAGGGGAGTTTGAAAATCTTGCAAGTGGTGAATTGTATGATATTTTTGAGAGGATTAGAGAGAGGATTTTGGATAATTTAGAGCATGAAGGCAGATAGTGGATTTATTAGAGAGCATTAAGAGTTTGCCAAATAAAAGTGGAGTGTATCAATACCACGATAAAGATGGCAGATTATTATATGTGGGTAAAGCTAAGAATCTTAAAAATAGAGTAAAGAGTTATTTTAGATTCACTCCATACCTATCTCCTGCACCAAATTTATCTCAAAGAATAATCCACATGCTAAATGCAACTACAAGCCTTAGATATATAGTGCTAGAAAATGAGCATGATGCATTGATATTAGAAAACTCACTAATAAAGCAACTAAAGCCAAAATATAATATTTTACTTAGAGATGATAAGACATATCCATATTTGTGTGTGAATCTAAATGAGGAATTCCCTAGAATCTATCTTACAAGAAAGGTTTTAAAAGATAAGAATCTAAAATACTATGGTCCATATACCACTGGTGCTAGGGCATTATTAGATTCAATTTATGAATCCTTTTTATTAATACAAAAAGAAAGTTGCCTAAAAGGTAAGAAGGCATGTTTGTTCTATCAAATCAAAAAATGTCTTGCACCGTGTGAAAGCAAAGTAACAAAAGAAGACTACTCTAAAATACTATCTAACGCACTAGAATGTATAGACAATCCAAAAAAGATTCTAAAAATACTAGAAGAAAAAATGAATCTTTACTCACAAGCCATGAGATATGAAGAGGCAATGATTTATAGAGATAGAATCCAAAAAATACAGGGAATAAACAAACTAAGTATGGTTGAGATTCCTAGCTTGGAGGACTTAGATGTTTTTGCATTTTTGTCTTTGGGGAATAAAGGTGCTCTTGTGAAGTTTTTTATAAGAAATGGCAAAATAGTATCAAGCACTACAAATACAATAAAAAGCCAATACGAAATAAATGAGCTAGAGATATACACACAAGCTTTGATTAATTATTATAGTTTATCCTTGCCATTTGTGCCAAAAAAAATTCTAGTTCCTTTTGATTTTGGTGATAGTCTTGCATGGCTTGAGGATTTTTTACAGAATAGATTCCATAAAAAAATACAAATAATAAATCCAAAAAGTGGTGATAAAAAGAGACTATGCACTCTTGCATTAAGTAATGCACAAGAGGCATTAAGGATTAGCAATAAAGATGATGAGATAACAAAAGACATACAAGAATTATTCTCTCTTCAAAATAGGCCTTATAGAATTGAAGTGTTTGATACTTCTCATCACAAGGGAGAGCAATGTGTTGGTGCTATGGTTGTGTATGATGATTGCTTTATTAAAGAGGATTATAGACATTATTTATTGCATTTTAAAGATGAGTATTCTCAAATGCGTGAAATGCTAAGCAGAAGAATAGAATCTTTTAGTGAAAATCCACCACCTGATTTATGGGTGCTAGATGGTGGAGTAGGGCAGATTAATATTGCATTAGAATTATTAAAAAAAGCAGGTGTAAATTTAGAAGTAGTATCAATATCTAAAGAAAAGTTAGATTCCAAAGCCTATCGTGCTAAGGGAAGGGCTAATGATATTTTGCGTAGCAAAGATAGTGAATATAAGCTTGTAAGCTCTGATAGAAGGCTGATGTTCATACAGAAGCTAAGAGATGAAGCACATAGATTTGCAATCACATTCCACCAAAAACAAAAACAAAAAACAATGCAACAAAGTAAACTTTTAGGGATAAAGGGCATAGGTAAGGCTACTCAAAAGAGGCTTTTAGATTATTTTGGCGACTTTGAATCTGTGCATAAAGCAAGTCTAAAAGAGTTAGAAATTGCACTAGGAGAACAAAAGGCTCTAGCGGTATATGAGGCTTTAAGTTCTAGCTAGTCTCTTTTGGCAACAAATAATGTGCAAATATTTGCTAAAAAAGCCTTTGTGTATAGTGGTGTAAATCCACTTTCCTTTAGTTCTTCGTTTAGTTTTTGTGTGCTTAAAAACTCCTCTATTGAATCTGGCAGGTATTTGTATGCTTTATAATTTTGTGATACCAAACCACCAACAATAGGTAGAATCTTCTTTGTATAAAACATTGCACATTTTTCCAGTAGGCTTGGATTTTGGTTTTTTGTAAATTCTAAAATTACTAAGATTCCACCTTTTTTTAATATTCTTGCAAACTCTATTAAAGCTTCTTGTCTTGCCACTATATTTCGTATACCATAAGAGATAGAAATAATATCTGCACTTTCACTCTCTAGTGGTATATTTGTAGCTTCGTTTTTTATAAACTCTACATTGGAGAGCTTTTTTTGTGCGATTTGTAGCATTTTCTCACTTGGGTCTATGCCTTTTATATTATTTATATTTATATTGTTTTTATTTGCATTTTCTTGCCATTTTATTATCATATCTCCAGTTCCACATGCTACATCGATGATATTTATATTGTCTTTAGTTTGCATATTTTGGAACGCTAAATTACATGCCTTATTTCGCCATATTACATCAATTCCACAACTTAAGATTCTATTTGTTATATCATAGCTATCTGCTATGTTGTCAAACATTGATATTATTTCTTGTTGTTTTTCCATTATAGTCCTATTTTATGTATTTCTAGCCATGCTATTATGCTTTGTATTTGTGCTTGTGTTGAGGCAGTTGAAGTGCCTCCATAAGAGTTTCTACTATTCATAGAAGTATATATATCTAGCACTTTGTGAGCTTCTTTTGGTATTTTAGAATCTACTTTGCATAGTTCATCTTCTGTAAGTTCGCTTAAGTCTTTATTGCACGATTCAGCGTATGCTACTACTTTGCCTACTATATGATGTGCTTCTCTAAATGGTATTTTTACTGCTTGCACCAAAAAATCAGCCAAATCAGTTGCCGTTAGATGTCCCATTTTGCAAGCGTTTTCCATGTTTTGTTTGTTTATTGTTATTTCTTTTAGCATATCATTTAGGATTCTTAGTGATATATCTATGGTATCTAGGCTATCAAATACACACTCTTTATCTTCTTGTGTGTCTTTATTGTATGCAAGTGGTAGCCCTTTTAGTGTTGTTAGCAAAGATATTAAGTTTCCATACACTCTACCGCTTTTGCCTCTTAGTAGTTCTGGTATATCTGGGTTTTTTTTCTGAGGCATTATAGAGCTACCAGTAGAATAAGAATCACTAAGTGTTATAAAAGCAAACTCACTACTACTCCATAATACTAGCTCCTCTGCGAATCTTGAAATATGCATAACAATTACACTTAAGCTATATAGAAAGTCTAGTGCAAAGTCCCTATCACTAACGCTGTCCATAGCATTTAAAGTAGGGGAGGCAAATCCTAATTCTCTAGCAGTGTAGAATCTATCTGTATTATATGGTGTCCCAGCTAGAGCAGCAGAGCCTAGTGGGCAATAATTATTTTGCTTATATGAATCTTCTAGCCTATGTATATCTCGCATAAACATATTTACATAAGCACAAAGGATAAATGCAAAATTTACCGGTTGAGCATGTTGGAGATGTGTCATACCTGGCATAATAGTGTCTGTATGGCTTTGCGATATATTTATTAGTGTTTCAATTAGATTTATAAGCAGACTTCTTATGTATTTGTTTTGTTCTAGCACAAATAATCTAAAATCAACTGCTACCTGATCATTCCTGCTTCGTGCGGTGTGTAGCTTTTTGCCCGAATCTCCTATTAGTTCTATTAACTTTTTTTCTACTGCCATATGTATGTCTTCATCAGATATACAAAATTTAAACTCGCCAGAATCTATTAAAGATTCTATTGTTTCTAGCCCATTTATTATTAAGTCTTTTTCTTTTGTGTTAATAATCTCGCATTTCTCTAGCATTTTTGCATGTGCTTTTGAGCATTTTATATCTTGCTTATATAGTCTCTTATCAAATGGCAAAGAAGTGTTAAACTCTTCTAGTAGCTTTGCACTACTTGAGCTAAATCGTCCGCCCCATAGTTTGTTATTTTCTTTCATGCTACTTCTTTAAAAAGGTCTTAGAACAATTAAGATTGTAATTAGTATCAAAATTATCGTTGGCACTTCATTGTAGTTTCTAAAGAATTTACCGCTTTTGTTGCATTTATCATCTCTAAATTGAAGCAAATATCTATATAAGCTAAAGTGATATGCTAATAATATAAGCACCAAAGTTATCTTAGCATGCATAAAACCACCTTTCATAATTGAAGGATCTAGCACTATTAGTCCTATGCCAGAGGCTATTGTAGCGATAAGTGCAGGATAGCCTATAAATGCAAAAAGTTTATATTCTTGAATCTTTACAACATCGCAGAATCCTTTATTGTCCTTGTTTTCTGCGTGATATACAAATAATCTTGGAAGATAAAACAACATAGCCATCCAAGACACCATAGAGATAATATGAAATACCTTAATGTAAAAATACAACATTCCTAATCCTTGTGAGAAAATAATGTTGTAATTTTACATAAAAAATCCGCTTTTAGATATTGCTTTGCTTGTATAAATTAGCAGTATGTAAGCTATTAATAGATTTTATAAGTTTTCTTAATTATTTATATGGTGTGTATTTGCAAAATCTTCATTAAAAATATCTGCTTGGTAGATTAAGATTTTTGTATCTAAAAGCCCATCTGCAAAGCTATATTTAATTTTCTTTAACCTTTGAAACTCTAACTTTCCTTGCAATAAAGATTCCTTATCTACATTCCAAGATAGATTCTTTGTTATCAAGCATGACTTTTGTGTTGTTTATATTTAATACTTTGTAATGCATTAAAATACAGCATATAGGTAACTCTTGCTTATGTTTATATCGTTATAACTTATTTTTCGCTTGTTTGTGATTTCTTTCATTTGTTTGACTTTGTTTTTGTTTATTTTAACATATGAAGTTAGGAGTAGATTCAAGCTTAGGATAGAAGCTATAAATGGCAGAGAGGAAGGGATTCGAACCCTCGAAGGCTTACACCTTACACGCGTTCCAGGCGTGCTCCTTCAACCACTCGGACACCTCTCTATGAAAAGAAAAACTTGTATTTTACTATGATAAAGATAAATAAGTTTTTAAATCCCTAAAAAGGGATTTAAGGCTAATTTACACTAGCCATTTTGCGTCTTAGGTAAGCGATTTTGCTTTGCAATGGTAGGTTTTTAGGGCATACATCATGGCATGCAAGCAAACTCATACAACCAAACACACCATTATCATCACCTACTAGCTCATAATAATCTTCATCGCTTCTTTCATCATGTGGATCAAGCATGAATCTTACTACTCTATTTAGTCCAGCAGCACCTACAAAGTCTTCACGCATTAGCTTAGTTCCGCATGAAGCGATACAACAACCGCACTCAATACATCTATCAAGCTCAAAAACTTCTTGTGCTATTTCGGGCTCTACTCTTTCTTCAAGTTGGCTCATATGCTCTTCGCTTTTTTCTTGTGCATGAATCCAGCTCTCAACTCTTTTGCTCATACCATTAAACCAATTTCCAGTATCCACAGATAAATCTTTAATTAGCTTAAATGCAGGTAAAGGCATAAGCGTAATAACGCCATCAGGGAAATCTTTTGTTAGAGTTCTACAAGCAAGTCGTGGGCGACCATTTATCATCATTCCACAACTTCCGCAGATTCCAGCACGACATACAAAGTCAAAAGAAAGATCAGAATCATATTGTTCTCTAATCATATTTAAAACAATAAAGATTGTCATAGAATGCGCTTCTTTTAGTTTGTATTCTTTGAAGTGAGGCTTTGAGACCGCACTATTTGGATCAAACTTTAAAACTCTAATAGTTAGTTCTCTTCCGCTATTTTCTACTGCTCCACTCATTGTTTATCTCCTATTCTCTCGTTTTTAGCTTTGTATTGAGGTTGTAAGGTAAATGGCATTAATGCTTCTTGAATTTCATATCTATCCTTACCTTGTGCTTCCATTTCGCTTCTTATTTTATCAATCTCTTCTTGTCTTCTTAGACTTTCAGGGTTTTCTATAATCATACCCTTAGCACCATATCCACGGAATGCAGGTGCAATCTCCATTGTAGAAATATCTAGTGGCTCATAAGTTAGCGTAGGAAGTGTTTGATTTGGGTCTTCCCAAGAAGCTAGAGTTCTCTTGAGCCAATTTACATCATCTCTTTTTGGATAGTCTTCTCTACTATGTGCTCCTCTTGATTCTGTTCTATCTAACGCACCTTTTGCAACACATAGTGCAATTTTTAGCATTTTTGGCACACGATAGGCTTCTTCAAGCTCTGGGTTTGCTGAAAGTCTTTTTGTTTTGATACCTATATTTTTAGATCTCTTATAAAGTTCTTCAAGCTCATCTACTGCTTCTTTTAAGTGTGGTCCATCACGGAAAATTCCAACCTTATCGCCCATAATTTCTTTCATTCTGTTTTTGATTTCAAAGACATTTTCATTGCCGTTGTTTTCTAAAATGCTATTTAGATAGTTTTGCTCTTTTTGTAAAAATTCTTCAACAAGCTTAGTTTCAATGTCTGCATAAGCATTTTGGCAACTTTCAGCAAAGTAATCTCCAATAATCATGCCACTAACAACCGCTTCTGATACAGAGTTCCCACCAAGTCTATTAAATCCATGTAAATCCCAACAAGCAGCTTCACCTGCAGAGAATAGACCTTTTAGTGCAGTCTCACCTCTATAATCAGTTCTAATTCCGCCCATTGAGTAGTGTTGCATTGGCTTAACTGGAGCCCACTTTTCAGCTGGATCGATTCCTGCAAAACATTCACATATTTCTTGCACATCTCTTAAGTTTGTTTCAATATGCTTTCTACCTAGGATTGAAATATCAAGCCATAAATGCTCACCATATACGGATTTTACGCCTTTACCTTCTCTGATTCGCTCAATCATTCTACGAGATACAACATCTCTACTTGCTAACTCTTTTTTCTCTGGTTCTTTATCTGGCATGAATCTGTAACCATCTACATCTCTTAAGATACCGCCATCACCTCTACAACCTTCAGTAAGCAAGATTCCACTTGGGAAGAGTGCTGTTGGGTGAAATTGCACAGCTTCCATATTTCCAAGCTTTGCTACACCAGTCTCTAATGCTATTGCAGTTCCTATACCTTCACAAATTACCGCATTTGTAGTATCTTTGTAGATTCTTCCATATCCGCCCGTTGCAATCAAAGTTCCTTTTGCTACATAAGCAATTAGCTCTCCTGTGATTAGATCTCTTACGATGGAGCCATAGCACTTGCCATTTTTATGGATAATTGCTATTGCTTCTTTTCTATCGTGTATATCTACACCATGCTTTAGTGCTTCATTTGCCACTGCAAAAAGCATTGTATGTCCAGTAGCATCAGCTGTATAGCAAGTTCTCCATTTTTTTGTTCCGCCAAAGTCTCTTGAATGGATTAAACCATGTCTGAAGTCTTCTTCTGTGATTGTTGTTTTTTGTGCATTTATAATCGCAGTTCTATCACCTTTTTTAATTCTAGTCCAAGGCACACCCCAAGCTGCAAGCTGTCTAATAGCTTTTGGTGCAGTAGTTACAAACATTCTAGCAACTTGTTGGTCGCAACCCCAATCACTTCCTTTAACAGTGTCTGCAAAGTGCAAATCCTCATTGTCTCCATCACTCATTTTTGAATTTCCTAGTGAGGCTTGCATACCTCCTTGAGCTGCTGCCGAGTGGCTCCTTTTAACTGGAATTAAACTTAAAACTATCGTGCTAAGCCCCTTTTCTTGACAGGCAACTGCTGCTCTAAGCCCTGCTAGACCTCCACCAATAACTAACGAATCGCAATATACTATTTTCATAAATACCCCCTATAAACTCTTGCCTAATGCAATCCAAGTAAAATCAGCTATAAAGGCAATTACGCCAAGAATTATAAAAATTGCAAACACAGCAACTTTTACATTTTTTCTCTTTACATTGCTCTCTGCTGTGGTAGGTGCTTCAAGTGGAATCCACTTTATAATAACGCGATACAATCCTATACTAGCGTGTAATACCATTACTACAAGTAATACTAAATAGAATTCTGCTAAATTGCCCTCTACAAATCTAGCTGCTGAAGTTAGCGCATTAATGCTTGTAGAGTTAAATAAAATAGTAACAAGGTGAGCGCCACCCATAAAGAAAAGCATAAAACCAGTTATGAATTGAATCCACCAAAGCGTAGTATCGCAATGCTTCATTAATGATTTATGAGTTTTGAAAATCATTAATTGTTGGAAGTTTGCTGGAAACTTTCTCATTGCCAAGAATGCATGTGCAACAAAAAATGCACTAATAACAATTACAACTAAGGTAGTAATTAACGGAATCCCATGACCGCCAAAAATAAATGAACCTTCCGAAAATGCAACAACTGCATTAAACGCATCAACGCCAAAAAGTATAGAAGAAGTAAAACACATGTGGAAAAGTATAAAAATAGCTAAAACCACACCAGTGATGCTTTGCCATTTATCCCATTTTGCTGGATTTCTTCTTTTTTTTCTTTCAGAAGTTACCTTTAAATAACTCTGAATTACTACTTCATCATTTTGCATAAAAACCCTCCTAAAGTAGAACAAATAGTGCTAAATAGCACAACTAAAATACCCTAAAACCTAATGTTTGATGATTATAAGAAAATTTTTTATAAAATTTTCTTAAAGACATATAGTATTTATGAAATTTTAGAGCATTTGCAAAAATAAATTAAAAAATTATTAAGTTTAAAAAGCTATTATCGGCAAAAAGCATTAAAAACAAGGAGAATTATATGTTGCCATTTAGTGATGATGAGCTTTTAAAGCCAGTTGAAATAGTAATTGATAAGGTTCGTCCTATGCTTATAAATGACGGAGGCAATGTAACTTTATTAAAAGTTGAAGAAGGAAAGGTTTATGTTAGGTTAGAGGGTGCCTGTAAGGGCTGTCCTAGTAGCTCACAAACTTTAAAATTCGGCATTGAAAGAGCATTAAAAAACGAAATACACCCGGATATAGAATTAGTAAATGTTCAATAATTATCGATATATTAAAATAAAGTTTAGAGGAAAAAATGTCTAGGTATTATTTTAAAAACAAAGCAAAGAAAGCATTTCTAAATAGAGAGTATATTAAAGCACTAAATACATATTCATACTTATATAATGATATTTACAATAATACAACTTGCGATTCAAAGTTTGATAATAAACTAAAAGAATTAGCACAATTACGGGCATTATGTATGCTTTGTGATATGGCACTTGATTATGAAGAAGAAGCAAGGGCATTATATGAATATTATTTTGTTGGTAAAAAGTCCAAAGGTATAGGATTGGAAAAAAACATAATAAACATGATAGAGAGTTTTGATAGAAATGTATCTGAACTAAATAAGGTTATGGATAAATTGAGAGAAATTGATGTTGATAAAAGCGATGGAATCTTGTATAGCGATTTTAAGAAAATTGTGAATGATATTGGTTTTAAAGAAGCGTTTGAAAATTTAATGTTTAGTTCCAAGATTATTTTTACCAATAAAAATGAATTTTTGTATTTCGTTAGGAATCTAGTTGAATTTGGCTATGAGGAAGTAGCTATTAATTATTTTGAAAATACGGGAAATATTTTGTATTTTGATAAGGAATTTATGAAACTATACAAGAAGATTATACAGAGGAAAGATTTATGAAAGTAGCCGTAGAATCTGATTTATTTAAATATATTAGCGATGATTCTAGAGATGATTTTAAAGATACTGCATTTTTGATTACAGATAGTTCTAAGAGATACCTAAATGAGGCTAAAAAAAGAGGTTTTGTTCATTTTATAACACCACAAGAATTATCAAAATACTTAAATATTGATATAAAAATCATAGGAATTACTGGCACAAATGGGAAGACTACAACAGCTGCTATGATATATTCTTTGTTGCTTGATTTTGGTTATAGAGTTGGGTTACTTGGGACTAGAGGGTTTTTTATAAATGAGATAAAAAAAAGAGATAAAGGGCTTACAACGCCTAGTTTGCTTGAGATATACACAGCAATTAATGAAACAAAAAATGAAGGTTGTGATTATTTTGTAATGGAAGTTAGCTCACATGCAATAGTGCAAAAAAGAATTGAGGGCTTGGAATTTGCACTAAAGATTCTAACTAATATAACAAGTGATCATTTGGATTATCACAAGACTTTACAAAATTACATAGATACAAAAAATAGCTTTTTAAATGATTGTGATACAAAAAAGCTCATAAATAAAGATGATACAAACGCTAAATATCCATTTCAAAATACAATGACTTATGGTATTGAAACTACTGCTACTTTTAGTGTGAAGGCATATTCTTTAGTTGATGGTATAACAGCTCAAATCTCATACGGAAAAGAAGAAGCCACCTTTGAATTTGCACTCTTTGGTAAGCATAATTTGTATAACGCATTAGCAAGTATTGGTGCAGTAAAGATTCTGCTAGATGCTCCATTACAAGATATAGCTTTGAAGTTTGAGAACTTTGGAGGTGTTTTAGGCAGAATGCAAGTTGTCTCTCAAAAGCCACTAATTATTGTTGATTTTGCACATACACATGATGGCATGGAGCAGATATTTCAGTCATTTTTGCATAGGAAAATTTCTGTGGTATTTGGTGCAGGTGGAGATAGAGATAGGACAAAAAGACCTAAAATGGGCTATGTAGCCTCTAAATATGCAGATAAGATATATATAACAAGCGATAATCCAAGAAGTGAGAATCCGCTAGACATAATAGAAGATATATATTCTGGAATCCCAAATACACTAAGGGATAAACTGAAAATAGTGCGAAATGAAAATAGAGCAGATAGCATAAAATGTGCAATAGAAAATTTAGAGCATGATGAAATATTGTTAGTGCTTGGAAAAGGTGATGAAAAGTATCAAATCATAGGGGAGCATACGATTTATTTTGATGATGTAGAAGAGATTCAAAAAAATATTAGAAAAAACATGCAATAATTATGCAAAAGCCATTAAAAAGGAGTTTATAATGGATCCAATTTCAAGTAGTCAAGGATATAATCCTTTTGGTAGTTTCACTAGTCCTTCAACAGGTGTAAGAAGCGGTGCGTTAGAAACTTCTAACACAGATATATCTGAAGAGATGGTGAATAATGTAGTAAATGAAAATGCTACTAAAGCTAATGCACAAGCTATACAGACACAAGATAATATGATGCAAAGCGCATTGGATATACTAGCTTAATTCCCCAATTTCTTGGGGAATCTCTCCTTGTTTTTTAAATTCTCTTTAAATACTCTTTCTTGTGATAAAATTCTCTCTTTGACTTATAAATAAAGGTTATGGCAATGGTTGATTATGGTATTAATTATTGGGCTGGAGATGATTTTATAATCGAAGATGGCAAGGTTAAGGTTAATTATAAAAATAAACCAGCATTAATTGATATTGTAAAAAAAGTTAGAGAAGAGGGATATAGAGGACCACTTTTAATTAGATTTCCACATTTAATAAAAAAGCAAGTAGAAAAGATATTTCAAAATTTTGAAAATTCAATTAAAGAGCATCATTATAAGGGTAAATTTAAGGCAGTATTTCCACTAAAGGTTAATCACTATCCTAATTTTGTCTTGCCTCTTGTAAAGTTAATGGAGCATCGTTGCTATGGTTTAGAGGCTGGAAGTAAATCAGAGCTAATAGTTGCAATGGCTTATACTAATGATAATTGCCCAATAACTGTGAATGGATTTAAAGATAAAGAAATGATTTCTTTAGGTTTTATAGCTGCCAAAATGGGACATGATATTACCCTCACTATTGAGGGTTTAAATGAGCTTGAAACTATTATAGAAGTTGCCAAAACAATGGGCAAACCTTATCCTAAAATAGGATTACGAATTAGGTTGCATAGTGCAGGGATTGGTATATGGGCTAAAAGTGGTGGTATTAATTCTAAATTTGGACTTACTGCAACAGAGCTTGTAGAAGCTATTTCGTTATTAAAGAAAAATAAATTAATAGAACAATTTAGCATGATTCATTTTCATATAGGTAGTCAAATTAGCGATATTGCTCCACTTAAAAAGGCGCTTAGAGAAGCGGGTAATATATATGCAGAGCTTCGAAAAATGGGAGCCAAGAATCTAAATGCAGTAAATATAGGAGGTGGTTTAGCAGTTGAATATACTCAACATGAAAATCACCAAAATAGAAACTACACATTAGCTGAATTTAGTGGGAATGTTGTATTTACTCTAAAAGAAATAGCTAAAAACAAAAAAGAAAGAGAACCTGATATTTTTATAGAATCTGGTAGATATGTTTCAGCCAGTCATTCTGTGCTTATAGCGCCAGTTTTAGAGCTATTCTCGCAAGAATACGATGAAAAAGCACTGCACTTAAAAGATGTGAATCCTCCACTAGTTGAGGAACTGTTGGATTTGTATAATACAATTAATGAAAGATATGCTATTGAGTATTTACATGATTCATTTGAACATATGGAATCTCTTCTTACTCTTTTTGATTTGGGATATATTGATTTGCAAGATCGTTCAAACACTGAAGTTTTAGTGCATTTAATCATTAAAAAAGTAATAAAGATTCTAAAACATAAAAACCATAAAGACATAATACGAATCCAAGAGCAAGTTCAAGAGAGATATTTGCTTAATTGTAGCTTTTTTCAGAGTTTGCCTGATTATTGGGGATTATCACAGAGTTTCCCTGTTATCCCGCTAGATAGACTTAATAAAAAGCCAACAAGAAGTGCTAGTTTATGGGATATAACTTGCGATAGCGATGGTGAGATAGGATTTAATACCGAATCTCCATTGTTTTTACATGATATTGATGTCAATAAAGAAGAGTATTTTTTGGGATTTTTCTTAGTTGGTGCTTATCAAGAAGTTCTTGGTATGAGACATAATCTATTTACACACCCAACTGAATTTAGTGTAGTGTTTGATGATGAAGAAGATGGCTATGAGATAGAGAATTTACTAGAAGCTCAAACTATCTTAGATGTGCTTGATGATTTGGATTACGATACAAAAGAAATAGAAAGAATCTTAAAGCAAAAAATAGATGATAGTGTGCAAATTTCTGATGAGAACAAAAAGGAAGTATTAGGACAGCTATATGTAATGTTAAGCGAGAATGGATATTTAAGAACCGTATTTAAAAGTGAGGGAGAGTTAGGTTGAATGAAATGTAAGTTTATTTTATTATCATTATTGTAAAATTGCAGTTGAGTGAAAAGGAGGTTGTAATGTTGCCTGTGTGGAGTAAGGATATTAGTGTTCATAATGATAGAATTGATGAGCAACATAAAAAATTGTTTGAAATTGCAGGAAGAGCTTATGCGCTAACCAATAAGCAGACCTCAAAAGAAGAAATTATCGAGATTTTAAGAGAACTTTTACAATACACACAAGAACATTTTAAAGATGAAGAACAATATATGGCTTCTATCTATTATCCATATTTAGAGCAACATAAAGCAAAGCACAGAGAAATAATACGAGACATGACAGTATCTGTAACAAATATAAGAAATGTAAATGATTTAAAAACTCAACTAGGAGTAATAGCTAAAAAATGGCTATTAGAACATATTTTAAAAGAAGATATGCAAATTGAAAAATTCAGACGTAATACATGTCAACTTCCTGCAAGAGAAATTGAAGATGACTTTGTAGAAGAAAAAGAAAAATATGGTTGCGAGTGTCCAAATAAAGTGCATTTAGTTCCTTTAGATGTTCATAAAAGAATACAAGAAGGTGCTGTTTTTAGTTGTAAAGTATGTAGTAAACAAATTAGAAAAATATAAAAGGGAAATAATGCTAGATAATAATAAAATACAAGATTATAAACTAATGGGAGATACACTAAGATTCTTGTGTGCAGATATGGTGCAAGAAGCAAATAGCGGACACCCCGGAGCTCCAATGGGATTGGCTGATATAGCAGTAGTGCTAAGTGAGCATATAAAGCTAAACCCAAAACAACCAGAGTGGATAAATAGAGATAGGCTTGTATTTAGTGGCGGACATGCTAGTGCTTTATTGTATAGTTTGTTGCATTTATGGGGATTTGATGTATCTTTAGATGATTTAAAAAACTTCAGAAAACTTAACTCCAAAACTCCCGGACATCCAGAGTATAAACATACTAAAGGCGTTGATATTACCACAGGACCGCTAGGGCAGGGAGTGGCAAATGCAGTTGGCTTTGCCATGGCGTCTAAAATGGCACAAAATATACTTGGGAGTGAGATTATTTCACATAATGTGTATTGCTTGTGTGGCGATGGGGATTTACAAGAGGGAATCTCTTATGAGGCTTGTTCTCTAGCAGGTCATCATTGTTTGGATAATTTAATTTTGATTTATGATTCAAATCATATAACAATCGAAGGTGATACAAGTATAGCTTGGAGCGAAGATATAAAAATGCGTTTTTGTGCTCAAGCTTGGAACGTTATAGAAATAGATGGACACAATTTTTATGAAATAGATAATGCTTTAATAAAGGCAAAATCAAGCAATAAGCCAACTTTAATTATTGCAAATACTACAATAGCAAAAGGTTCTGTGAATCTAAGCGGTTCGCATAAAGCACATGGAGCACCTTTAGGAGATGATGAAATAAGAGAATCAAAGATAGCATTAGGCTTTGAAGATAAAAAATTTGACATTAAAGATTCTGTTGCTATTAGGTTTGCAAATGTTTCTGAAATAGGTCTTGTGGAGCATAAAAGATGGGAAGAATCTCTAAAAAATAATCCAAAAAAATCAATGCTAGATTCAATGTTTAATCCTGATTTTAGCTCCATTATATATCCAAAATTCACAAAAGATATGGCTACTAGGGTTAGTAATGGAGAGATTTTAAATGCTATTTCAAAAGCATTGCCCGGCTTTGTTGGAGGTAGTGCTGATTTAGCACCTTCAAATAATACAGAATTAAAAAATAGCGGAGATTTCCCTAATGGCGTAAATTTGCACTATGGTATAAGAGAACATGCAATGGGTGCAATTTCAAATGCATTAGCTAATTATGGAATCTTTATTCCTTTTAGTGCTACATTTTTTGTCTTTAGTGATTATTTGTTGCCTAGTGTTAGAATCGCTTCTCTTATGAAAAGTAGAGAATTTTATATTTGGACGCATGATAGTATAGGGGTTGGCGAAGATGGAGCTACACATCAACCAATAGAACAAATAAGCCACTATAGATCAATGCCTAATTTCTATTTATTCCGCCCTGCTGATGCTAATGAAAATATAGCTTGTTGGCAAGTAGCATTGAATCTAAACTCCCCTTGTGGATTTGTCTTAAGTCGTCAAAATCTCCCATTACTAGATGAAGTAAGTACAGAATCTCTAAAGTATGGTGCATATATAAAGCAAGATTCCAAAGAACCGAAGGTTACTCTTCTAGCTAGTGGAAGTGAGGTACATATAGCGCTAAGGAGTGCAGAATCTTTAAATAATGAAGGAATAAGCACGAGGGTTGTAAGTGTGCCATGTTATGATTTATTATTAGAGCAGGATTTAACTTATATTAATTCTCTCTTTAGTGGCTATGTTGTTGCAATAGAGGCTAGTAGGGGATTGGAGTGGTATAAATTTGCACATAAAGTAATAGGAATGAATGGCTTTGGTGCTAGTGCTAATGGAGAAGTGTTGTTTGATTATTTTGGGTTTAGCGTAGAAAATATTACAAACATAATAAAACAATCAATTTAGATGTCAAATAATCTTTATATTTTTTCCAGTAATAGAGCAAGAAAGCAGTTTTTTTTAGAGAATTTTGATAATTCTTTTTTACCAGATTCGAAGACTTTAGGTGAGTTTTTCGAAACTATTTTAAGAGTTGATGGAAAAATAAAAATACCTGATATTCTAAGACGAATTTATTTGTATGAATCTATCAAAGAATGCAATACGGATAGTTTAGGTGAGTTTGCTAGTAATTTTTCTAAGTTTTTATCTAATTCTGATTTTTTTTTGAAATTTTACGATGAATTATGTGCTGAATGTGTGAGTATAGAATATTTAGAGCAATTTGATATTTATGCTTTTTATGAAGATCATTTAAAAATTCTAAAAGATATTTTTAGAATTTATCACAAAAAGCTAACTGAAAACAATTTGTATGATAAATATTTCGTTGAAGACTATAAGATAAATGTCGAGTTATTATCTAATTATGATGAATTACAAGTTTTTATCTCTGGGTTTTTATCTAAGTTTGAATGCAAAATATTTTACGAACTCTCAGAAATAAAACCAATAATCTTAAAAATTAAAATAAATAAATTCAGTAAAACTTATTATGAACGATTATTTGGTATGGATATTGATTGTGGATTGGTTGAGTTTTTAGTTAGAGATTCTAAGGTATCGATAAAAGCTAAAAAAAATATACAATTACACAAACAGCCTTTAATAATGGAGTTTAGTAACAAAGTATCATTAGTTGGAGCAATCTTTGCTCAAATTGATAGTTGGTTAGAGAGTGGCGTTGCACCAGAGGATATATGTGTTATTTTGCCAAATGAAGAATTTGTAGCATATCTAAAGTTATTTGATACTGCTAGAAATTTTAATTATGCAATGGGCATAAAGCTAAAAGATACACGGATTTTTAAACAATTAAAATTAAAAACTGATGAAATTTGTGATGTTGAATCTTTTTTGAGATTCATTAGTGAATTTA
This sequence comes from Helicobacter sp. WB40, assembly GCF_027859275.1. Taxonomy (NCBI): domain Bacteria; kingdom Pseudomonadati; phylum Campylobacterota; class Epsilonproteobacteria; order Campylobacterales; family Helicobacteraceae; genus Helicobacter; species Helicobacter sp. WB40. The sequence continues at coordinate 31,880 of NZ_JAQHXS010000005.1, read as the reverse complement.
ACGACAATAAAGATTTATTTGTGATTAAAAAAATCCAAGAATCTTGGGAGTATTTTAAGCCAATGATTCCATATTTTGCACAATTGGATAAAGAAATTGTTTTGTCATTTTTAAAATATATCGAAGAATATACAATAGATGATGTAGGTGGTGGTAGAATCAAGGTTATAGGGATATTAGAGAGTAGGGATATTAATTTTAGCCATGTCATAATGCCAGAGTTTATAGAGGGTGTTGTGCCAAGTTTTAGCAATAAAGATATTTTCTTAAACACAACTATTAAAAAAGAAGCCTCTTTACCAACGAAGCTAGATAGAGAAAATTTACAAAAATCATATTATTTAAATATTTTACAAAACTCAAAAGAAGTAATAATTTATACAATAAATAATGATGATACAAAGCCTTCTAGATTCTTGCTTGATAAAGATGTCTTTTGTGGAAAAATCCACAATGCCTCAAAGGAATATGATGATTATTTTGTAAAAAATAATTTCTATAAATATAGCGATAGTGAAATTGTAGATGTGCTAAATATCAAGGCTATAAGCCCAACTAGTTTGAAGATTTTTTTGGATTGTAAAAGGCAATATTATTATAAATATATACTAGGCTTAAAAGATAAAGAAGTTAGAGAGCATGTATCAAATGCGATTCATAATGCTTTGCACATTGGGTTTGTGAATTTTCTAAAGCATGGCAATTTCAATCTCTTATCACAAGAAGTTTTTAGACTTATAGATGAATATGGCGAAAATGAGCTTGATAAATTTAATGTATCTTTGGCAAAAAAATATGTAAAAGACTTACTTTTAAATGAAGAAGAGAGATATAAAAGTGGATATATGCCCAAGTTTTTGGAAAAAGAATTTACTATTGATATTGGGAAGATAACTCTAAAAGGCAGGATTGATAGAATTGATGTAAGAGGTGATGAAATATTAGTGCTAGATTATAAATACAAAAAAAACAACATAAAAAGTAGCCATGATTTTCAGATGCTATTTTATAAGTTAGCCGCACAAAGATTCTTCCCAAATAAAAATATAAAAGTTGGAATCTATGATGTTTATAATGCAAAAATAGAATACTATGATGAATCTAAGCTAGAAAAAGAAGAGCAAGAATTATTAAAAATATTGAATGATATAGAAGAGATAAAAGAGTTAAGTTTCACTCTTACAGATAAAAGACAAGTGTGTGAATATTGTAGCTTTAAGTATATTTGTAATAGATATTAGACAAGCATTTATGCTTGTCTTTTTAGAATCCTATAAATAAATAAAATAGATAAAGTAGCCATTAAGCTTTTAAAAACTAGCACTGATTGATTGTGCATATTATCAAATGCACTATTTGCAATCCCATCTTCTCCTAGTAGTTGAGATTCTAGCATATATGGCGTGTAATACATTGTAAATAAAAATATCAATATAACACTAATGAATCCTAAAATTGGTGCAAAAACATTTCTATTTATCCTTAGTGTCAATATTTCATAAATAATTATAAAAATAGCGACAATGTTTAATAGGACATTTAGCTTTACAAAAATAGATGTCATTAAGATTCCAGATTGCAAAATGCTTATATCTAGTCCCTCTACAATACTTGCAGCACGAAATATACTAGGCGCACTAAATGCACCACAAGCAACTAGAGCTCCAACTACAACTGCTATTAAAAACATATATAACGCATAAAAATAAGATTCTAATTTGAAGAATAATTTCATTATAATCTCCTCTTTGAAATTAATGGCTATTGTATCAAAAAAGGGGTAATTAATGATAATTCTACTATCTCCAAGTGAGAAAAAAGAGCTAACACATAAAAATGAGATTCCACATATTGATGGCTTTTATAAAGAGTTTTTAACAAAAGATATAGCTAGGATAGTGGAAAATTATATTAAGTGCCTTAGGGAAAATAGCGAAGGTGAGATATCCAAAATGCTTGGCGTAAAACATATTGTGCTAGATGAGCTTGTATTGTTACAGAATATTAATAATACTCCTTTATTACAAGCAATAGAAAGATATAGCGGAGTTGCATTTAAGGCACTAGGATATGAATCTCTTAATAAAAAAGAGAAAGAATATATTAATGGCAGAGTTTTTATATTTTCAAACTTATTTGGGATTCTTAGAGCTTGTGATTTGATACCTTATTATGATTTAAAGCAAGGAGAAGGATTTGCTTGTGGAGAATATACTTTTAAGACCAAAGATATTTATGCTAATAATGCAAAAAATTACATAGAAGAATTAAAGACACAAAGCAATTTTGTTCTTGATTTAAGGGCTGGATTCTATCAGAAGTGCCTAAAATTACCACAAGACTTCAAAATTTGTGAGCTAAACTTTATAAAAAATGGTAAAAGTGTAAGCCATTATGCAAAACATTACAGAGGACTTCTGCTAAGAGAATGTGCAAGAAATAATATACAAACATTTGATTCTATTAAATATTTAAAACTAGAAGGGCTAGAGATAATAAATATAGAAGAGAGTGGGCAAAAATTAAGCATTACATATAATTTGGTATAATTTTTAATTTTAAGGAATGTAAGATGAAATTTCGTGGTAAAAATGTATTAATAACTGGTGCTAGTAAGGGCATAGGTGCAGAGAGTGCTAGATTCTTATCATCACTTGGGCTAAAGGTATGGATAAACTATCGCTCAAACCCTGAAATAGCAGATGCACTAAAAGAAGAAATAGAGAGAAACGGCGGAGAAGTTGCTGTAATTTGCTTTGATGCAACAAATGAAGAGCAGTTTGTAGAAGCCTTTAATATCATTAATAAAAGCGATGGAGAGTTGGCATATTTGGTAAATAATGCTGGAATCACAAATGATAAATTGTCTATAAGAATGAAAGTGGAAGATTTTAATTCTGTGATTAATTGCAATTTAACATCAGCTTTTATTGGTTGTAGAGAAGCTTTAAAGCATATGAGAAAGCAAGGTTATGGAAGCGTTGTTAATATATCATCCATAGTTGGTGAAATGGGCAATATTGGTCAATGTAACTATGCAGCAAGCAAGGGTGGCATGATAGCTATGACAAAATCTTTTGCTAAAGAAGGCGGTAGCAAAGAGATAAGGTTTAACTGCATAACACCTGGATTTATTAAAAGCGATATGACAGAATCTTTAAAAGAAGAAATAAAGCAAAATTATTATTCAAATATCCCTCTTGGTAGGTTTGGAGAAAGTAGAGAAGTTGCTTCTTGTATAGCGTTTTTATTGTCTGATTATGCAAGCTATATAACAGGCGAGATTTTAAAAGTAAATGGCGGATTATATATGTAAAAAAGTTTAAGAATTTTTTAGCTAGAATAGCATGTTTAAGACAAAATTTTATTTAGGAGAGTTCTAAATGGCAGTTTTTGATGATGTAAAAGCGGTTGTTGTTGAGCAATTAAATGTAAATGACGGAGAGGTTAAGCCAGAATCTAAGTTCGTTGATGATTTGGGTGCGGATTCTTTAGATGTTGTTGAGCTTATTATGGCACTAGAAGAAAAGTTTGAAATTGAAATTCCAGATGAAGATGCAGAAAAAATTGTAACTGTAGGCGATGTAGTAGCATATATAGAAAAAGCAAAATCTTAAATTATAGTATGCCTTTTGGCATACGAATCTTACAAAATTCTATAAATTACAATTTAAGGATCATATAGACATGAGAAGAGTTGTTGTTAGTGGTATTGGTATGATTAATTCGTTGGGGCTTAATAGAGAAGATTCTTTTAAAGCTATTGTTGAAGGAAAATGTGGAGTTAAAACAATCTCCTCTTTTGATGCTAGTGAGTTTCCAGTAAAAATTGCAGCTGAAATTACCAATTTTGATCCAAATTCTGTTATGGATGCTAAAGAAGTAAAAAAGGCTGATAGATTCATACATCTTGGCATTAAAGCTGCTAAAGAAGCTATGGAAGATAGTGGATTAATAGATTTTAATGGTATTAACTATGATAGGTTTGGTATTAGTTCTGCATCTGGTATTGGTGGGCTTATTAATATAGAAAAAAATTCAGTTATAAATGAACAAAGAGGACCAAAGAGAATTTCGCCATTTTTCATACCTTCATCACTTGTAAATATGCTTGGTGGATTTATTTCTATTGAATTTAATTTAAAAGGACCGAATCTTTCTAGTGTAACTGCTTGTGCTGCTGGTGCTCATGGGATTAGTGAAGCTGTAAAGACTATAAAGTTAAATTTGGCTGATAGAATGTTGGTTGTCGCTTCAGAATCTGCTATATGTGGTGTTGGTATAGGCGGGTTTGCTGCTATGAAGGCTCTATCAGATAGAAATGATGAGCCACAACTTGCATCAAGACCATTTGATGCACAAAGAAATGGATTTGTCATGGGTGAGGGTGCTGCTGCTTTGGTTCTTGAAGACTATGAGAGTGCTAAGGCTAGAGGTGCTACTATTTATGCTGAAATTGTAGGCTTTGGAGAGAGTGGAGATGCAAATCACATAACCACACCAGCACCAGAGGGCGAGGGTGCATATAGGGCTATGAAAATGGCATTAGAAATGGCAAATGTAAAAATTGACTATATAAATGCACATGGGACAAGCACAAAATATAATGATATGTATGAGACTATGGCGTTAAAGAGAGTTTTTGGAGGAAATGTGCCTCCTGTTAGCTCTACTAAAGGTCAAATTGGACATTGTCTTGGTGCAGCAGGCGGTTTAGAGGCTGTTATTTCTATAATGGCTATGCAAAAAGGGATATTACCACCTACGATAAACCAAGTAGAGAGTGATCCAGATTGTGATTTAGATTATATTCCAAATGTAGCTAGAGAGGCAAAAGTAGATGCTGTAATGAGTAATTCATTTGGCTTTGGTGGCACAAATGGAGTTATTATTTTTAAAAAAATATAAGGAATAAAAGTGTCTGTTTATTTGGATTTTGAATCTAAAATAAAAACAATACAAGATAGCATAGCTACAGCACAATTAAAAAATGATACTCATGCTATTGAAATTTTGCAAAATGATTTGCAAAAGGAAGTTGAAAAAATTTATTCTAATTTGTCAGATTATCAAAAATTGCAACTAGCTAGACACCCTGATAGGCCATATGCTTTAGATTATATTTCTGCTATGCTTAGTGATTCGTATGAAATACATGGCGATAGACATTTTAGCGATGATCATGCAATTGTGTGTTATATCGGCAATATAGATGGACAGAAAATAATGGTAATTGGCGAAGAAAAGGGTAGGGGCACGAAGAATAAAATTTTTAGAAATTTTGGTATGCCAAACCCTGAGGGATATAGAAAAGCTCTAAGAGTAGCCAAAATGGCAGAAAAGTTTAATATACCACTTTTAATGCTTGTAGATACTCCAGGGGCATATCCCGGAGTTGGAGCTGAAGAGAGGGGACAAAGCGAAGCTATAGCTAAGAATCTACAAGAGTTTAGCAAATTGAAGATTCCAACTATTTCAATAGTAATAGGCGAAGGTGGTAGTGGAGGAGCGTTGGCTATTGGCGTTGCAGATAGACTTGCTATGATGGAGTATTCGGTCTTTAGCGTTATTTCACCTGAAGGCTGTGCGGCTATATTGTGGAATGATCCACAAAAGATAGAAAGTGCTACACAAGCAATGAAAATAACTCCAAATGAATTAAAAAAAGCAGGTTTGATTGATGATATAGTTTTAGAGCCAAAAGTTGGAGCACATAGGGATAAAGATTCAGCTGTCAAAGCACTTAAAGAATATGTGATACGAAGCATAAAAGAAATACTAGAAGATAAGGATTATTTGCAAAAAAGATACAATAAACTTATGTCTTATGGGAGCTTTCAATAAAACTTGCAATCATTGGCGGAGGTGCGAGTGGGATCTTCGTGGCAGTTCTGCTTAAGGGTTGTGGGCTTGATATTACAATTTTTGAAAAAAACAAAACAATAGGTAAAAAACTCTTAGCTAGTGGTAATGGTAAATGTAATATACACAATACAAATGGTTCTAGCAGTGATTATGCAAGTTCTAGCCTAGATAAAAATCAAATACAAAAAATTATAAATAAATTTACATATTCTGATTTTTACAAACTATGCAGTAAGCTTGGATTGCCTCTTATAGCAGAAGGAAGCAAAGTATATCCTATGTCTTATAGCGCTAAGAGTGTATTAGAAGTATTTCAGCTTTCTTTAGAGGAAGTTCATATTAGATGTAATGAAGAAATAATAGATATTAAGCTTGATAAAAACTATAAAATAAAAAGCAATAAACAAGAATATGAATATGATTTTGTAGTGGTTTCATGTGGTAGTAATGCACATGAGAGACTAGGTGGTAGTGATAGTGGGTATAGACTAGGTCAGAAATTAGGCTTTCAGCTAGTAGATACTTATCCTGTTTTAACTCCATTAAAATGCAAACAAGTATTTTGTGATTTAAATGGCTTGAAAGTGTTTTCAAAGATAACTCTAAAAGATAAAAATATAAAAATTATAGAGATAGATGGTGATTTATTGTTTACAAATTATGGTGTTTCGGGGTTTGGCATTTTGGATATTTCTTATTATTTGAATTTATGTGAGATTCCTAGTTTTAGCGTTGATTTACTGCCAAATATTTCTAAAGAAGCATTAGAAAAGATTCTAATAAATTCCATTAAAACTTATAAGAATGCCAGTTTGTGCGAGATTTTAAGCGGTATTGTAAATCCAAAACTAGCAAAATATTTAACAAATAATAAAAAAAGCGATATTAAAAGTATTAAGAACATAGTTTATGCAATTAAAAATCTTCAAATAACGCCAGAATTAACTCAAGAAGCAAATAACGCTGAAGTATGCGGAGGTGGGATTAGCTTTGAATGTATAAATATAGATACTTTTGAGAGTAAAAAATATAAAAATTTATATATTATAGGTGAAGTGCTAGATATTGTAGGCAAAAGAGGTGGTCATAATTTAGCTTTTGCTTGGAGTGGTGCTTATATATGTGCTAATTCAATAAAAAAGCGTATGCAGATTCAATAAATATGGCTTAAATTTTAAAGATGTAGAAATTACAGATTCTTTATGACTTGATTTTGTTTTATAGAATAAAGTGTGATTAAAATATTAAATTTAAGGCTTTGAGATTTTAGTAACTTATTAAAATTTTATTTCTTGTTAATTAATTGTTAATTTTTTTAGAAAAGTGTCGATATAACTAATGCAATTTAAATTTTCAAGGAGAAAGTCATGCAGACAGGTATGAATTTCTCTTCTCTTAAAGCCTCATATACCACCACGCATTGGAGTGCTCTTGGAGAAGAGATTAAAAATGATAAAGCAAATAGTGTTCCAACTACTAGCAATACAACCATAAATGAAAAAGATGAAGGAAGCAAAGCTTCAAATGTGGTTGCTTCAAGTGAAGTTGCAAACAATAAGTTTGGCGACCTTCATAAGCAGATTGTATCACATGCAATAGAAAAAATAGCTGAAATTAAAAATGATATTATGAAGATATGGGAGGAGTTATATGGGCAAGATAGACCAACTTCTTCTATTGATAGCATAAAAGATATTACTGATCTTATAAGTGGTAATATTGCCACAAGACCACCTATTCAAATTGGCGGTTCTCAAAGCGGGATAAGCATTACTCAAGGTTTCTATCAATCATTAGAGTTATCTATAAAAGGCACTATAGTAGGACAAGATGGCGTAAAAAAAGAACTTGATTTAAGCATTAGCATATCTCAAAGTTTTATACAAAATATACAAATAAATGGTTCAAATAGCGGAAATGGCAGTGGAAGCATAGTTGATAAAGAAGAGGGTGCTGAAATTATAGATCCGCTTGTTATTGACTATGAAGGAAGCGGGACTGAACTAAGCGATACTACGATGAGCTTCGATCTTGATAGCGATGGTAAAGAAGATCAAATATCAACTCTTAAAAAAGGCTCTGGATTCCTAGCGTTAGATAAGAATAATGACGGAAAAATTAATGATGGCAATGAGCTATTTGGCACACAAAGTGGAGATGGATTTAAAGATCTAGCACAATATGATAGTAATAAAGATGGCAAAATAGATAAAAATGATCCAATATACAATAAGCTTAGAATCTGGTCGCCAAATGAAAAAGGAGAAGGCGAGTTAGTAGGCTTAGGTGAGAAGGGTATAGGGGTTATATATCTTGATGCTAAAGATGATAAAGAGTATCTAATGGGTGAGAAGGGGGACTTGCTAGGTATTAAGCAAAAGACTTCTGATTTTATTAGAGATGATGGAAGTAGTGGTAATATCCACCATATAGACTTGGTAAAAGATCCAATAAAATCACAACAACAAAATGAACAAATACTAAATAGTATGCTAAATGGCAATAGCCTACTTGGCTCTAAGGTGTATTTGGAGAATCTAAGCTTTAGTGCTTCATGGACTGAAACGAATTTTGCCTCTACATCAATTAGCAACAATGGTAATGGTGGCTTTAATTGGAGTTTTAGCAGTGCAACATATAAGAGTTTCTCGTTTAGCTTTAGTTTGGATTCATTGCACAATGCCACAAATGGCGTGAGTGCTGATATATCAAATATTTGGAAAAAATTAGAAGAAAGCTTCAAAGATATAGAATCTATTGGAAGCAATAATCAACCTAATAGCGGATTGGTTGATTTACTACTAAAGAGATTCGATGAGGCAAACTACTCTAAATTAAATGAGCTTTTATTTAACTCAAGCGAGAGTGAGAGCCCATTTAAAAACAACTTGAATCTACAAGAGTTAGCACGACTAATTTCTTAAGATTCTTTGGTGGAGTTATAGACTAACACTCCTTCTAAAATTTCATCTATATCTCCATCTAGTATCGCACTAACATTGCTATATGCAATGTTGGAGCGCAAATCTTTTATTTGTTGGTGAGGTGCTAACACATAGCTCCTAATTTGATATCCCCAACCTATCTCACTTTTTTCATCTATATTTGTTTCTTCTTCTTTTTTTAATCTTTCTCTTTCATATAGCTTTGCTTTTAGCATTTTTAAAGCACTTGCTTTATTTTTGTGTTGGCTTCTATCATTTTGACATTGCACTACTATGCCTGTTGGTAGGTGCGTGATTCTTATTGCAGATTCTGTTTTATTTACATGTTGCCCCCCTGCACCTGAAGCACGGTATGTATCTATTCTTAAGTCTTTTTCTTCTATTTGTATTTCTATATCATCTTCTATTTCTGGCATTACACTAACTGAAGTAAAACTTGTATGTCTTTTTGCGTTTGAATCAAATGGTGAAATTCTAACTAGTCTATGTACACCGTTTTCGGCTTTTGCGTAGCCATAAGCATTTTCTCCTTTTATGATAAAACTTGCATCTTTTATTCCTGCTTCATCTCCTTCTTGATAGTCTAAGAGTTCAACCTTAAAGCCTCTTCTCTCAGCCCATCGCAAATACATTCTATATAGCATTGAAGCCCAATCTTGAGATTCTGTTCCGCCAGCACCTGGAGTGATTGTAAAAATTGCATTATTTGAATCTAATTTATCGCTTAGCATTACCTCTATTTCTGCATTTTTTATTGTTTGATTTAGATTATCTGCTTCTTCAAATAAAGATTCTAAGAGTTCTTCATCATCATTTGCTAGTTCAAATAATTCTTTTGCGTCATTTAGGGCTTTTGTGGCTGTGTTATATTTTTCTAATTGTCTTATATATATTTTTTTTTCTTTTTGCAAATTAGCTGCATTTTTCGCATCAGCCCAGAAGCTTGAATCTTGCTCTTTACTTGAGATTTCATTTATTTTTTCTTGCAGTATTTTTGGGTTTAATATTTTTTCTATATTTTGTTGTTTGCTTTCTAGTTCTTTTAGTAGCTTACCATATTCATAATTATCCATCTATATTCCTTAGAATTATTTAGTGAAATTATATTTTATTTTTTTATAATTTTTGATACAATCTATGCTTTTATTTTAAATTTGTGGGAACTTCTTATGTTTGGTAAAAATGCTAAAAATAATAACACTTCAAATGCTGTAAGTGCTAAATGTCTAGATTATGCAAGACAGCTTAAAGCAATAAATAAATCAATGGCGGTTATTTCATTTACTCCAGATGGCATTATTTTAGATGCTAATGAAAATTTCTTAAAAACAGTTGGATATACATTAGATGAAATAAAAGGCAATCATCATAAGATGTTTTGTCAAAAACAATTAGTCGAATCTCAAGAATATGTAGATTTTTGGAACACATTAAAGAGAGGCACTTTTGTGTCTAAACTTTTTAAGCGTGTGAAGAAAAATGGAGATATTATTTGGCTAGAGGCAAATTACAATCCAATACTAGATGAAGAAGGTAATGTAGTTAAAGTTGTGAAATTTGCTTCTGATATTACTGATAGGGTTAATGAGCAACTAGATTTAAAAAATGTAATGAATGCAGCAGATAAATCTATGGCTTTAATTCAATTTATGCCAGATGGGACAATTATAGAGGCTAATGAGAATTTTTTAAATACGGTTAAATATAGCCTAAATGAAATAAAAGGCAAACATCATGAGATGTTTTGCGATTCAAACTATACAAAGACGGAATCTTATAGGGAGTTTTGGAAAAAGCTTCAAAGTGGTGAATTTATATCAGATACATTTGTAAGATATGACAAAAATGGAAATCAGCTGTGGTTAATTGCAAGTTATAACCCTGTTTTTGATAGCGAAGGAAAGGTTTATAAGGTTATTAAATTTGCAACTGATATAACTGCTCAAAAAAATAGAGAAGAACAATCGCAACAAATTGTGACAGAAAGCGTAAATGAAAATAGTGTTCTTACAAATCAAGGTATGGATGTGATTGGTAGAACGGTTGAAAATATCCAAGAAATAGCCTCTGTAATGGCTGAAAACTCTGAAAGAATAGAGCAGTTAAATAAACAAAGTGAAGAGATAACTTCAATAGTGCAAACTATTAAAGATATAGCAGACCAAACAAATCTACTAGCACTTAATGCTGCAATAGAAGCAGCAAGAGCAGGAGAACATGGTAGAGGATTTGCAGTAGTAGCAGATGAAGTAAGAAAGTTAGCAGAAAGAACTGGTAAATCAATTACTGAAATTACAACAACGGTAAATACAATCAAAGATGAAACAAGCCAAGTTGTTGAAAAGACACAATATAGCATTGAAAGGGTTAATTCAAGTGTTGAATTAGCAGAAGATGCTAGAGAGGTTATGAATAGGATTCAAGCTAGTGCAGATGATTTGAGAAATAAAATAAATTCACACGAGTAATTTAAAGCCTATGTTATTGTATGACATAGGCTTTTATTATTTTTTGTTCTTTAATTGGTCTGTCATTTTGATCAGTTTGTGTGTATTCTATCTTCCTTAGTGCTCTTAAGCTTTCTTCTTCTTTATCCTTACTTATTTCTCCAAAGATTGTGTGGTATCCATTTAAATGAGGTGTTCTAGTAGTGGTGATAAAAAATTGACTTCCATTTGTATTTGGACCTGAATTTGCCATTGCTAAGATTCCAGCTCTATCAAATGCGTATCCTTGTTTTATCTCATCTTCAAAATCATTTTTCCAAATAGATTCTCCACCTCTACCAGTTCCTGTAGGGTCTCCACCTTGAATCATGAATTTTTTAATAACCCTATGAAATATAACTCCATTGTAGTAGCCATTATTTATATGTGTAACAAAGTTTTCTACTGCTTTTGGTGCGACATCTGGGAAGAGAGTTAGAGTAATATTCCCAGAAGTTGTCTCAAGCACAGCTTGTATTTTTTGACTTTCTTTTGCGTTTATAAAGCCAACTAAAAAAAATACAATAAAGATTCTACAAAAATAGTGAATTAACACTTTCATTATTGTTTATCCTCCTTATTACTTCTGCAAATAGTGGTGCAACGCTTAGTGTTTTTATTTTTGAGCATTCTTTTTTTAGTGGGATTGTATCAGTTACTATTACTTCATCTAGCTCACTATTTTCGATTCTCTCATACGCAGGTCCGCTTAATACCGCATGTGTCCCTAATGCAATCACACTTAAAGCACCTTTTTGCTTAAATGCACTTGCAGCTTTTACTATTGTCCCTGCAGTATCTATCATATCATCGATTAGGATTACATTTTTGTCCTCAACACTGCCTATTACATTCATAACTTCGCTTTCATTTGCCTTTTCTCTTCTTTTGTCAATTATGGCTATGTCTAGTCCTAGAAGTTTTGCAAAATATCTAGCTCTTGCTATACCACCTATATCTGGGCTTGCTACTATTGCGTTTATAAAGCATTTTGATTGTATATATTCTTTAAATACGATAGAGCCATATAAATTATCAACCGGAATATCAAAGAAGCCTTGAATTTGTCCTGCGTGAAGATCCATTGTTATTATTCTTGTAATACCTGCTATTTGCAATAAATCTGCTACTAGCTTTGCGCTAATTGGGACTCTAGGTGCCGCCTTTCTATCTTGTCTTGCATAGCCAAAGTAGGGCATTATCACATTTATACAATTTGCAGAGCTTCTCTTTAGTGCATCTGTCATTATTAGAAGCTCCATTAAATTATCATTTGTGGGTTCGCAAGTTGGCTGTATTACAAAAACATCTTTACCTCTCACACTCTCGCACAAACGAATACTTATCTCGCCATCGCTAAAGCGTGAAACTTCGGCTTTCGCTAATTCAACATCTAGTTGTTTTGCTACTTTCTTTGAGAATTCTTCATGAGCACTTCCGGTAAATATTTTAAAATCAGGCATGAAATTCCTTTGTTCGTAAAATAAAACTTGGATTCTATTTAAAAAACAATTATTGAATCTTAAATTGCATGGAAACTTTGCTTATTTTTTACAATAAAAGATTATTGCAGGAGGAAAGTTCTTCCAAATAATTTTGGACACTTTTACTTTTGAGAATTTTTTATGAAGTATTTTTCTAAATGACTTTGCTTGTGGTGTTGGTAATGCATACATGAATGTAGAAAATACTCCACCTTTTTTTAGTGATTCGTTTATATTGGATAGCAGTGTGATTTTATCTTTTGGCTTTAGTATAGTCCAAGGAATCCCAGATATAACTATGTCCAAATTTTCTATATTTTTTGATTTTATTATGTTATTTATGTTGTTTGCATTTTGATTTTCTATATATACATTTGGTGTTTGTCCAAACTTGTCATACAATATATTGTAGAAATTTTTATTTATTTCTATCGCTATAAATGTTGAATTTTTATCTTTTAGTCTTATTATCTCATTTGTAAAGCTACCTAAGCCCGGACCTATTTCTGCTATACATTTTGCATTTTGTATATTTAGATTATGCGTCATAGCTACACTTAATGCTTTACTGCTAGAGCAAAAAGCACCAACTTTTCTTGGCTGTTTTAGAAACTCCAAAAACATATTGATTCCTAATCTATCGATAAATTTAATGTATAATACACTAATTATGTTTAATTTTAAGGTGTTAAATGGGTATTTTGGAGATTTTAAGAAGTTCTAGTTGTGAAGAAATACAAAAGTTTTGCGAACAGAGATTTAGTAACAATATGACATTTTTCGCAGAATATTATCCGCATTTAATAACTCCATTACAACAACCAGCTAATGATTATAGGCTATATATAGGAAAAGAGGGCATAAATATAATAGATGTTAAAAATAACACTCTAGTTTATGATATTGTAGATGGCAAAAGCATGATGCTTGATATAAGTGAGGATTTGGCATATAATCCTCCGATAAACAAGAAATGGGATAGATATTTTGGCTCTGAGACGTCAATAATGGGAGATGAGTTTCGAAATACTGCAAAGATGTGCAATGGTCTTTTAGAATTTGTAACAAACAATAAAGCAACAACACAAGCATATCATTTACCTAATGGATTATTACCCTCAATTACCATGCTTGGTTTAGGTGGTGGCATTGCTTTGCAGATATTGGCAGAAAATTACTTTATCCATAGCTTTTTGATATTTGAAGAAAATTTAGATATGTTTAGAATTGCTTGTTTTTTTATCGATTTTCCTTTATTGTTTGTTAAAACAAATAACAATTCTGGATATATGTTTATAGAAAGCTTGATAAATAGGGAAGCAATCATCTCTTATTTTGCCCTTAGAAGATTTAGTGCTTGTGCTATAAGATTTGAACTTGCTATGTATAACACGCCAACGATACAAAGTGTCAAAGATATAATTTATGAAGCACATAGTTTGGCTATGAGAGGTTGGGGGACATTTGAAGATGAAATAATAGGTGTTACTAATAAAAAGGCTACAAAAACATCTAGGATTCTAATAGAACCAAAGAGGGTAAATGCACCTATATGTGTGGTTGGAAATGGACCTAGCTTAGATTCATTGTTACCATTTATAAAAGACAATAAAGACAAAATGATAATATTTTCTTGTGGCACCGCATTAAAACCATTGCTGAACTATGGTATAAAACCTGATTTTCAAATAGAAATAGAAAGACATGATTACTTGGATAAAGTTCTGCTTGAAGCACCTTTAGATGATATTCCACTATTGTGTGCCAGTGTGCTTAATAAAAATGCAAAAGAAGTAGCAAAAGAGTTATATATTTTTGAAAGAGAAGGTTCAGCAGCTGCTGCTTTAAATAGACCAAAGTTTCAAGTTGGGTTTGCTGCGCCATTTGTTGGTAATGCAGGAGCTGCATTGGCCGCATATCTTGGGAGTGATGTTTTGTTGTGTGGTATTGATTGTGGCTATAAAAAAGGCTCTACAAAACATGCCAAAGGCTCTCACTATGGAGAAGAGAAGGCAGAGATTCCAGAGGATGCGTATAGGGTAGATGGTAATTTTAGTGATGATATTTATTCAGATTCATTATTTTCACTATCTCGTGCTACGTTAGAAGAAGCATTTGCAAGACTTAGCCCTTTTAATGTTTTAAACTTAAGTGATGGTGCTTATATAAAAGGTGCTAAGCCAACTTTGACAGATGAGTTTGAATTAAAGAAAATAAATAAAAAGCAAGAAATAAAGAATCTAAAATCACTCTTTGGTGATCCTAGTGAGATTGGATTTTATTCTAAAGATGATAAGATATATATGTTTGAGATTCTTGCTTTTAAACGACATCTATCAGATATGTTTAAGCAAAAAATCACAAATAAAAAAGATTTGTTTAATTGTTTAGATAGGTTCATAGATGAAATAGTAAAAGTAGCAAAGAGGGACGATTTTATTACAATATTATTTGGCGGATCAATAAGTCACTTTTTATACACAATAGCTTTAGTGGCATTGCATATACCTAGTGATAATATATTACCATTATGGAAGAAGGCAGGGGAGTTGTTTGATGAAAATTGTGAAAAGATGATAGCGGAATTCCGTGAAACGCTAAAGTTGTAAAGTTGGAACACTTATTGCTTTACTATGTTTTGTAAATTAATGTCAAAAAGGATTGAAATGACAAAGAAAACAATATCTTCAGTATTAGCAGGAATGCTTTTAGGGACAAGTTTATTAGTAGCACAAGTAGGTGGAGTTAGTACTTCTACTTCTGTTGTTGGAGTTAGTCCTTCTACTTCTCCAGTTGGCAGATCAAGCTTCCAAACTAGTGGTAGAAACTCAAATGCACCATCAGGATTGCAAGGTGTAGAAGTTGGTGGAGATGAGATATTAATCCCAAATGCACCTATGATGACACCATCTAGCATTATTGAAATTAGTGCTATTGGTATGGGTGTAGCACCCGAAACTACGGTTTCTCCTGCACAAGCTTTAGCGTTAGCTAAGAGAGCTGCAATTGTAGATGCTTATAGACAAATTGGTGAAAAAATGTATGGTATTAGAGTAAATGCACAAGATACAGTTAGAGACATGGTGCTAAAGAACTCTACTATCAAAACTAAAGTTATGGCGGTTATTAGAAATGCTGAAATAGTAGAAACTATCTATAAAGATGGATTATGCCAAGTTAGCATGGAATTAAAGCTTGATGGAAAAAGATGGTATCGTGTATTAACAGGCGAACAATTCTAGGATTGTTGCTTATCTTTATGGTAGTGGGGTGTGCAAATCCCACTTTACCAAGCAATAAAAAATCTGCAGTTGTCTTATTTCTTACAAATTCTTTTAAATACAATGATGTTGGATTTTTGAAAAAAGATTCAAATAATGCTTCTTTAGAGTTGTTTAATGCTGGAAATTTACTTTTTAGCTTTAAAGTTACAAAAAATAGTATTTGTATGGATAATCAATGCTATTCTAATGCCTCACTTGTTAGGCGATTTTTTGGCGACGATTCTTATTTGGGACTTGATTTTAGGAATGTTTTATTGGGAGAACCAATATTTAACAAAGAAGGATTCTTGAAAAATGAATTTGGATTCACACAGACAATTAAAAGATCCCAAGGAACACTTATATATATTGTAAATAAAAATGGAATCTATCTAAAAGATTCAAGCCAAAAACTAGTTTTAGAAATAGAGTATCAATGACGCAAATTTATCAACCAAAAAATGGATACTGCTACAATAGCGATACTTTGTTTTTGTATGACTTTGCACTTAAGTTTCTAAAAAAAGATTCATATGTGCTTGATGTTGGGGCTGGTTGTGGGATACTTGGGATCTTATGTGCTAGAGATATATCAATAAGCTTAAGTTCAATTGAAAAAAACAAAAATGCATTTTTATTGTGTGCGAATAATTTTAGGATAAATAAAATGAGTGCTAATTGTATTTTGGGTGATTTTTTAGAATATGATTTTTTGGAATCTAGATTTGATTTTATTATCTCAAATCCGCCTTTTTACCACTCAAATGTAATAAAGAGTGAAAATGAGTGGATTTATATGGCAAGATATAGCGAGAATCTACCATTATTATCAATGATAGAAAAGATAAATTCAATTTTAAAACCTAATGGAGAGTTTGTCTTTTGCTATGATTCAAAGGCACTTTGTGATGTGCTTACTTCTCTAAAGCGATACAAAATTAATCCAATAGAAATAAGATTTGTATATCCTAGTAGTTCAAAAGATTCTACTATTTTTCTATGTAGGGCAAAGAAAAATTCAAAAAGTCAAAGTAAAATATTGCCACCATTATTTACACATGATAATGGAGAATTTAGCATGGAAGTAAAAGAGATTTATAAAAAAGCAAATACATGGAGCATTAAATGTTAGAGTATGATTTTACCTTTGATCCTTCAAAGTGCGAAGAGTGTGGCGGAAAGTGTTGCACTGGGGAGAGTGGATATGTCTTTGTAACGCCTTATGATATAGAAGAAATATCGAAGTTTTTAAATATGGATTTTAATGAATTTTCTGTAAAATTTGTCCGAAAAGTAGGGTATAAATACTCACTAACAGAGAAGATTCAAAAAGATGGCAAAGGACATGCTTGTGTGTTTTTTGACGAAGAGACAAGAAAATGTCAAATATATAGCAGAAGACCAAAGCAATGTGTGTCATTTCCGTTTTGGGAATGCTATAAAGATGACTTTGAACCATTATTAAAGGAATGTATAGGTGTTTGCAAGAAGTAGTGTTTTGTTTTTGGTTGCTATTGTTATCTTTGTATATGGTTGCGTTAGAGCGACAAATGTAGTTAATAATCCTTATATCTTTGAATCTGTAAGTAGAGAAGATGAGTATATTGCATTAGGTTATTATTACTTAGATCTCAAAAAATATAAAGAAGCAAAAGATGCTTTTCAACAAGCTTATACAATTACAGATAATAAGGTGTATTTGAAGGAGATTATAGGAATCTTAATACTTATGGGAGATGTAAGTGAAGCTAAAAAGCAAGCAGATCGATATTTAAAGACAAATTTAGATGACGATGAAATAAGAAATGTTCTAATAGGGATTCTAACTTCAACCAAACAATACGAAGCTGCAAGATTTGAGGCACGAATCCTTGTGAAAAATGATAGAAGTGAAAAAAACTTAGAAACGCTATCTTCTGTGTATTTTTTACAAAATGATTATAAAAATAGTGCAAAATATCTGCAAGAGGCCTATGAAATAAACCACAATGAGCTTATTTTAGATAAACTTGCTTCAACTTATGCTTTGTTTTTAAATGATACAAATAAGTCTATAAATCTATATAAAAATCACATAAAAAAGTATGGAATAACGCAGTTAATAGGTGAAAAGTTAGCTCTAATATATGTAAAAGAAGAGAAATATGAACAAGCAATTCAGATATATAAACAACTATATGAAGAGACAAACAAGATTCAATACTTGCAAGTCATACTAGAAATCTATCTAAAAACAAAAGAGCTAAATAAAGCACAAAAACTACTAGAAACTAATCATAGCTTGACATATAGCGATGAGAGATTTTTGGAGATTTTATTAGATATTTATAATATTAAAAAAGATTATAAAAACAGCATTAGAATCTTAAATGATTTATATGATATGAGCGGTAATTCAGGCTATTTAGCACTAGAGGCAGTGTATATATACGAAAGTGCAAATGATAAAAAAGATAAAAAGATTCTAAATGAAGTTAGCACAAAGCTAGAAAAAGCATTGCAAGACTTTAATGAAGCATTATATCTTAATTATCTTGGGTATTTGCTAATTGATAATGACATGGATATAAATAAGGGCATTAAATATGTAGAAAAAGCTTTATTAATAGAGCCTTCTAATGTATATTATTTAGATTCGCTTGCATGGGGTTATTACAAACTAAAAGATTGCAAGAAGGCAAAAGAGATAATGTCTACAATACCGCAAGAAGAGATAAATAAAGAAGAAGAAATATTGGAGCATAATAAAAAGATACAAACTTGTAAATAGGGGTTGTTTATGAGTGTTTTAGTTACTGGAGCTTCAGCTGGATTTGGTAGGGCTATTGCAAAGAAGTTTGCTAATAATGGACATAAGGTTGTAGCAGTTGCAAGAAGGAAAGAAAAGCTAGAATCTTTAAAAGATGAAATTAAAAATTGTCAAATTATTGCTTGTGATATTTGCAATAGAGATGAATTATTAAGAGGCTTTGAATCTTTGGATAAAGATTATAAAGATGTAGATATTTTAATAAATAATGCTGGATTAGCACTTGGAATTGCTAAGGCTCAAAATTGTGAATTTGATGATTGGGATAGAATGATAGAGGTAAATATTAAGGCATTAAGCTTTATTACTCATTACTTTTTACCAAAAATGATAGAAAATAAAAATGGACATATAATAAATATAGGCTCAATAGCAGGGACATATCCGTATCCGGGAGGTAATGTATATGGAGCTACAAAAGCATTTGTAAAGCAATTTTCTTTAAATCTAAAAGCTGATGTGGCAGGAAGCGGGGTTAGGGTTAGCAATATTGAGCCGGGTTTGTCTAGTGATAGCGAGTTTTCGCTTGTTAGATTCAAAGGAGATAGTAAAAAGGTGGAGGAGTTATATAGAGATTCAAATGCATTAAAACCAGAAGATATTGCAGAATCTGTGTATTTTGTCGCAAATATGCCAAAACATGTAAATATAAATAGCATAGAATTAATGCCAACTTCACAGAGTTTTGCTGCATTAGATGTGTATCGTTCAAAGTAGGGGGATTTATGAAATTACAGCATTTTAGAGAAGAGATAGATAATATTGACGATAAGATTTTAGAGCTTTTAGATAAGCGAATGGAAATCGTAAAGAGAATAGGGAAGACAAAGACAACAAATAATATTCCAATCTACCACCCAAAACGAGAACAAGAAATAATAAATCGCCTAAGTGCTAAGAATCCAAACTTTCTAACTAAAAGTGCGATAGAGGCGATTTATTTAGAAGTGTTTGCAGTTAGTAGAAATTTAGAGCTACCAGAAAAAGTAGCCTATTTAGGACCTATTGGTAGCTATACACATCAAGCAGCTGAAAGCAGGTTTGGTGCTATGTGTGAATATTTCTCACACAATACAATACAATCTACGATAAAGTCGCTAGAGAGTGGTCGCGTGAGCTATGCAGTAATACCCATAGAGAATAATCAAAATGGATTTGTTGGAGAGACTTTAGACCTTTTGAGGGATACTAGATACAACATAGTTGCTGAAGTTTATATGCCGATTCATCATTGCTTTGCTTCGCTATCAGAAAAGCTAGATGAAATAGATGTTTTATACTCTAAAGATATAGCCTTTGGGCAATGTTTTAATTTCTTAAATGAACATAGTTTAGACCATATAGAAAGAATCCCAGTAGAATCCACAGCAAAAGCAGCACAACTAGCAAGTGAAAACAAAAAAAGTGCAGCAATTTGTTCAAGTATTGCTTCAAAGCTTTATAATGTGCCTGTTATGTTTGATAATATAGAAGATGCAAGTGGTAATAAAACTAGATTTATAATTATGAGTAATTTTAAAAATCAAAAAAGCGGAAATGATAAGACAACTATTTTTGCAAATTTGGAAGGCTCTGATAAGCCGGGAGTGTTATATCAGCTATTATATGATGTAAGGGATTTAAATATAAATATGACTTCAATTCAATCGCGTCCTTCAAAGATGAATGGTAATTTTGAATATTGTTTTTTTATAGATATTGATGGACATATTGATGATGCTAATGTGAGCGAATTATTTTCTCGTTACAGAAAAGAACTAAAATGGCTAGGAAGCTATCTTAAAAATTGTTAAAACTATTAGGGTAGCTATTGCATTGCCAACAAATGGTGTAGCAAACCAAATTCGAAACTTTGGTCTATCCAAAGTAACATCAACAGAGCTTTTAGTTAAATACAAATTTGATAAAGATTTATAATATATTCCAATGTTGAGAGGGTTATTGTGTAAAACATAATTTAAAATGCCGGTTTTGTGTAACACAAATTGCACTTAGGTTTTACTAGAGCAGTGGCGTAAATAGTCCAAAAGACGCAAGAGGCAAAGAATACAAGAAAATCTTAAAATTGATTTTTCTTGCACAATGTCAATGCAAAGTGCATTTGATTGGTGTTAAATCGTGAAATTAATACACTGAATTATTAACATCTGATGATTTGATGTTAAATTGTGGGCTAATGCATTCAAAAACCAAATCATTATCTCTTTTATGTAAAATGCGAATGTTTGTGAGTTGAACTTTTTCATTGATTTTATTTTTTGTCTGGCAAATTGATGGAATATTAATTGTGTGAATTGAATTTAATGTTAGGTTTTTTGCATTGCTTGGAATATTGCTAATTTTGGAAAATAAATCACTTTCTTTTGCTAAAACAGGGTTACTTTTGCAGGCTAGCAAAATCTCTTCTCCTCTGTTTGAGAGTATATGGACATTTTTTAAAATAATTTCATTTTTTGACAGGATAAAATAGCAATTTTTTTGATAATTTGAAGGAGTGTCGGACTTTAAAGAGATAGAACTTAAATTATAATTGCCTAGTTTTAGTAGAGATATAATATTTGATGAAAAAAGCATTAGGATTATCAAAAGAGTTGCTATGAAAGTGGTCATAATAAAAGGGGAGTTTATGATGCTAAAGTTGAGTTTTAATGGTAAAAATATAAAGAAGAAATTATAGATGAAAAATAAAGCAGTAAGCAACATTAAATCTTCCCAAGTATCAGTTGGTTCTATTAGTGATAAAATCAATAAAATATAAACAATAAAATTGCAAACAACTAGAAAAAACATATAAAGCAATGAAGAATATTTATCTTTATGATTTTTAATAACAAATATTGCAACAACAAAAAATGCAATCAATAATGAAACACAAAGTACAACTAAGATCCATTGTGGAAAAATGTCAAAGACATCTCCTAAAGAGACAAAAATAATCAAAAGAAGTGGTGTCTCAATAAGTGCAATAAAGGTTAAAATTTGTTTATTGCTCCAGTAGTGTTTAGAATTTTCTTGTATCTTTTTTATATAAAAAATAAAAAATGTAAAGATTGAACCTATAAAAATAGTACAAGTTATACCAATAACTCCCGTTACAGCCATTAAATACAACATATTATCTTGTGTAATAATGGGTGTATAATGAATATCTATAATAAAATACTTCATTAAAATAAGTGCTCCTATGACATTACATAGTGTCAATAGTAATACCCAGTGCTTAACAAAGTATTTTGCAAGATTATATAGAGAGTTCATATAATACTTTTCATCAAATTTAATACATAAATTTTCTAAGAAAAATTTATCTTGCTCGTATTGTTTTCCAATTTCATCTTTCCTCTTTTTTTCTTTGGCGTCATGATAAATCTCTATTGCGGTATGATTTTTTAACGCTTGAAGTAGCGTGTGGGCAGTGTAGTAAATTTCATTATTTAATTCTTTAAGTTGCGCAGAAAGCTCTATGGTGTATTTTGGGACATCTAATAAATCTTTTTTATTTTTAGCGAGTTTTTTAAGCTCAAAACATTTATTTTTAATGGAATCTAACTTTGAATTATGATAAAACTCATTTATCCAATTTATTGTTTCTTGATAAGTTTTTGCAAAAATTTCTTTTTCTTTTAAAAACTCTTTTATAAGTTTATTATGGGTATCTTGCATAATTGTCCTTTAAAAAACAAAGTTCTAAATATCTCTTTTTTATTCAAAATCACAAAAGAATTATAAAGAAGTAATTTAATGCTTCTAGTTTATATAAACAAAAGTATCTTATAATTTTATTTATATTATAAGTTAAGGATAAGTATGGTTGAAAGATACGCACGAGAAGAGATGAAAAAACTATGGGATATGAATGCCAAATACTCTGCATGGCTAGAAGTTGAAAAGGCTTTAGTTAGAGGCTGGAATAAGCTAGGGCTTGTTCCAGATAGCGATTGTGAGAAGATTTGCAAAAATGCAAAATTTGACATTGCAAGAATAGACGAGATTGAAGCAATTACTAAGCATGATTTAATTGCATTTACCACAAGTGTAGCAGAATCTTTGGGTGAAGAATCAAGATGGTTTCATTATGGAATTACTTCAAGTGATTGTATTGATACTGCTGTTGCATTGCAAATGAGAGATTCTTTAAAAATTATTTTACAAGATGTTAAAGAGTTAAAAGAAGCAATTAAAAATCGTGCAATGGAGCATAAAGACACACTTATGGTTGGGCGAAGCCATGGCATTCATGGAGAACCTATTACCTTTGGCTTAGTTTTAGCCATATGGTATGATGAGATCTCACGCCACGAGAAGGCTTTAGAATCCACAATGGAAGTAATATCTGTGGGACAGCTAAGCGGTGCTATGGGCAATCTAGCTCACACACCAATAGAGCTTGAAGAGCTAGTGTGTGCAGATCTAGGGCTTAAAGCTGCTCCTGCTAGCAATCAAGTAATCCAAAGGGATCGTTATGCTAGGCTTATGAGCGATTTAGCACTTTTGGCTAGTAGTTGTGAGAAGTTTGCTGTTCAAATCCGACATATGCAAAGAACAGAAGTGTATGAAGCAGAAGAATATTTTAGCGAGGGACAAAAGGGAAGCTCTGCTATGCCACACAAAAGAAATCCAGTGCTAAGCGAAAACATAACAGGGCTTTGTAGAATAATAAGATCTTATGCTTTGCCTTCTATGGAGAATGTAGCCCTTTGGCATGAAAGAGATATTAGCCACTCTAGTGTGGAGAGATTCATCTTACCAGATAGTTTTATTGCAAGTGATTTTATGCTTGTGCGCCTTACAAACCTTATAAAAAACCTCGTCGTATATCCTAAAAATATGATGAAAAACCTAAATCTAACCGGTGGGCTAGTCTTCTCTCAAAGAATCTTACTAGAGCTTCCAAAAAAAGGTGTAAAAAGAGAAGAAGCCTATAAAATCGTGCAAAGAAATGCCATGAAAGTATGGGCGGACTTACAAGAGGGTAAAGCTGTGGTAAATGACAAGGGCGAAAGCTTGTATTTACAACATTTATTAAGCGATAGCGATCTTGTAAATATCATCGGAGAAGAGGCAATTAAAGAATGCTTTGAGTTTAGCTACTACACTAAAAATGTAGATTCTATCTTTAAGAGAGTGTTTTAGGTAGTTTTATTATGAAAGCATTAATTATTTTCGCACATACATTTTGGGAGGCTTCTAGCACTAACAAAATTCTCTTAAAATCTACTAAAAATATGCAATCTTTACTTAAACCGCTTTATTATACTTTTGCATATGTTGGTTGCATAAGTGTAGAATATTATGCAATATTTAATGCCAATAGAGGCAACATTGATATAAATGCATATCACAAGGCCATAAAAAAGGCTAATGCTTGTGGATAATGTTTAGTATATTTTAAGGAATCTTAATGCTTTTGGGAAGTTTGTTTGCTGGTATTGGAGGTATTGAGCTTGGTTTCAAAAATGCAGGAGTTAATACTACTTGGGCAGTTGAAATAGATTCTAAAGCTTGTGAGACATATAGGGCAAATTTTAAGAATCTAATTGTCAATGATGATATTAATAATGTTGCTTTAGAGAAATTAAATAAGGTGGATATTATTAGTGCTGGTTTTCCTTGTCAAGCTTTTTCTGTGGCTGGATATCGCAAGGGTTTTAATGATGAACGAGGCAATGTATTTTTTGGAATTTTAAGATATTTAGAACATTTTAAACCAAAAGTAGTATTTTTAGAAAATGTTAAGAATTTAAAAACACATGATAAAGGTAATACATTAAAAATTATTTTACAAGAGCTTGAAAAATTAGGTTATTTTGTAAAGCATGAAGTATTAAATACCGCTAAATATGGGAATATTCCACAGAATAGAGAGAGAATTTATTTGGTTGGGTTTTTAGATTCTAAAGCTTATAAAAAGTTTAAATTCCCAAAAGAGATTCCATTGACAAAAAATATACAAGATTTATTGGATAAAAAAGTAAGTGATGAGTTTTATTATACTCATACAAAATATTATGATATTTTAAAAGAAAATATGAAAAACAAAAACACTCTTTATCAGTGGAGAAGACACTATGTAAGGGAAAATAAATCAAATTTATGTCCCACACTAACTGCAAATATGGGAACAGGTGGGCACAATGTTCCTTTAGTAATTGATAATAAAGATATAAGGAAATTAACCCCTAGAGAATGTGCTAGATTTCAAGGATTTTCTGATAGCTTTATTTTGCCTAGCACACTTTCAAATGCTTCCCTTTATAAACAAATAGGCAATAGTGTTTCTGTGGGCGTGATAGAAGCAATAGCAAATAAAATAGTGGAGGTATTATGATGGAAGATATAGAGAATTTTACAAAAGAACATATTGAGGCATTTAACGAAAAACCAAGTAGCTTTAAGAATGCAACGCCCAATGAAACACAAATTAAAGATTATTTACGAACAAGATATATGAGCCTACTTGATAATGATAGTTTTAAAGCAAAAATTTTACAAAGATTTGAAAAACTTGATTATAAGAAAAATAAAATTGTAGATATTGCAAATGATGAAATATTATATAAAGCAGATGTTGAGCGTTTTTTAGAGACACAAATTTTTGTAGAGGTAGCTAAAAAAATAGATATTTCCAAACTCAAAGATGTTGCACTAACACATATACAAGAAATATTTAATAATGATAAAAAATTTAAATTTATACAAAGTAAGCTTTCTAAAGTTTTAGAAAAATCTCTTTTTGTAGCAAGTATTGATGGATTTTCTACAAATTTATTAAATATTAATTCTGGTGTAATGACTGCAAATGCTGGAGATAGTGCTCAGTTTTTGTTTATCGCAAGGGCAATTTTGGCTGGTTTTAATGCTTCAAATGTAGATGTAAGAAGTAGCAGATATGATGCTATTGTGGATTTTGAAAATATTCTTTTGCGAATCCAAATTAAAGGAATTTCTAGTGGTGAGGTTATTAGTTTTAAAGATAGAGATAGGGGCGGACAAGGTATAGACCATACACACGAAAGAAACAGGGGCAAACGCATTACAAGCAAGGATTGCGATATTTATGTCGCAGTGGATAAACAAGTTGGAATTTGCTATATTTTACCTATGAGTTATGCGGATAGTTTGAGTGATGAGGAATGTGTAAAGGTTAAATTGCAAGACATTCAAAAATATAAAGAAAATTGGGAAATAATTAAAAAAGTAGCAAGGCAAAAATAACATGACTAATCAGCCTTTGCTCAATAAATACCTTAATATTTGTGGTTTGGAATTACTAAAACAAATAGAAGATAGTAGCATTGCGCTGTGTTTTTTTGATCCGCAGTATCGTGGTGTGCTTGAAAAACTTAAGTATGGTAATGAGGGTGAGCGTCAAAAGGGTAGGGCGACTTTGGTGCAAATGAGTGAGGACACTATAATTTCTTTTATCAAAGAGATTGATAGAGTGCTTAAAAAAAGTGCTTACTTAATGCTATGGATTGATAAGTTTCATCTCTGCGAGGGGGTGAAGTCTTGGCTAGATTCTACAAGTTTGCAGATTGTGGATTTAATCACTTGGGATAAGGGCAAAATGGGTATGGGTTATCGCACGAGACGACAAAGTGAATATTTGCTTATCTTACAAAAAAAACCACTCAAAGCAAAAGATACTTGGAAGCTGCATAATATCCGCGATGTGTATATGGAAAAGATTCCGCAAGATGAGCTAAAACTTCACCCACACGTAAAGCCAAAAGGTTTACAAAGCAAATTAATAGAATCTTGTAGCAATGTTGGAGATATAGTGCTTGATCCTGCTGCTGGAAGCTTTAGTGTGTTTGAATGCTGCAAAATTCTAAAAAGAGAGTTTATTGGTAGTAATCTAGCTTTAAATAACATTTGTAAAGTATTAACAACTAAATAACATGATACAATATAATAGTTTTGCGTATAATTAGGGGGAGTGTGCAATGCAATTGTTTATGATATTCTCGACTTTAATATCTGTCATAATAGTGTCTTACTATATATTAAAAAAATATAATCCAATTTTTATCTTTTTATTTTCCGGAATAATTTTAATTATTTTTGCATTTTATATAACAGGTACACCAATACCAAAGTCTCCTACAAGAGAAGATGTTAGCTTTTTAAATGTATTACTTGATAGTTATGCATTTATAGTTGCTACCTTTAAAGAGCAACTTAGCGGAACTGGGCTTATTATTATGAGTGTTGCTGGATTTGCTGCTTATATGAAGCATATAAACGCTTCTGCCAAATTAGCATTTTTAGCAAATAAACCACTAGGTAAGATACAAAATAAATATCTAATTTTAAGCGGAACTTTTGTAGTTGGAATGGCGTTAAAGATTGTTATTTCAAGCTATACTGGATTACTTTTATTGCTTCTAGCTTGTATTTATCCAGTGCTAATAGCCCTAAAAATACGACCAATAACAGCAGTATGCGTCCTATCTCTAATAGCACTTGATTATGGACCAAAGGACGCAAATTCAATCACAATGGCAAATATGGTAGGTGAGAGCGAGAATGTAGTTGGATTGTTTTTAAACTACCAAATATATAGTGTTCTAGCTTATGTTGTATGTATTGCGATTCTAATACCATTTTATTTTGCTTGGATTGATAGAAAAGATAGAATAAAAGGTGTGCTAAATGATGAAGTTGAGATTCCAGAAATAATAGACCCAAAATGCCCAACACTATATATTTTCTTCCCATGGTTGCCTGTTGTCTTGCTCTTTGCTACATATTTTATGGGTATCAAGCTTGATGTTGTAAGTGCGAATTTTATAAGCATTACTTTTGTCTTTATAATAGAGTTTATAAGACATAAAGATGCTAAAAAACTAGGTGAAGACATGGTCGTTATCCTAAAGGGAATGGCAGAAATCTTTGTAAGTGTTGTTAGCATTTTAATTGCTGCTTCTGTATTTGCAAAAGGAATTGAATCTCTAGGCGGAATAGGGATTTTGGTAAATGCAATGAAAAGCTTTGGTGAAGAGGGTGAGTTTGCTTGGATTGCTGTGTTATTATCAATCACAATTCTTAGCTTTTTAGTGTATTTTGCAAGTGTTATTATGGGTAGTGGCATTGCTGCTTTTAATGCATTTGGTAAATTAGCCCCTGATATTGCGACAAAACTTGGGATAGCTCCTATAGCTTTGGTTCTACCAATAGAGATAGCATCATGCTTAGGAAGGGCTGCTTCGCCAATCTCTGGTGGAATCTTGGCGTTAGCTGGATTTGCCAAAGTATCTCCAATGGATATTATAAAGAGAACTACGCCTTTATTGCTAATTGCCATGATTATTAATATTGCTGTGGCATTTTATTTATCGTAAATTAACTAAGGAATAATATGAAAAAAGCATTGTTTATTTGGCTTATTTGCAGCAATGTTATCTTTGCTACTAGTATGAGTGTGTTTGCAGATATAAATATGGATTCTTATAGTAATACAAGAAATGATACTATAAGCACACAAGATATAGCTCTAACAAACCTAAACTACAAAGAAAAAAACACCCAAAAAATACTACATACAAAAGTAAATGAAAATGCTCATATAAATAGATTCTATCAACTAGAAGGGATAATAGGGGATAAAGATACAAAAGAGGTTAGGGCATGGGCGTATTATGAGCTAGTAGATAACAATAAAATTCTGCATTTGACGCTACTTGAATCTAGCATAAAAGATTCCAAAAAAAGGCAAATCCCAAATATAAAGGAACTAAAAATAAGTTCTAACTCTAATGAGTGCAATGGATTTACAATACAAGGAATCTGGCAAAGTAATAAAATAGTAAATAATTATCAAAAATTAGAATTTGAAAATATAGATTCTAGCTTTAATGGAGATAAGTTTTATTTTTGTGAAAGTAAGATTAAATATAGTAACATAAACATTGCAAATTTCAACATTGAAGAGATAACACAAAGCAAAGTAGGGCAGAATCCTAGATTCTTTAACTATAGCTTTAGTGTTCCATTTATAGAAGGTAATAGAAAATTTAATGAATCATTTTACCCGCAATTTGTAGAAACAATACAAAAAACATTCGAAATAGAAAATCGCAAAATGCATGGTTTGTGTGACAATTGCAATAGTGTTAAAGAATTATCAAATGCAAATGTATATTCAGCCAGAAATGAAGTAGATATAAACTTTGATTTTAGGAATCTCTTAAATATCGGCTATATAGATTCCAAGATTATTGTATTTAATGAAGTTGTATATTCTTATACAGGCGGAGCACATGGGAATTCTTACTATGGTAGCCGATTATATGACTTAGAATCTAAAGATTTTTTGATGTTGCAAATAGATGATATTTTTGTTAAATCAGATGAATTGTTAAAACTAATAGATAAAAAATTAAAAGAAACTATAGACGCTAATATGCTATTTGAGCCAGATAAGCCACTAAATACTATGCCATCTAGCTTTCAGATAGATTCTGACAATTTTATATTTATATACAATACATATGAGATTGCACCATATTCAAGTGGTGCGATAAAGATTAAATTTAAATTCTATGAGCTAACAAATCATGTGAAAAATACAGGTTTTATTGCATATCTATTCAACGCAATACCGCAATAAATTTTTAAAATAAGGCTCATTTTTGTGATTGTTTTGATTCAACATCGTTATTGCTGGATTTAAAATTCTCCTATCGAAATCACAATTCCTTAAATTGCTAGAAACTCCCATAAGTCTTCTAAATTTATTAAAATCAATATAACACTCACCTAGATTATTAAATTGCTTCAATAACCTATAAAGATTCTTAGAATATTTACCTCTTAGACTGCAAAACTCTTTTAATTCAAATTTAGTATAGTATTCAATAATGTTATTAATAAAAAAAGCTCCACTATTGCTAACTTTAATAGCCAAAACTTCCAAACGCTCATCAACTGATATTTCCTCAAAGAAAGAAGAAACCTTAAAATATCGATAACCATCTTCATAAATTAAATTAGATTCAAACTTCAAAGAACTTAATTTGGTGGCAAAAAACACTAAGTTTTCATAGAATCTTTTTTTATTTACTCTTAATGAAGATTTTCCATTTTCAAAGCTTGAAGTGTCAATTAAATTTAAAATATCTCTAAAAGAAATTAAAACCAACTTGTTGTATTTATTTTTCAAAACAGAATCACTAAAATCATTGTGATATTCAACAACTGGATTTCTAGTATCCACAACAATAGTTTTTTGTCTCTTATAAGTTTTCCTCATAGCAATTTTCCACACAATTAAAATTAGTGTTTAAATACCAATAAAAAATAAAATACTATTAATTGTATTGAAAACTACAATTTTCACACAAAATAGTTATAAACCAAAGAACAACTATCTAAAAGCCAAGTATTTGCTAAAAACGCTCTGCTCTTTTTTTAAATCAATTAAAAAATAATTATTGCCCAATGATTCTTACTAAAATCACTCTTCTGTGCTTTTAAAACTTCTAAATTTCCTGGGGATAAATTTTAGGCTTTTTATCATATGCAGTGTGCCTTGCTTGTATTTTTGAAAATGTTTGCTTTCTGTGTTTTTTATAGCTTTCTTCGTTTTTATAAGATTCTATAATGCTAAATTTGCAAGGATTTATCTTTATTGGAGAGTGCATACAGCACTAAAACCCCCTCTTCTTCTCTTATGCTCACTTCACTTTCTTCTTTTAAAATCTTTTTATTTTCTATTTCTATGATGAAGATTTTAGAAGTAGTTTTGATAGTTCCAGCTTTACCTAGTATGTAAGTTCACAATTATTACCACTTGCACCATAAAGAAATTAAGATAAAGATTATCGTTTTTTGGTTTTGCTTAAATAATGAAGAAAAAATATTGGTTCTAGTGCTATAATTTCGCCAAAACCACTATGGATTTTACTCCATTAGAATCCAAATAAAAGTAAGATTCCATAGTGTAAAATTGCAAAATTTAAGAACTTGGGCGAGATATGCAAAGTAAAAATATAGGTTGGATTTTAATTGTCTTAGGCGGGATTGTGGAGGTGTTTTGGGTGAGTGGGCTAAAGTATGCTGATAGTCTTTGGCTTTATATCCTTACAGGCATTGGGATTATGTTTTCATTTACTGCTATGATTACAGCATGTAGGAGTGTGGAGGTGAGCGTAGCATATGCGGTATTTGTAGGTATTGGCACAGCAGGTGTAGTGATGGCTGAAATGCTATATTTTGGAGAGAGATTTGATATATGGCGTGTTGGGCTTATTTGCGTGTTGATTGTTGGCGTGATTGGGCTAAAGCTTATAAGTAAAGAAGGCGATGAAGAGATAATAGAGGAATTCTCCCACGAGTTAGGGCTTGATGAGCTTACACAAAATAATCAAAATACTTAAAATTTATTAATAAATCTAATAAGGAAGAATAATGGCTTTAGGTAAAGGATTTTTAGAATCTATGTTAGAAGGATTCTCCTCTTTAGAAAATATAAGCTATCGCTATATAGTGGGCGAGTATGCATTTGCCACTAGCACATCACAACAAAAGAGGACAAAATAATGCTTTCATGGATATATTTGCTTTTGGCTGGGTGCATGGAGATTATTGGGGTATTTGTGATGAAGCAATTTGTGCTAACAAAGCGTAAAATATTCTTACTTGCTATTATGTTTGTTTTCATGCTTAGCTTTGGATTTTTAAGCCTTGCTATGCGTGAGATTCCTATGGGGACAACTTATGCGATATGGACAGGTATTGGTGCTTGTGGTGGAGTTTTAATTGGGATTTTATTTTTTAAAGAATCTAAATCATTTTTAAAGCTATTTTTTATCTTTCTTATCATTACTTCAAGCATTGGATTAAAGTTGCTTAGTTAGAAGTTGAATTTAAATATATATTAGAGTTTCTAATATTAGAATCTATATTAAATTATAGAACTATATATCCGTTAAATAAACTAAATAATTCTAAGAAAAGACTCCTAGAATCTTTTCTTATTTACATCACTAATAATATCATCTGCAATTCTATTTACATTATTAGTA
>NZ_JAQHXS010000004.1:0-178223 GCF_027859275.1 Helicobacter sp. WB40 | reverse complement strand
TTACTAATAATGTAAATAGAATTGCAGATGATATTATTAGTGATGTAAATAAGAAAAGATTCTAGGAGTCTTTTCTTGAGAGATGTTGCCTAGAATCACTTTGATATTCTTTCTTTAATTCACCTAATATAATATATTTAAATACATTTATGATATACAATGATTTCTTATAGCAATACATAATAATAAAGCATCTGCAAAGAGTTAGTATAAAAATATAGTTAAATATATTGTATACCAATATATTTAACTATCTAATTCATAGTCTATTAAGCATTTCTTGTATGATGTGGAAGTTTTGAAATAAAGCAATCTATATTATTCCAAAAACTCTTTGTAATACTTCCAACCATCATATATGTGTGGTGCACATGATCTAAAAATTGTTGTTTCATGTGTCAATAACTCTTTAACCTCTGAATAAAATTCACTTTCTTTTAAATATTGCAATACTTGATTTTCTGTTAGTCTTTTATTGTTCCAAATCATTGCAGTAAATTTTCAAATAACTCATATTTTGGCTATCTTTAGAATCCAAAATATCATCACTAATATCAACATAACCTTTTTTATTGTCACCTAAAATAGTGGTTATAATACCCCCCCCCCCCGCTCTATACATACCACAATCAATATTAATACTACCAAAAAAATTTACAAGTTTTTTTGTATAAACATTACTTCTAAATTCTATGTCAAACAATTCTGATATAAATCTCAAAGTGTCCGTTATTTTATCATGTGCCAAGTCTTTCATATCTATAATAGATATATTTTTATCTTTAAATAGATTCAATAATGTATTTTCAAAATACTGGAATCTTTGTGGTCTTTCAAAAATATTTCTTATATCATTATTTTTATAATTTATCTCCGATTTAACAAATAATAAAACGGCATCTAATGTGGGATGATAATTAGCAATATATTCATTTCTGGCTATAGAATAACCATGATAAACAAACAAATTATCAAAAAAAGATTCTCTAAATCATCTCCAAGTCTAAAGCTGTCCTTATGCAAGAATTTTACATTACAATTTGTTACTAGATTGCTTATAGGATCTCTTGTTAGCATTAACATACTTGGTTTTTTACCACTTATTAGATCTATATATTTTGAAAAATTATCATAAAAACAATTTAGATATACAATTTTAGTATCTTTGTTATACATCTTACTTATAGCTTTATAATATCTATCTTTACCGTCTCCTGTGTAGTCAGCAAGAATTAGAGCATTACTATTTTTCAAAAAATAACTAATAGCATTATTTCCACTGCCATGAGATGCAATTATAAACTTATCATAGCAACCAAGTTTTATACCAAGATTCCAGAAAATACATTTTACAAACTTAGGCAATCTCTTTGTTACTAAATAAGCAATAGAGTATAAAAGTCCATATTCTTTGAAATAAGATAGACTTTTACTTTTTTGCATTACTCTATCTTTTCCCTTAAAAAGCTAAAGGCAGGTAAAGTAATTGGCAATACTATTTTATTTTCATTTCCACTATGAATCGATTCTAACTCCTTGCCATTTTCTAGTAGAATCTTATAAAACTTCATATATTTTTTGCCATTCTCACTATATATCTCGCCAAGCTCACTCTTGCCAACTGATACCTCATCGATATTAGGACTTACTATTTCTTTGCTTTCTCCAAGTCTAATTGTATGCCTACATAAAGCAAACTTACCATCTTCACTCACTTCAGCATTTACTTGATAGCTACCCTCGCTAATGGCTGTTTTATGGTTTTGTGTATTTAGCTTTTCAAATGGTCTATGTATCAAATATCCATCGCTAAAACCACGATTTTTAAGAGTCAATAATTCATTTTCATATCTATCCAAAACAAAATTAGAATCCCTATAATCATCAAGTGCTGCCCTATAAGCTAAAGCAGTGATTCCAGCATAATAGCTAGACTTTGTTCTTCCTTCAATTTTTAGCGAATCAATAACATCACTTTCTAGTATAGCAGGTATATGTTCTACTAATTTTAAATCTTTAGCGTTAAAAATATGTGTGCCAACTCCCTCTTCTTCTACAAGTCTCATCATAACGCCATTATCAGGATTTTTGACATAATATTCATAATCGAATCTGCAATCATTAGCACAGCTTCCACGATTTGGGACTCTACCATTTTGCAACGCAGAAATAAGACATCTACCAGAAAATGCAAAACACATACTTCCATGCACAAAAATTTCTAGCTCCAAGTTAGGCAGTGCCTTTTTAATCTCTATTGCATCTTTTAAGCTAAGCTCTCTTGCAGCTACAATTCTTTTAACTCCCATTTCATAGAAGACTTCTGCATCAAGTACATTTAGGACATTTGCTTGTGTTGATAGATGGATTGGGATATGTGGTGCTATTTTTTTAGATAACTTTACCACCCCGGGTGTAGCCATGATAAAAGCATCTGGGTTTAAAGATGCCATTTTTTCAATATGAGATTCTAGAAGCTTTAGTTGCGAGTTAAACGGAAAACCATTTATTGTTACATATATTTTTTTACCCAAAGAATGAGTATATCTAACGCCCTCACCAAAACTATCAAAGTCAAATTCTTTACTAGCCCTATTTCTTAAAGAAAAATGACTAACTCCACCATATACAGCATCAGCACCATAACTTAAAGCTATTTTTAGTTTTTTTAGATTCCCAGCAGGGGAGAGTAACTCGGGGATTTTTTTTGTATTACTCAAGGTTTTAGTCTTATTTGGAAAAGTTAGCAATTAATGCTTCAATATCATCGTCATTGACTACATTTTCGGTTTTATCACCTTGTATATGAACTGCAGAACTAACCCTCTTAGAATCATCAATTCTACCTTCAAATAAAGAACTCATATATCTAGATAATGCTCTCATTACATTTATAACTCTCTCTATCTTTTGCCTATGAATATCTTGATATTGCATTATATCCATAGCCTCTAATGATGAGTTGCTTATAATATCAGAAGAATCCATTATCGTATCTAACGCACTTTGTGCCTTTTTTAGCTCTTCTAATTTATCTCCAAATGTATGAAAGTCAGGGAATTGAGCATGTAGTTTTTCCAATAATTCTTTTTGTGATTTAAAAAATCCACTAATAACTTTGACAGAATCTTCAATGTCCATTCCTGCATTATTTATAGCTTCTAGCTTATCAAAAGTCTCTGTAGCCTTCACTTCAGAATCTCTTGTAACATCATCTAACTGATGCACAACTTTATGCTCATTAGTAGGCGGTGGTGGTGGCCAATTTACTTCTTGGTCTATTCTAAAGTTGCTACTTAGCTCTTCTTTTGCTTCCTCTTTTTCCTCTTGTAATTCCTCTTCATCTGGCAATTCAGAAACATCACTATTTAATAGGGCATTTAGCTCTTCTTGTGTCATATAAAAACCTTAAAACTTAAATTTTGTAATTGTATTCAAAATTTTTTGTAAAAAAAATTAAATATTTATCATTTCAGCTCATTATATAATGAAAGTGCATATCTATCGCTCATAGAAGCTATAAAATCTGCACAGATTCTATGTAGTTTGCCTCCATTTTGCACCCTTAGTTTTAAATCTTTTGGCAACAAATTTACATCACTGCTTAAACATTCATATAGAGTTTTTATACATTTCTTTCCTACAAACATTTTTGTCTGTATTTCCTTATGCTTATATAGCTCACTAAATAAAATCTTTTTTATCTTTTTAATTTCGCTTTGTATATCTTTTGAGTGGGATATAAGTAAGGATTCTGTGCTTTTAAAACAACTGCATTGCGGTTGTTGCTGCATTATTTTTTGTGAATTTTCTAGCACATCATAGACTAACACAGAAATAAGCCTAGAAGTAAATCTATGCCTAAAAATTTTATCCTTCCTACATACCCCCTCATTAGATTCTACATATCTCATACAGTCTTTTATTAGCTCATTTTCTTGTATTGTATCAAAGCTAATAAGCCCATATTTTATACCATCATCAATATCATGGCTAACATATGCTATCTCATCTGAAATATCTACCACCACTGCTTCTAAAGATGGGTGGAATCCTGTTTTAAAAATACTCTTTAATTCATCACTCAAAAATGGTTTATCATAAGGATAGGAATGTTTTAGTATTCCTTCTAAAGTTGCAAATGTCAAATTTAGCCCATCAAAGTCCTTATATCTCTTCTCTAGCTTACTTACAACCCTAAATGACTGAAAGTTATGGTCAAATCCATTTTTATAGCCATTTTCTTTTAATACTTCATCTAGCATATCACCACCTGCATGACCAAAAGGAGTATGACCTAGATCATGTGCTAGTGCTATTGCCTCACTTAGAGATGAATCTAATCCTAGATTCTTAGAAATCGCCCTTGCTATTTGACTTACTTCCAAAGAATGTGTAAGACGCGTCCTAAAATAATCTCCACTAGAGTTTAAAAAAACTTGAGTTTTATACTCCAATCTCCTAAATGATGAACTATGTATAATTCTATCCCTATCTCTCTCAAATGAACTTCTAAAATCTTCATTTGATGGATAAAATCTAGTATGTGGCAATAAATTTTCCATTTAGATTCCTAAAGCTTTTTTGTTATTTTATCGCCTTTGTGATAAGATTGCCACAAATTAGGCTAAGGAACAATATGAAATTTGATTTTGAGAATTTTTATATCTTAAGAGAACCTTTTGGCGAATATCAAACCAACTGCTACATACTATACTCAAATAATAGCTCTATAATAATAGACCCCGGAATCAATGCTACTTCATGGGTGCTAGAAAATGCAAAAAGTCCATTAGCCATACTAAATACTCATGGGCATTTTGACCATATTTGGAGCAATTATGAATTACAAACAAAGCTAAACATACCGCTAATATGCCCAAAAGAAGATTCATTTATGCTTCTTAGCGATTGCTTTAGCACAGGACTTACTCCATCAAAACCAGATGTCTTAATAGATGATACTAATAGCGGTCAAACTTTTGCAGACTTTGAAATATCATTCTTACACTTCCCCGGACACACACCGGGCTGTAGCGTGATAGTAGCAAACCATAAACAAAACAAAAAAGAAAAGGTAATGTTTAGCGGTGATTTTATATTTTATCGTTCCATAGGCAGAAGTGATTTTCCATACTCAAACACACAAGATATGATTGATAGCTTAAAAAGATTCTTAGATATAAAAGAAGACATGCCAATCTTCCCCGGACACGGAGAAGAAACAAGCATTAAAAAAGAACAGATAAATATTCCCTATTGGCTAACAAGGCTTACATAGGGATTAAATCTGTAAATACAAACGCCAACAAATAAGTAAAGATTCCTATACCTATTACAAGCAATATAGAATACTTAACTGTGTATCTAAATAGCTCTGATTCTTTACCAACCAAGCCAACTGCCGCACAAGCAATGGCGATACTTTGAGGACTTATCATTTTACCAACGACACCACCAACAGAATTAGCCGCTAAGAATAACACTTCAGGCACTCCAAGCTGTCTTGCAGTTAGTTGTTGTAATGTCCCAAAGAGTAGATTCGAACTTGTATCACTACCGGTTAAAAACACTCCAATCCAACCAACTATAGGAGAGAAGAAAGCAAAGGCGTCACCAGTTTGAGCTAAAGCAAGTGCTAAGGTTGCAGATAATCCACTATAATTTGAAACATAGGCAAAGCCAACAACAAGCCCTATTGTAAGAAGTGCAAATTTCATCTCATTTAATGTCTCTCCAAAAGTCTGAACTGCAGTTTGGATATTTATTCTTAAGACAACCATAGTAATTAATGCAGTAAAGAATATAGAAGTTCCAACTGCTAGTATTAAAGGAATCTCAAAGACTGATTTTACTGCTTTATCACTGCTTACTGCAGGTGCTGTTTGTATTATATTTGATAACGATTCAAAATTAAATTTCAGACTAGTAAATGCCAAGATTCCATCTTGTGCAAATAACGCTTTAAACCAGCCTTGCGTCCAAATAATAATCATAAACACCAAAATAACAAATGGAATCCAAGCAAGTATTATTTGCTTTGGGGTATAAGACTTAACCGAAAGCGTCTGCTCTCCACCAATATCACTATCAAACTTAAATGTATTTTTTGGTTGCCAAAATTTCAAAAATATAGTAGTAGCCGCTATTGATACAATTGCAGAGGCAATATCTGGTAATTCCGGTCCGAGTTTAGTTGCAGTGTAAAACTGCACAATAGCAAAACTTCCACCTGCTACCAAAGCAACTGGATAAGTCTCTTTTATCCCTCTAAATCCGTCCATGAGAAAAATTAAGAAAAATGGCACAAACAATGATAAAGGTGGCAACATATGCCCTGCTACTGATGATATTTCTAATGCAGGAACATTTACAACTCCTGCCATGGCAATAATAGGAATCCCAACAGCACCAAAAGCAACAGGAGCAGTATTTGCTATCAAACAAAGTCCTGCTGCATAAAGCGGTCTTAGCCCCAATCCAACAAGCAATGCAGCAGTAATAGCTACAGGTCCTCCAAAGCCAATAGCACCCTCCAAGAATGCACCAAAACAAAATCCAATTAAAATTACTTGAATCCTCTGATCTGGGGTAATAGCAATTATCGATTCTCGCAAAATATCAAAATATCCCGATTTTAGCGTTAGCTTATAGAGAAAAATTGCAGCAATGATAATCCAAGCAATAGGCCACAATCCATACAAAAACCCATAAACAAAACTATATATCACTTTATCAAGTGGCATTTTATATACAAATATAGCTATCAATATAGCAGATAGAACCGTAAGAAACCCAGCAACATGTCCCTTGAGCTTCAAAACAACTAAAGATATAAAAAACAATGCGATAGGAATAAATGCAACCAATGCACTAAGCCAAAGATTTCCTGTTGGATTATAAACTTGAAACCATTCCATATAACCTCCTAAAAATGTCTTTATTTCATTGTATATAAGGTTTCTAAAAAATACTGATTACAAGATATTAAATAAGGCACAGAACATGAAGAACAAGCAAGAAAATTTAGCAACAGAATCTATGAACTAAGTGAATTTTTAGACAAAGTGTTACAAGTAAAATATAATGATTTAGGCGAAAAAACAAAAGTAACATGGCATAGCAATTGTCATGCATTAAGGGTGGCTAAGTGTATAGATTCTGCAAAAAATCTTATACGATCGCTTAAAAATGTTGAACTTATTGAACTAGAAAGGGAAGAGGAGTGCTGTGGGTTTGGCGGGACATTTAGCATAAAAGAACCTGAAATATCAAACGCTATGGTAAGCCAAAAAATAAAAGACATACAATCACGCAATGTAGAATACATGCTAAGTGCTGATGCTGGTTGTTTGCTAAATATTAGCGGAGCAATGCAAAAACAAGGCGTCAATGTGCAGACCATGCACCTATATGATTTTATTGCACAAAGAATAGGTATAAGGGGCTAGCATGAGCGAAGCACTAAAACAAAAATATCACAATATAGTTTCTCAAAAATTAGAAGATAAACAATTAAGAAAAAACCTCCTTAGCGTTATGGACACGCTAAAAGGCAACAGAAAAAAACTCATAGCCTCAAGATTCTATGATTGGGAAGCTTTGAGAGAACAAGGCAAAACCCTAAAGCAAAAAAACCTAGCCAAGCTTGATACATTGCTTGAAAAATTTGAATCTAAAGCAAAAGAAAATGGCTTTATAGTGCATTGGGCAAAAAATAGTGATGAAGCAAATAATATCGTGCTAGACATAATGCGAAAAAATAATATAAATAAGATTCTAAAGGGTAAGTCTATGGCAAGTGAAGAAACGCATTTGAATGCGTTTTTAAAAGCTAGAGGCTTAAATCCTATTGAAACAGACTTGGGCGAGATTATTATCCAGCTTATAGATGAACCACCAGTGCATATAGTAGCTCCTGCAATCCATAAAAATCGCTACCAAATTGGTGAGATTTTTCGAGATAAACTTGGAGCACCATTAGAATCTGAACCAGAAAAGCTTAATGAAATTGCACGCACACATTTAAGAAAAGAGTTTAAAGATTTCAAG
This sequence comes from Helicobacter sp. WB40, assembly GCF_027859275.1. NCBI lineage: Bacteria > Pseudomonadati > Campylobacterota > Epsilonproteobacteria > Campylobacterales > Helicobacteraceae > Helicobacter > Helicobacter sp. WB40. Next base: position 170,171 of record NZ_JAQHXS010000004.1, on the reverse strand, counting down.
CTTGGTCTTAGTGGAGTGAATTTTGCTATTGCTAATGAAGGTGCTATTTGGCTATTAGAAAACGAAGGCAATGGCAGAATGAGCACGACTGCTTGTGATATTCATGTGGCATTTTGTGGGATTGAAAAAGTTATAGAAACTTTTGAAGAAGCCTCAATTTTAAACGCACTACTTATCCCCTCAGCAACCGGTACTCCTGCAACTTGCTATAACAATATAATCACCTCTCCAAGAAAAGAAGGTGAGCTAGATGGTCCAAAAGAAGTGCATATTATAATACTGGATAACAATCGTTCAAATATGCTAAAAGATTCGCATTATTATCGTGCGTTAAGTTGTATTCGTTGCGGGACATGTCTAAACCACTGCCCAGTATATGATAAAATCGGCGGACATGCTTACCTTAGCACATATCCCGGACCTATTGGAGAGGTTATTTCACCTCAACTTTTTGGTTTAAATAAATTTAGCCCTATGCTTGATCTTTGCTCACTTTGTGGGCGATGCTCTGAAGTGTGTCCAGTAAAAATCCCTCTAGCAGAACTTATAAGAGATCTAAGGAGCGAGAGGGTTGGACAAGGTAGAAAGGGTGTAGTTGGAACAGATTCTAGCACACAAAATAAAGCTGAAATCAAAGCAATGCAAAGCTTTATGCAAATAGCAACAAATCCAAAAAAATGGAGACTACTATTAGCTATGGCAGACTTTTTATTACCACTTAGCAAAACTTTTGCGCCATTAATTCCGGGACTAAAAACTTGGACTAAATATAGAGAGCTACCAAAACTTAATGGGAATCTACATCAAAAAGTATCAAAAATGCAAGGAGTGATTTATGAGTAGAAATGAAATTTTAGAAAACATAAAACATGGAATCGCCACAAATAATAACATACCAAAAAATGATGTAAAGTATAAAAATCCCATGAATCACACAAGAGAAAGCTTGTTAGAAGAATACAAGCTAAACCAAAGCAATAACAAAGCAATAGTATTAGAATCTGATAATTTACCAAAGACAATAAATGAAATATTAACTGAAGTTAATGCAAGCAAGATTCTGCTAAACAATGACTTAGCAATAGACACAAAAGATATTAATAACAATTACCAAACAATCCCATATACAAAAAGTATCGATTTTGTGCGTGAAGAACTATTTAACATTGATACTTCAGTTGTAGAGGCAAGATGTGGTGTAGCAAATGTTGGGATTGTAGGCTTAAGCTCAAACCCTGCTTCTCCTAGACTTGCTTCATTAATTACAAATAATTGTATTTACTTACTTAAAAAAGAAAATATTGTAGAGAGTTTGCATGAAGGTATAAACTTTATAAAACAATACGAAAAAAAGCGTAGCAACACGGATATTCTGCCAAGCAATATAATCTTTGTAGCAGGTCCATCACGCACCGCAGATATTGAACTTCAGACAATTTTTGGTGTGCATGGACCAAGGGTTGTGTATGTTGTTTTATACTAATGTGCTTCATATAGCATATATTGGAATCTTGAGGCAATCATCTTTGCTCTTTGCAAGATTTCAGCACTAACTTCTTGTGAGAAAACTTGGGATAAACTCTCTTCAAACAAAGATAGCCACAAATCAAAAAACTCCCTAGGAAATGGTGGTAAATCCAAATGAGCTTTCATTGGTTGCCCACTATAATTTCCAACTCCAAGCAACATTCCTTGCCAAAAATTTGAGATTTTCTCTTTGTGCTTATCCCACTCTTCGTTGCTTGTACCAATTTTATTGTTAAATATATCGCCAAGCCCATTTTTATCAACGCGAATCTTGTTATAAAAAATGTCCATAAGCTTATTTATCTTTTCAATAGTTATTTCTTCCATAAAAACTCCTTAAAAATAAAATGCCATCTTAGCTAGTAAGACAATAAATAACCCAAGTATCAAAGCCAAAATATGGATAATCTTAGCTAGTGGATTTTTAAGCCCCAAATAATAGCAAGAAAGAGAGATAACAACAGCGACCAAAATCACAAATGCTAAAATCATTTTTATAAACAAAAATTGTTGTAGCGTTGTATCAAAAAACCCAACTTCGCTATTTATATATCTACTAATCATAACACCACCACTTAATATTAACAAAGCAAGACATAATGGCATTATCTTTCTAGCTCTAGAACCTATTATAGAAAAAATCTTATCTGCAATCTCTTCGCCTAGCTTCTTCCTTATAAGACTAAGTAACACTACATCAGTAAAAATATATCCTAAAAATATAATTGCACACAAAATGTGTATTATCAAAAAATATGGGTGTAAAGATTCCATGAATGTCCTTTTAAATTTTAGAGATATTATCAAAGTTGTATCATAAAAAAATTGACAAGAGTTAATTGTGTGATATACTTAGTAAAAGGAGCAACAATGCAAGACTACATAAAATTACTAAGAAACATAGGGCATAAAAGGTTCTACAACAAAAGTGAGATTCTATTTTTTGAAGGAGAGAAGCCAAAAATGGTGCTAATCTTGCTAAGTGGTAGCATACGACTTTATAAGACAAGCGATACGAACAAAGAAACAACAATACACAAAATAGAACACACAAGTTTCATTGCTGAAATGCCAAGCTTTCTAAACATGCCCTACCCAGCTAGTGCGGTATGTGAGAGAGATAGTGAAATTTTAGAAATAAACATAGAAACTCTAAAAAATCAGTGTATAAAAGATTCTGACTTTTGCTTCTCTCTAATAGCTTCCTTATGTCAAAAAATCAAAATTTTAGAAAACTTAATAAACAACAACCAAAAAACCCTAAAAGAAAAGATAATAGAATTCCTAGAAAACAACAAAGAAAACTTGCAAACTCTAACTCAAAGAGAAATAGCCAAAAGATTGAATATTAGCCCAGAATCTCTATCAAGAACGCTAAAACAACTTAAAGATTCAAATAAACTAAAAATCGCAAAGGGCAAAATCAGCCTTTAGAGATTTCTAAATCTTGCAATCTCATCTCTAAGCCTAGCAGCCTCTTCAAAATCTAGCCTTTTGGCTGCTTCGTGCATTTGCTTTGTTAGCTCTTTTACAAGTTTTGCTCTCTCTTCTTTTGGCATTTTTTCCTTTTTCTTTGCCCTTTCATATAGCATTCCTAAATCTTGGTTTTTTAGATTCTCATCTAATTTCCTTACAACCCCTTTAGGTGTTATATTGTTCTCTTTATTGAATCTTTCTTGTCTCTCTCGCCTATAATCTGTCACTTCCATTGCCCTCTTTAAAGATGGAGTAATTGTGTTTGCAAACAACAAAACATGCCCTCTTACATTTCTAGCAGCTCTTCCCATTGTCTGAATAAGGCTTGTCTCGCTTCTTAAAAATCCCTCTTTATCAGCATCTAATATTGCTACTAACGATACTTCAGGCAAATCAAGCCCTTCGCGCAACAAATTAATCCCAACTAGCATATTAAACTCACCTAACCTAAATTCTCTAATTATTTGATTTCTTTCTATTGCGTCTATTTCAGAATGCATATATCTAACCTTAAGCCCAAGCTCTAAATAATACTTAGTTAGTTCTTCTGCCATTTTTTTAGTCAAAGCAGTAACAAGCACTCTATCGCCATTTTTGATTACTCTTTTGGCTTCATCATATAGCCTTTCCACTTGATTATCTGTGCTACAAATCTCATAAGTTGGATCAAGTAAGCCCGTAGGTCTAATTAGTTGCTCTGCTATATGTTCTTTACTCAAATCTAGTTCTTTTTGTGCAGGAGTTGCTGAAACAAATAAAAAATGTGGTGCTTTTTGTATAAATTCTTCATATTGTAATGGTCTATTATCTAACGCACTAGGAAGCCTAAATCCATACTCTACTAACACTTCTTTTCTACTTCTATCACCTGCATACATTCCGCCAAATTGAGGCAAACTCACATGAGATTCATCTACAATTAGCAAATAAGGTTTTCTTTTTTGCTCAAAGTAATCAAGCAAAGAATATGGAGTTTCTCCCTCTTTTTTACCAGTCAAGTGTCGTGCATAATTTTCTATTCCTTTGCAAATTCCAGTACTACTTATCATTTCTAAATCAAATTCAACCCTACTTTTTAGCCTCTCATACTCTACCATTCTATTTTCTTTTTTATAAAACTCAAGTCTTAAAGCTAATTCTTCTTCTATGCTTTTTATTGCAGATTTTAGCTTGTTTTCACCAACTATAAATGGATTTGCCGCATAAAGAACAAAAGTATCTTTTCTATCAATATTTTTCTTATCTATAGAATCTAAAATAAAAATATTCTCCAATTCATCACCAAAAAACTCTAACCTAACCACCTCATCTTCACTATATGCAGGATATATATCTATAACTTCTCCATTAACTCTAAAATCACCTCTATCAAAAAAGGCATCATTTCTTTTATATCCCATATCCACCAGTCTTAAAAGGAGCGATTTTTGATTATAACTTTTACCCACCTCAAAGCTCTCAATCATCTCTAAATATTCACTAGGATTACCTAAACCATAGTTTGCAGAAACAGAAGCAACAACAATCGTATCATCAAAAGCCAACAAAGAAGTTGTAGCCGATAGACGCAATCTCTCTAACTCATCATTAATCTTAGAATCTTTTTCTATAAACAAGTCTTGTCTTGGTATATATGCTTCAGGTTGATAGTAATCAAAGTGGGAGATAAAATATTCGACATGATTTTTAGGAAAGAATCCTTTAAACTCGCTAAATAGTTGTGCTGCTAAAGTCTTGTTATGCGTCATTATTAAGGTTGGCATTTGAAGCTTTTCTATTATATGTGCCATAGAAAATGTCTTTCCGCTACCAGTTACACCTATGAGGGTTTGATATTGACTACCTTGTTTTATAAACTCGCTTAACTTTTCTATTGCTTGAGGCTGATCGCCAGATGGATTATATTTAGATTCTAATATAAATTTTTGCATACACATGCCTATAAAATAAAATTGCAAAAAGCTATAATTATATCACAGCATTTTTACTAACCTTAGGAGAAGTCATGTTAAAACTTGTATCATTATTATTTTGCCTTTCTTTTAGTCTTTATGCACAACCTTGGGTTATGTTTAGCGATATGGACGATACATATTTATATGACCAAGCAAGTGGACAAGTATATATAAGAAAGAAAAATGGAGGAAAAAACTATGAAGATACATTCGTAAAAATGGGAGTAATAGATAACGCAAAAAAAGATTCCAAACCAAACACACAAACAACAAAAACCACACAAGATTCAGCAGATAAAGCCAAAAAAGAACAAGAAGATCTAATAAAGAAAGCCCAAGAACTTCAAAGAAGTATCCAAGGCAGTATTTTTGAAAACCAATAGCTTTATATAAGGCTAATCATGGCCGATAATATACCTATTGGTGCAATAAATCTAATAGTAAAATACCAAGTTTTAAAGTAAATACCTCTCAAGTGTCCCTCGCTCATAGCATATACTTTCTCCTTTGGTAGTATAAACCCCATATAAATACACATAAAAACACCAGCTAGAGGCAACATAAATGATGAAGTAATATAATCTAACCAACCAAAGAAGTTCTTATCAAAAAATGTCAAATAGCTCCCATAAGATTCTATGTTGCTAAATAAAACCACAAGTCCAAGAATATATGCAATGCTAATACTAGTTAAGTTTGCTCTTTTTCTAGTGTATTTTAATCTTTCAATAAGGCACGAATTAAGTGGTTCAAGCATGGATACTGCAGATGTAATTCCTGCAAAAATTAATGCAATAAAAAACAAAAACGCAATAATTTGACCACTAACTCCCATGTTTGCAAATATCAGCGGAAGAGATACAAACACTAAGCCCGGACCACCAGATGGTTCTGCACCATGCCCAAATATAAATGTAAATACCACAAGCCCTGCTACAAGACAAAATAGAAAATTAAGCACCGCAACAATAACAGCAAATCTAACAAAGTTACCATGCTTTGGAAGAGAGTTTGAATATGTAAGAATCACACCAACACCAAGCGATAGCGCAAAGAATGCTTGTCCTATTGCCTCAACTACAACTTGCGAGTTAAGCTTACTAAAATCAGGGCTAAATAAGAACTTAAAAGATTCAATAAATGAATCTTGCATTACAGAATATACCAATAAACCAGCAAAAATAATGAACAATAAAGGCATTAAAATTAAATTTAATTTCTCGATTCCAGCCTTCACGCCCCTATTTAGTACATATGCACAAAGCGCTACAACCAATAAATGCCAAAACATCTGATAACCTATGCTACCACTTACAAACTCTCCCCATACCTCTTGTGCTTCTTGTAGTGTCTTTGGCATACCAATAACCGATAAAAACAAATAATGAAACAACCAACCAAGCACAACCACATAAAAAGAAAAAATAAGCAAACCAGAAATAACCATCAGGCCACCATATTTTAAAAACTTCATATTATTTGGCGCTAAAGTCTCAAAAGTGCTTATACTATTTTGCTCGCTCTCTCTGCCAAATAGCATTTCAATCACAAAAATACTAAGCCCAAATAATATAAATGCCAAAATAAACACGATAACAAAAGCAGCTCCACCATTTTGACCAACTAGGTATGGAAATTTCCAAATTCCACCAAGTCCTATGGCGCTACCTGCAGTTGCTAAGATAAATCCGGCTTTTGAAAATCTAGTCATAATAAATCCCTAAAACACTAAATAAAAGCCTAACTTTATCAAAAAATATAAAAAAATAAAATATTTTATGTATTAAACCCAACTTCCCTAGCACCATCAAAGTTTGATGAAAGCTCTCTTTTTATCTCATTAATAAAAACTTGTGTTGTAAATAGCGGATTCTTCATCGTAGCTACAAGCAATGCTACATTTTTTATTATTATAAATATCTGACCACCAGTTAGAGAAAACTCACACAAAGAATCTATGCTAAAGTCTTTTTCATAAGGTGCATTTTTTGGAAGCATTTTCTCCCATAGCAATTTTCTCTCACTTAAGCTTGGCTTTTTAAACTCGATTTTATAATTGAATCTCCTAGAAAATGCACTATCTATTGTCTCTAAGAGATTTGTGGTAGCTATTAGGATTCCATCAAATTTTTCTATTTGTTCTAAAAATATATTTTGCATTTGGTTGTGCATTTTATCAGCACCACTTGTATAGAGACTCCTTGTGCTTAAAAACTGATCTGCTTCATCTAGTAGCAATATTGGTGTTTGCTTGGTTTTATTTCTTATTTCATAATATGAATCAAAGATTCTTCTGACATTTTTCTCACTCTCGCCAACATACATCGATAATATCTTAGAACAATCAAAGCTTAGCACTTCTTTTTTTAGCGATTTTGCTAATGCTAAAGCAGTCATTGTCTTCCCAGTTCCTGCAACACCATAGAAAATTATTTTAGATTCTATATCTTTATTTTTATCCTTTATGCCCCATTCTTTAAGATTAGCAAGAACTTTTGTATCCATTTGTTGCAATACAGAATCTAACAACTTTCTAGTATCTTTATTTAATATAACTTCATCAAGTGTATGCTTTGGCTTTACAAACTCGAATATTTCATGGTCTTCTAATAAGTTTTGCACACTTATTTTTTTTCTTGTTTTGCATTTTGTGGATTGATTTATTATTTGCCTTAGAATATTATCTGCTATATAAAAACTACGATTCCCACCAAACATAACATCACTCTCTATTAACCCACCATATATTAGCCTACTATCATCATCTAGCAAATATCTATTTTTTATTTTTTCATCATTATTCTTGCTAATTATATTTATAAGATAATTTAGATCTCTCCTCTCACTATCAATAGGAGCATACTCTTCTTTTAGAATAACTAAAAATATCATCTTTTCATTTCTATCTAAATTATAATCATCAAATATTACTTCAATGCTTGGCTTGTCTTTTGTCAAAGCTAGTCTTTTTTTAATTCTTGATTCTAATGAAGTTAGCTTTTTTATATTTTGAGTTAGCAAGGGTGAATTTTTATTGTATTTTTTAAGCATAAAAATATCATGCAAAATATCCACGACACAGAATTGATCCTTTAAATAATCCAAATCATCGACATATGAAGATATTTTTTCTGTCTTTGCACTATTGTTTAGATTCTCCAAAACCCTAAAAAAATCACTACTTAGATAGAATGGGGAATTTATAAGCTCTAGCAATGTTAGCTCTCCACCCATAGTTCTTATCCAGCCTAGATTCATTAGATTTTTAAATTGCACCATTAGATTTAGTATAGAAAGTGGATTTTCAAGACCATACAAACCACGCAAAATCTCTAAAGCAGTCCCCTCTGTATTGCCATGCAAAAACGAATTTAACATATATTGTAATATTAGTGCTTCATCTTTTGCACATTGCAAAGAAGCAAAAATTTTTGTTTTTTCTATATTTTTTGCGTTTAAAAACTCTAAAACATGTTTCATATTCTGCATACACGCCCCTTATACTGCTGGAAGTATATATAATGGCTCTAAATCACCACCAAAAATGCTCTCATCTAAAACACTAGGCAAAGCATAATTCGAACATATATTCTCATTTAATTTTATTAACTTTATCTGCCCATTCTCATATGCAAAATAACAATCTCCATATGCTTTAATAGGGGTGTTATTATTAAAATAAAATCCATTAGTCGCATGTAACTTTACATTGTTTGATATATGCAATGTTTGAGCAAAAATATATGTAAGCTTCAATGCCATATAGCTACCTGGGCCATTTACATAAAACAACTCATCAAAGGCTATTCTTTTCTTTTTTAAATCACAAAAAAAAGACACTAACGAATCTGAAAGCTTAGATTCTAGCACATGAGATGAAATCAGCTTATTATCTTTATATATCCCAATAAGAGGTGGCACGCTTGTTGGGATTAATAATATTTTATGCATTTTCTTTTGCTAATTCATAATCATAAAGCTTGTATTCTTGTGGTATTTCCACTATTTCATAAGCTTCTTCTTCAAGCAGTTTTTTAGTTAGCAAATGATTTAGTTTATGACTTCCAGCATACGATATATACGCACCAAGCAATGGTATGCCAAGCAAAGACATATCTCCTATTGCATCAAGTATTTTATGTCTTACAAACTCTTCTTTATATCTAAGTCCCTCTTTATTTAAAATAGTAGTATCATCTAGCACTATGGCATTATCCAAAGAACCACCAAGTGCTAAGCCTATACTACGCATATATTGCACTTCTGATAAGAATCCAAAAGTCCTAGCTCTTGCGATTTCTTCTTTATAATTTTTGGTGCTAAATTCAAATTTGTATTTTTGAGTTCCAATTGCAGGGTGTGGAAAATGTATAGAAAAGTCAAATACACATTCATCGCTTGGCTCTAACCTTACGAATTTATCTCCATCTTTTATCTCAATAGGAGATTTTACTTTTAGAATCTTTTTTGTGCTATCTTGTTCTATAATTCCAGCTTCTTCAAGCAACATACAATACCCTATGCTACTTCCGTCCATAATTGGCACTTCTTCATTATCAAGCACGATTCTTAGATTATCTATACCATATGCATATACAGCTGATAGTAAATGCTCAATGGTAGAGACTTTATGAGAATCTTTAGCAATCACGGTTGCCATTGTAGTATCTACTACATTATCTGGCTTTAGCTCTATATTTACTCCAACATCGCTTCTAAAAAAATGTATCCCACTTCCAGTAGGTAATGGCTCTAGCTTCATTGTAACTGGCACACCTTTATGCAAACCTATACCAACTAATTCCACTGATTTTTTAATTGTCTGCTCTCTCATCTATAACCTTTCAATTTTAATTTCATTATCAACTTTATATATTTTCTTCATATCAGGCATTAAACTATCCCTATCTATAATAGTGCCATTTAACAATAAATTACCTTCTTTAACTGTACCTGCTATTATATAGCTACCATCACAGAATATATTTCCATTAATTTCGCCAAAAATCTGTATATTACCCATACTCTGCACAATAGCACCACTATTAACATTACCAAAAATAGTAATATCGCTATTTGATATTATCTCCTCTCCACTTCTTACATTTCTGTGCAATACTAAAGTTTTTGGAATATCATTGGTTTCTTGTTTTTCTTCTTCTTTGTTTTTAGCTTCTTTTGCAACATGAAGACAATTATCGCTTTCTTGGACAAAATTTAACTTTAGCTCTTTTAAGCATTCAAGGACATTATCTCCAACTTCATAAGAAAAAATCAAAATAAAATCAGACAATAAAATTGAATTTTTACGCAAATACGCAATAACCTCATCATCATCGCTCCTAGTAAATATAAATGCTCTTAAACTTTTCTGTCTGACATTTACCACACTACAACCTATCTATAATCTGCTTAGATTCTAAAATTACATCTGTTATATTATCTCTTATCCAATCTTTATCCATCCACTCTGCGGTTCTTGCTTCATATCCTTGAATTAAAACACTAAAATGCAAATGATCTCCAAGTGCTAATCCAGTAGCACCAGTATTTGCAATAATATCACCACTAAAGACTTCATCTCCAACACCTACATTAGAACTAGTTAAATGTGCATACAAAGTAGATAATCCAAGACCATGATAAATTACAACTGCATTGCCATCGATTCCTACAAACTCATTTAAGCTAACTACTCCATTGTTGCTAGAGATTACAGGCGCCTGTTTAATGCTTGCTATATCTAACCCCATATGATTTGACCTACTAACTATCTCTCCTTGATAGCTAAAGCTCCTAGAATCTCCAAAACTTGCCATAACGGCTGGATTTTTAAGTGGTGCAAATGGATTTATTTTAAAATCACTAACAATGCTATCTCTATCATATACACTTGCAACTTCATAGATTCTATTAAAGCTATAATCTCTAACTTCTTCGTTTATATATTTAAAAAGGGATACTTTATTTGGAAACTCACTTATATCCCTCTCTCCTATTTCTTGTGTTAATGAGGTTATCTTGCCATCAATGAAGTTATCTGTAAGTGGGATTGTAGAATCTCTATATTGTCTCTTTTGTAAATAGAAATTAATAGGAACAATGCTTACATTTCCTGCTTTATCCTTCACTTCTATCTTGCCATCAAATGTAGATTCACCCTTATCCCACGCAACTAAAGATATATAAAACCCATCTTTATAGAAAGGTTGTGGCTTAAAGATATATTGTCCATTTGTGATTTGTATAGAATCTAAATTATCATCAACAGCACGAAATACAACCAAAGCACTTCCGCCTTGTGTTATCTTATAAGAATGAGCCACAATGGCTACTTGTGGATTTTTAGCATCTATGGTTATTTTAATGTTCTCTGTTGTTGTGTTTCCGCTAAAAAAATTCCACTTACTATTATCTATGGCAACTACTTCTAGTTCTAAAGATTCATTGCTAGATTTTACTTGTTGAGGCTTTTTGAAGCTTACACACACATTGTTGGTATTTACTGGTATATCACACTTTGTAGCCTCTTCTTTAACTAACTCTAGTGGTATTTTACTTCCATTATCATTTATAGAGATACTATACTCCCTAATTCCACTATCATCGGTAAAACCAACAAAAAAGCTATCTTTTAGATTCCATATTGTCGGATTTTTGTATGATATTTTTGGCGACTCTTTTTCAAAGCTATCTGAAGAGAGCATAAAAATACCGCCACCAATTAGTACAAGCACGAATATCAAGCCAAAAAGCTTCACAAAACCTCCTTGTCTTCTATGGTATTGCATGCAATTCTCCTAGTTATGCTTCTAATGCTACTTTAATTGCGTTTTCTATTTTGTCCTTAGAATCTGGTTCAACAACTCTTTCACCAACCTCCACACCATTTTTATAAAAAATCAAAGTAGGGATTCTTCTAACGCCTAGCTTGTCTTTTAACTCTTCCTCTTCATCAGCACCAAGATGAAAGAAACTGATATTAGAATACTCACTAGCTAGAATCTTCATAATAGGCTCTATCTTCCTGCAATCAGGACACCAAGGAGCACCCACAGCAACCAAACAAACGCCTTCTTTAATAGAATCTTCATAGATTTCTTTTGTTAATTTTTCCATAATATCTCCTTAAGCTATATTTGTAAATACTACTTGCACATCATCATCTTCTTCTATTTTATCAAGTAGCTTTTCTATATCAACTAATTGCTCCTCACTAAACTCAACTGGATTATTTGCTATACGCTCTAAAGCAGCCTTCTTTACATCTAAGCCTTTTTCCTCTAAAGCCGTCGCTAAAGTGCCAAAACTCGTATAATCACCATAGATGTGTATTATATCACCATCAACTTCTAAAGTCTCTAAGCCAAAGTCAATAAGCTCTAGCTCTAGCTCTTCAATGTCATTTATATTTTCTTTACTGATTTCAAAATGTGCTTTTCTAGAAAACATAAACTCCAAAGAATTATTAGTAAGCATTTGTCCGCCAAATTTATTTACATAACTTTTTAGATTCGCTACCGTCCTAGTTGAATTATCAGTAGCACATTCCACAAAAAATAATGCACCATGAGGGGCTTTTATCTCATAATTTACTTCTGTAATAGTAATTCCATCTTTACCCAATGCTCTTTTAATTGCAGCTTCTATATTATCCTTTGGCATATTTTGTGCCTTTGCTGCTAAAATCGCACTTCTTAATTTAGAGTTCATATCAGGATCGCCACTTCCTCCTTCTTTTACTGCAATGCTAATTGCCTTGCCTAATTTTGGAAATAGCTTAGACATTTTATCCCAACGCTTCTCCTTGCTTGCTCTACGATACTCAAACGCTCTTCCCATAATAAAACCTTAATAATGTAATATAACGATAATATAAACATAATATAATAATATAAACATATTATTAACACAATATAGCATTATAGCTTTGTAGGCACACTTTTTTCAAGCTAAAACAACAAACATACTATTTTCTTGACACAAAATTATTTTTTTACTATAATCTCATTTCTTTTTTACATTCCGGATTAGCTCAGCGGTAGAGTAGGCGGCTGTTAACCGCTTGGTCGTAGGTTCGAATCCTACATCCGGAGCCACTAATCCATTAAATCAATCTCAATACTTTTACTTATAAATTAAAGCCAATCGATACTGCTTAGTTTATTATATTTAATCTATGCAACTCAGCTTCCAAATACTTTTTTATATTTACTTTCAATTCCATATAATAGTCTGTTGCGACCTTTCTATATTCATTGTAAGCTGGTTCTTTACTATTTTTATTTTGACTTAATTTTGTAAAACTATCCATAGTGACTTTAAATGCTTGATCTTTTGTAAAATCATTTATATCAACAACTAAAAGTGGAATTTTTGCCATTTCAAATATGCACTTTTTAATAAAATCTCTCAACTCAACACCTCTTTTTATGTTGTCTTGCACATATTCATTGCCATAATGTCCGCTACCTTGATATTCAACAATCACTCTTGGTTTGTAATAATCACACACAACAAAATCAACATAAAGCTTATCATAATATTGACGAAGCCCAGCATATTCGTCCTTAAACTCGTTTGGTATATTAATTAGAGCTGAAACTGATATTTGAGTAAAAATATCTTTATCTGGCAGTAGTTCTTTTAAGGCTAACATACATTGTTGTTCTTCTCCATTAATGATCTTTTTACTTTGTATAAATTTTTTATTTTCATAGTTTTGTGCAGCTATTTGCAACTTTTTTAATGCTTCAAGTTCGTTATTATATTGCTGGAGCTCATATGTTGCTTTATTAACAAGTCTATTAGAAGTTATAAGTCCGCTTTCGATTTCTTGGATAATTTTTTTCATAGATTCAAACCTTTAATTTTTGATTATGCAGCAATTATCCTTACAAATATATAGGTAGCAGTTTTTAATATTTATTATTTCCATAGCACTAAAGATTTAGCAAAAATGCTAAATCTCTATCCGTTTCTCTTTTCCATGATTTCTTTAGCGATATTACTTGGAACCTCTCCATAATGGTCAAATTCCATAGTATATGTTCCTCTACCTTGTGTAGCAGAACGCAAATCAGTAGAATATCCAAACATTTCTGCTAATGGTACAAAAGCATTTACAATCTTTAATCCCATTCTATCATCCATTGAATTAATCTGTCCTCTTCTACGATTTAAATCACCAATTACATCACCCATATATTCTTCAGGAACTTCAACTTCAACCTTCATCATAGGCTCTAGCAATACAGCCCCTGCCTTTCTACAAGCATCTTTAAATGCCATAGAACCAGCGATCTTAAACGCCATTTCACTTGAATCTACATCATGGTAGCTACCATCAAAAAGAGTAACTTTAAAATCAACAACCGGATAACCTGCCAACACACCATTTTGCATTGCCTCTTGGATACCTTTATCAACTGCTGGAATATATTCTTTAGGGATAACACCACCAGAGATATTATTAACAAACTCATATCCTTTGCCAGGTTCTTGTGGTTCAACTTTTATAAATACATGTCCATATTGTCCTCTACCACCTGATTGCTTAGCATACTTGCACTCTTGCTCTACACTTTGGCGGATAGTCTCACGGAATGCAACTTGTGGTTGTCCTACTTCTGCTTCTACTTTGAATTCTCTTTTTAGTCTATCTACAATAATTTCTAAGTGAAGCTCACCCATACCAGAGATGATTGTCTGACCTGATTCTTCATCTGTATGCACTCTAAAGCTTGGGTCTTCTTCGGCTAGTTTTGCTAAAGCTAATGCCATTTTTTCTTGGTCTGCCTTTGTTTTTGGCTCAACTGCGATAGAAATAACCGGATCTGGAAATTCCATTCTCTCTAAAATTACCGGATCTTTTTCAGAACATAGAGTATCACCTGTTAGCGTCTCTTTTAATCCAACAAACGCACAAATCTCCCCTGCATACACCTCTTTAATATCTTCTCTTTTATTTGAGTGCATCTTAAGAAGTCTTCCAACTCTTTCTTTTTTGCCTTTTGTAGAGTTAAGCACATAGCTTCCCGATTCTAACATACCACGATAAGCACGCACGAAAGTTAGCTGTCCCACGAATGGATCTGTCATAATCTTAAATGCTAGACCTGCAAACTCACCATCATCAGTAGATTTAACACTAATTTCTTTTTCTTCATCTTTTGGATCTACACCACGAATGTCAGCAACTTCTGTTGGAGCTGGTAAATATTCTACAACTGCATCTAGCAGTGTTTGCACGCCTTTGTTTTTAAAGCTTGAACCACAAAGCATAGGGATAATCTCCATTGCTAAACAACCCTTTTTGATTCCTGCTTTAATTTCCTCTACACTTAGCTCTTCTCCGCCAAGATACTTTTCCATAGTAGCTTCATCAAGCTCTGCAACGGATTCTAAAAGTTTTTCTCTATATTCATTTGCTTTTTCTACTAAATCTGCTGGTATCTCTTCTATGTCATATTTTGCACCCATAGATTCATCATTCCAAACAATCGCTTTCATAGCTATAAGATCTACTACACCTTTAAAGCTATCTTCAGCACCAATAGGAATCACTAAAGGAACTGGCTTAGCCTTAAGTCTATTTGCAATTTGAGATTCTACATTATAGAAGTTTGCACCAATTCTATCCATTTTATTTACAAATACGATCCTTGGAACACCATATTTATTAGCTTGTCTCCAAACAGTTTCACTTTGAGGTTGCACACCACCAACAGAACAAAACACAGCAACAGCCCCATCTAAAACGCGCATAGATCTTTCAACTTCAATAGTAAAATCCACGTGTCCGGGAGTGTCAATTAGGTTTATTTGATAATCTTTCCAAAAACAAGTTGTTGCCGCAGAAGTAATTGTAATACCTCTTTCTTTTTCTTGCTCCATCCAGTCCATTGTAGCTGCACCATCATGCACCTCACCAATCTTATGGCTCACACCTGTATAAAACAAGATTCTTTCTGATGTAGTAGTCTTACCAGCATCAATGTGAGCTGCAATACCGATATTTCTAATCTTATGCAACGGGGTTTTTCTTGCCATTTTTATTCCTTTGGGATAAATATTTTTTGAGTTTCAATAGAAATCGTAGAAAATGCTAAAAGAGGGCAATAAGCAATCCTCTTAAGCATAGATAATTACCAACGATAGTGTGCAAATGCTTTATTGGCTTCTGCCATTTTATGCACATCTTCTCTTTTTTTGTATGCTGCACCTCTTTCGTTTGCTGCATCAATTAATTCATTTGCTAGTCTTTCAACCATTGTTCTTTCATTTCTCTTTCTAGCAGAATCTAAAAGCCATCTGATAGATAAAGACTGCTGTCTTGCAGGACGAACTTCAACAGGAACTTGATAAGTAGCACCACCAACGCGTCTGCTTCTTACTTCCACTAGAGGCTTAACCTTCTCTAATGCTTTTTCAAAAGTTTCAATACCTTTTTCTTTTGTTTTTTCTTCAATTTTTTCAAAAGTAGCATATATGATTTTTTCAGCTACACTTTTTTTACCATCATACATCATCTTGTTAATGAACTTTGTTACAACAATGTTGTTATAGATTGGATCTCCCAATACCTCTCTTTGCGGAGCTTTTCTTCTTCTCATTTAATTACCTCACTTACTATTTTGAATCACTCTTAGCACGCTTTGCACCATACTTACTACGAGATACTGTTCTTTTAGCAACACCAGCAGTATCCAACGCACCACGAATAATGTGATACTTAACACCCGGTAAATCTTTTACCCTACCACCACGAATTAGAACTATCGAGTGTTCTTGCAAATTATGTCCCTCACCGGGAATATAGCTAATCACCTCAAAGCCACTTGTTAGTCTAACTTTAGCTACTTTTCTTAAAGCAGAGTTTGGCTTTTTAGGTGTTGTAGTATAAACACGAGTGCAAACACCTCTTCTTTGAGGGCAAACCACCAAAGCAGGAGATTTTGACTTCTTTATAACCTTTTTTCTTTCTTTTCTAATTAATTGATTAATCGTTGGCACTTTTTTTCCTTCCTAAAAATATCTTCAATAGAGAAAATGAAGCGGATTTTACATGCAATCTGCTTTTATTCTCCTTAAATTAAGGTTTAACTAACCTTAATTCTCCTTGATTTTTATCTTCTGATCCTTGTAGATTCCAGTTCCTACCGGTATCATACGGCCTAGCACTATATTTTCTTTTAAATCCTCTAAGCAATCTGTCTTAGCTGCAATACTTGCTTCAGTTAGGACTTTTGTTGTCTCTTGGAAAGAAGCCGCAGAAATAACAGAATCACTTCCAATAGCAGCACGCGTGATACCTAGCAACACAGGCTCTGCGATAGCAGGGATTCCGCCCATTTTGATAATTCTTGCATTTTCTTCTCTAAAATGTCTCTTACTAACTAAATCACCCTCTATGAATTTTGTATTGCCACTATCATAGATTCTTACTTGTCTTAGCATTTGCGATACGATTATTTCTATATGCTTATCTGCAATACTAACCCCTTGTCTTCTATACACTTGTTGAACTTCACTTACAATATATTTATAAAGCTCCTTCTCTCCACCGATTCTTAGTATATCTTGACTAGCTACTACGCCATCAGTTAGAGCCTCTCCAGCATGTATAAACTCGCCTTCATGTACCAAAATTTGCTTTGACTTATCTATCATATACTCAACGCTTCTACCATCGCTTGCTGTAATTACAAGTCTCTCTTTTCCGCGTATTGGCTTACCAAAATTCACAACACCATCTATTTCAGCTAGCACAGCAGGATCTTTTGGCTTTCTAGCTTCGAATAGTTCTGAAACCCTAGGAAGACCACCTGTGATATCCTTAGATTTTACAAGTGCTTTAGGAGTTTTTGCCAAGATATCTGCCATCTCAACTTTAGCACCATCATTTATAAATATGGCTGTTTTTGGCTCCAATGCATATCTTATTAGCCCTCCATTACCTGTTGATAATACTAAAGTTGGCTTATACGCACTTGCTATATACTCATTAACCACAAGTCTAGTTTGTCCTGTTAGCTCGTCTGTCTGTTCAGATACTGTAATTCCCGGTATAATATCCTCAAACTTGATAGTTCCTTTCTCTTCAGCTATGATAGGATTTGAGTAAGGATCCCAATCAGCAATTACAACATGCTCATCTACCTCTGGTCTAGCAATTAGTGCATCCCTTGATACCTTGCTATTATCGCCAAGCTCTATAATAGAATCTCTAGCTATATAATGCCTTGTTGCTTCTTGATCATACTCATCTGCTATTACTGCAAACAACCCTTTTTCATTAACTTTCGCCCCCTCTTTTACATCATGATATCTTTCTAAATGATCACCATGCAAATAGTAATACTTAACAACGCCATCAGCTTTTGCATATATTTTTTGAACTATAGGATCGTTATCATTTACTTTCAGCTCACTTGCATAAGAGATTCTATGTGGTATATTCCAGCTATCTTTAATGATATCCACAATACTCCCCTCATCTCTTACATAATGCCCACTTGCATAAGGTATATAGTATTTGCCTTCTATATTACCAGTTACACCTGCTAACTCATTAGGCTTTGCTACATCGCTCTTTCTTAGGACATATTTTGCAGTTTGCTTTTTACCTATTACAGAGACTATTACTTCATCGTATATCACATCGACTTTAAGCTCACCTTCAAATGGTGCTTTAATCTTAGGCTCTACAAGCAGTATAGCTGCATTTCTACGATTTGATACTATTGTTTTACCTTCTCTATTTTTGTAGGTTTTTACATTGTAGTATCTAATGAATCCTTCTTTGTTTGTTACTACTTGTCTTTCTTCTTGGCTTCTGCTTGCCGTTCCACCAACGTGGAATGTTCTAAGCGTTAGCTGTGTTCCAGGCTCACCAATAGATTGTGCAGCTACAACCCCAACTGCCTCTCCAACTTTAGAGATTCTAGCCTCTCCTAAGTTTAGTCCATAACACTTAGCACATACGCCTTTTTCTGCTTTACAAGTTACAGGAGTTCTAATTACAACAGATTTAACTCCTGCTTCTTTTGCTCTCTTAGCCTTTTCTTCATCTATCATAACGCCTTCAGCAATTAGAACTTCATTGGTAATAGGGTCAATTACATTTTCTGCTACAACCCTACCAAAAATTCTCTCTTCTAATTCTTCAATTAGCTCACTACCAACTGCTATATCTGTAATTTCGATACCCTCGTTTGTCCCACAATCTTCCATTACAATTTTTACATTTTGACTAACATCAATTAGCTTTCTTGTTAGATAACCAGCATTTGCAGTCTTAAGTGCTGTATCTGCTAGACCCTTTCTTGCTCCGTGTGTAGAGATGAAATACTCTAGCACATTAAGCCCCTCTTTAAAGTTAGAAGTAATAGGCGTTTCAATAATAGTTCCATCAGGCTTTGCCATTAGACCTCTCATGGCTGAAAGCTGCCTAATTTGTCCTGCGCTACCTCTAGCACCGGAATCTGCCATCATATAAATGGAGTTAAATCCTGCTTTATCATTCTCAATAAGCTTCATCATAGAATTACCAAGAGAGTTGTTTGTATCTGTCCAAACATCGATGATTTTGTTATATCTTTCTTGCTCTGTTAATAAACCAGAACTAAACTGACTTTGAATCTCATTTATCTTTTTCTTAGTTGCTTCTATTACTTTATTCTTATCAGATGGCACGATAATATCATCTGCAGAAATTGAAATACCTGCTTTTGTCGCATATTTGAATCCTAGATTCTTTAAATCATCTAAGAAACTAGCCGTAATACCAACTCCACCTTCTTTATACACATAGTCAATTAAAGTTGCAATATCTTTTTTCTTTAATACCTTATTCCACAAATTTACAGGCACAAAGTCAGGCAACACTGATTTTAGAATCATTCTACCAATTGTTGTGTTTATGATTCTTCCATCACAAAATGCTCTAATCTTAGCACTAATATCAACCACACCAGATTCTAGTGCAATGTATATTTGGTCTATATTTGAGAACAATTTATGCTCACCTTTTACATCTTCTTTTTCTAAAGATAGATAGTAAAGTCCTAAAATCATATCTTGACTAGGAACAGTTACTGCCTTACCACTTGCTGGAAGCAAGATATTCATAGAGCTTAGCATTAATAGCTTACACTCTGTAATTGCTTCTTGCGAAAGTGGAACATGCACAGCCATTTGATCCCCGTCAAAGTCTGCGTTAAATGCAGCACAAACAAGCGGATGTAATTGTATAGCCTTACCATCTATAAGTCTTGGGTGGAAAGCTTGAATCGACTGCTTATGCAATGTTGGAGCACGATTTAAAATCACAGGATAACTTGCTACTATTTCTTGCAGACACTCCCACACTTCATTGCTCTTTTGCTCGATCATTTTTTTAGCTTGTTTTAGAGTTGTAGCATAGCCCTTCTCCTCTAACTTGGCTAGAATATGTGGCTTAAATAATTCTAAAGCCATATTTTTAGGCAATCCACACTCGTCCATTTTTAAATTCGGTCCTACAACAATTACAGAACGCCCAGAGAAATCAACTCTCTTACCAAGTAAGTTTTGTCTAAACCTTCCTTGCTTACCTTTAATAATCTCTGATAGTGATTTAAGTGGGCGTTTATTCGCTCCTTTAACAGCATTTGCATTTCTGCCATTATCAAATAGTGCATCTACAGATTCTTGAAGCATTCTTTTTTCGTTTCTAACGATAATCTCTGGTGCATCAAGCTCGATTAAACGCTTTAATCTTTGGTTTCTATTTATAACTCTTCTATAAAGATCATTTACATCACTTACAGCAAATTTACCGCCATCTAGCGCTACAAGCGGTCTTAAATCTGGTGGAAGAACTGGTAGTATTGTTAGCATCATCCATTCTGGGCGGTTTTGCTCACCTGATACTACAAAGCTTTCTACAACTTTTAGTCTCTTAATTATTGTCTTCTTTTTCGCTTCAGAACTTGTTGCTTTTATAGCCTCTTTTAGCTCCGCTATTAAATCAACCAAATCTAGCCCTTCTAACAATTCCTTAACAGCTTCTCCACCCATTTGTGCTACAAATCCAGCATGTTCGAATCTTTGAGAAAGGCTTTGGTATTGTTCTTCGTTTAATACATCATACTTAGCAACCGGCTTTGTTCCTTCATTATCATAGAATGCCTCTCCGGGTTCTTTTACAATATATGCTTCATAATAAAGCACTCTTTCTAAGTCTTTCATTTTTACACCAAGAAGAGTTCCAATTCTACTTGGCAAAGAATTTACATACCAAATGTGTGCAACCGGAGTTACAAGCTCAATATGCCCCATTCTAGATCTTCTGACCTTAGAGCTTGTTACTTCTACACCACATTTTTCACACACTACACCTTTATAACGCATTTTTTTATATTTGCCACATAGACATTCATAATCTCTTACGGGACCAAATATTTTTGCACAAAACAATCCATCTCTTTCTGGCTTTAGTGTCCTATAATTAATTGTCTCTGGCTTTTTAACCTCACCATTACTCCAACTTTTGATTTTCTCTGGACTAGCAAGTAGAAGCTGGAATGCATTAAAGTCTCGTGGTCTTTCATTTTCTTTTATAACTACTGGTTCATTTATTCCATCTTTGTTTTTTACAAACACATTTACATCTAATGCTAAACTTTGCAGTTCTTTAGTTAGAACATAGAATGTCTCTGGAATTTCAGATTCTTTTACTGCCTCACCTCTTGTGATTGCTTTATATGCTTTTACCCTTCCTTCTACATCATCGGACTTTATAGTAAGCATTTCTTTTAGAGTGTGTGCAGCACCATAAGCCTCTAAAGCCCACACTTCCATCTCACCGAATCTCTGACCACCAAATAGCGCCTTACCACCAACTGGTTGTTGGGTAACAAGACTATAAGGACCAGTGCTTCTTGCATGAACTTTCTCATCTACTAAGTGGTGAAGTTTCAACATATACATATATCCGACATTTACTCTTTCGATCATTTTTTCGCCGGTTCTACCATCATACAACTCTGTCTTACCATCAGAATCTATCTTGGCTAATGCAAATAGCTTTTTGAATTCTTGCTCATTTACACCTTCAAACACAGGAGTAGCAAACTTAACACCTTTACTCCAATCTCTAGCATACTCGATTAATTCATCATCGCTTAAAGATTCAATGAATTTCTTTGTATCTTTCATGCCAGATGTATCTGCGATTTCTTGCATTTTAGATTTTAGAAGACCAACCCACTTGCTTTTTTCATTCTCAAAGACCGCACTTATTTGATCTCCTAATTGCTTACCTACCAATCCCAAATGCACCTCTAAAATCTGCCCTATATTCATACGACTAGGAACACCTAGAGGATTTAGTACTATCTCAACAGGGCGACCATCTTTTGTATAGGGCATATCCACTTCAGGGACAATATTGGACACGATACCTTTATTACCATGTCTTCCTGCCATTTTATCACCAACTTTTAGCTTCCTCTTTGTTGCAACATAGATTTTAACAAGCTTCACAACTCCACTTGGCAGAATATCATCTTTTTCTATTACAGCTAGTTTTTCTTCATGCTCTTGGCTTAGTGTCTTTTTTTGCTCCAAGAAATTTGCTTTTATTGTTTCATATTTACTTTGAATCTCTTTTGGATAACTTTTAATCAAAGTAGCCATAGCAAATCTATTGACTTTTTCTAACTCTTCTTTTGGAATTATTTTGCCTTTTTTATACTCTACATCACCTATTTTCGCATTTGAAGTTAGCTTTTCTTTAGATAGTATAAATCCTATTCTTAAACTCTCTTCTCTATCTAACATAAGCAGTTTATCATGGTGTTCTAAGTCAAGTTTAGCCTTTTCAGATTCATAGGCATCAATTGCTCTTTTATCCTTGTCATAGCCTTTTTTAGTAAATATCTTTACATCTATTACGGTTCCTTCTAAGCTTGGAGGACAATAGAGAGATTTATTTACAACATGACCTGCTTTCTCGCCAAAGATAGCCCTAAGCAATCTTTCCTCTGGAGTTGGCTTTACCTCTCCTTTTGGAGAAGCTTTACCAACTAGAATCATACCGCCACTTACATAAGTTCCAATTTTTACTATACCACTATCATCAAGATGGGCTAACTCTTCTTCTCTTATATTTGGTATATCTCTTGTGATTTCTTCTACACCATGCTTTAGTTCTCTTGCTTCAATTTCTTTTTCATAAATATGAATCGAAGTGAATGCATCATTTCTTATTAATTTCTCACTTACAACAATCGCATCTTCAAAGTTATATCCATTCCAAGGCATAAAGGCCACACGGATATTTTTACCAAGTGCTAATTCTCCTTGATCCATGTTTGGACCATCTGCTATTACATCTCCTGCCTTTACGACATCTCCTGCCTTTACTATAGGAATTTGAGAGAATGAAGTGTTTTGATTTGTTCTTAGATTCTTTTGTAATGAATAATGATCAATAAATGCACCATTTTCATCTTCACCTAAGATATAGATATTCTTTGCATCTATTTTCTCTACCACACCACCTCTGCTAGCTTTGATAGCTTCCCATGAATCTCTTGAAACAATCTTTTCTATACCTGTTCCAACAACTGGAGCACTAGGGCGCAAAAGAGGCACAGCTTGTCGTTGCATGTTAGAACCCATCAAAGCCCTGTTAGCATCATCATGCTCTAAGAAAGGAATAAGGCTTGCTGCAACACCAACCACCATTCTAGGGCTAAGGTCAATTAAATCAACTTTTGAAGATTCCATAAGAATAATTTCGCCATCTTTTCTTACTTCTACTATATCTTCTTTGATCATATTATCACTAGTTAAGATTGTGCTAGCAGGAGCGATTACAGCACCTTCTTCTTGTGTAGCTGTAAGATATACAATCTCATCAGTTACTTTTTTATCAACAACTTTTCTATAAGGAGCTTCTATGAAACCTAATTCATTTACTTTAGCATAAGTCGATAGAGTATTAATCAAACCAATGTTTTGACCTTCTGGTGTTTCAATAGGACAGATTCTCCCATAATGAGTAGGATGCACATCTCTTACCTCAAATCCTGCTCTCTCTTTTACTAATCCACCCTCGCCAAGTGCGGAAAGTCTTCTTTTATGAGTTACCTCTGATAGCGGATTTGTCTGATCCATAAATTGAGATAGTTGCCCACCTGTGAAAAACTCCAAAATAGTACTTGTTATCATTTTAGAATTTACTAAATCATGAGGCATGAGCTCTTCTAATCCAGTACTTATTGTAGAGAGTTTATCTCTTATTACTTTTTGCATTTTAACCAAGCCCATGTGAAGCTCATTGGCCAAAAGCTCACCAATAGATCTAATTCTTCTATTACCTAAATGATCTCTATCATCAATTCTACCTTGACCATTTTTTACATGCATTAAATATCTAACCGTCTTAATTATATCCTCATGAGTTAGAACTGTTACATATTCTGGGACGCTCAAATCAAGCTTATGATTCATCTTCATTCTACCAACGGGTGTTAGATCATATCTTTCTGGATCAAAGAATAGTTGCTGAATAAATTGCTTTGCTGCTTCTTTGGTTACAGGCTCACCCGGCCTCATAACCTTGTAGATTCTTATCATAGCTAGATCATTTTCATTTTCTATCTTTTCTGTTTGCTTTAAAAGCTTCAAAGATTCTGCATCTGCTATAAATGAATTAATAATAGAAGAATCAACTCCATTTGCCAAGTCATTTGCAATTACAAAGTCATTAATACCAAGCTCGGCTAATTTTTTAAGCTTACTTTCATCCATTAAAGTTAGAGCATCAAAAATTACTTCTCCATTTTTATCAACAATAGGCTTTGCTAAGTATCTATTTACCAAGATATCACCAGGATACTCTATCATATTTATTTTGTCATCTTGTAAAGCTTTTGCTTTCTTAGCAGTCAATCTTTTGCCTGCAACAATTAAAAGATTCCCTTTAGCATCTTTAATATCAAACTCAACACGACCTACAAATTCATTTGGATCAAATGAAATTAGATACTTGCCACCTTTTGCCTTGATTTCTAATAGAGGGTAGAATGTCTTTAAAATATCTTGCTTAGAATATCCCAATGCCCTAAACAGAATCGTTACTGGCACTTTTCTTCTTTTATTAACCCTAACATATAATATGTCTTTTGCATCATATTCAAAATATAGCCACGATCCTCTATCTGGTATTATTTGTCCCATATAAACAAGTTTGTTTGATATTGTTGAAGCTTCTTCTTTGAATATAACGCCCGGACTTCTATGTAGCTGATTTACAACAACCCGCTCAACACCATTAATAATAAAGCTAGTCCTATCTGTCATTAGAGGAATCTCTCTTACAAATATGCTTTGCTCTTTAATATCTTTGATTCCTAGTTTTTCGCCCGTTTTCTCATCTCTCTCCCAAAGCACTAATCTTATTTTGATTTTTAATGGAATAGAATATGTAAGTCCCCTCTCCATAGCTTCTCTAACCGTATATCTAGGCTTACCATATTCACACCCAGCATACTCTAAGCTTATACGATTTTGTGTATCATGTATAGGAAATATTGATTTAAATACCTTTTCAATTCCAGATTCTCCGCCATCTTTAGCCACCAAAAAAGTATCATAACTATTTCTTTGAAGTTGTAATAAATTTGGAACTCCTATATTTTGAGGAATCTTTGTGAAATCTACTCTTAGTCTGTTTCCTGATTTTAAATTTACTGGCATATTCGTTACCTTATATGTAGAATTTTGGAAGAAAAATGAGGGAGCATAAGTCCCTCAAAAAATTATTTAATATCGACTTTTGCACCTGCTTCTTCAAATTTAGCTTTGATAGCATCAGCATCTTCTTTTTTAACTCCCTCTTTAACCGTAAATGGAGTTTGCTCAACTGCGTCTTTTGCTTCTTTTAAGCCAAGTCCTGTAACTTCTCTTACTACTTTAATTACATTGATTTTCTTATCTCCACTATCTGTAAGGATAATGTCGAACTCTGTTTTTTCTTCAGAAGCAGCACCACCGCCTGCAGCCGCAGCACCTGCTACAACAGTAGGAGCAGCAGAAACGCCAAATTTCTCTTCAAAAGCCTTTACAAGCTCTGAAAGTTCCATTACAGAAAGGTTACCAATGTATTCTAAAACATCTTCTTTTGTGATTGCCATTTTTATCTCCTTAAATTATTGTTCTTCTTTTTGTTTTCTTAAATTATCAAGTCCAGTAACAAAATATCTCGCCGGTGCAGTCCATACAGATAGCAACATACCAATAAGCTCTTCTTTAGAAGGTAGTTTAGAAACTGCTTCGATGTGTTTTGAATCTACACAACTTCCTTCAAAATATCCAGATTTTATTACTAGCTTACCACCAACAGAATCTGAAAACTTGCAAACTGCTTTTGCTAATGAAATTTGATCTTCACTCCAAACAAATATATTGTTTTCTTTAAGCTCTAAGTCTTCGATTCCAACTTGCTTTAACGCAATAGAAGCTAATGTGTTTTTGATAACTTGAACTTTTGCACTCTTTTCTCTAGCACTAGCTCTTAGAGATTCAAGCTCTCTAACACTTAAGCCTTTATAATCACAAACAATAATTGCATTTGAAGCTTTAAACTCACCAGCTAATTTTTCAATTAACGCCGTTTTTTCTGCTTTTGTCATATTAACCTCCTTTCAGACGAAAGACTTATATAGGGAAGTTTAAGCTTAAAAAGCCCCTATAGTCATTAGTCTAAGATAAAAACAAGAATAAATTATTTCATATCAGCAAGCTCTTGAATATCGAGCATCAATGAGGGACTCATCGTTAGTGATAAAGTTGCATTTTTGATATATTTTCCCTTAGCTGTTGCTGGTTTTTGCTTATTAATATTTTTAACAAGTGCTATAATGTTTTCTTCTAGCTTTTTAGCATCAAAACTAGCCTTACCAACAGGTGCATGAATGATACCTTTTTTATCTACACGATAATTTACTTGACCACTTTTTGCATTACTAACAGCTTTTGAAATATCCATTGTAACTGTGCCAGTTTTTGGATTTGGCATTAATCCCTTTGGTCCTAAGATTCTACCTACTTTACCAACTAATGCCATCATATCTGGTGTTGCAATTACCATATCAAAGTTCAAATCTCCACCTTTGATTTGCTCTGCTAAATCATCATCACCAACAACATCAGCACCAGCAGCTTTAGCTTCATCAGCTTTAGCACCTTTTGCAAATACTGCTACACGCACACTTTTACCTGTCCCATTAGGTAAAACAACAGCACCACGAATCATCTGATCAGCATGTCTTGGATCAACACCAAGGTTTAACGCAATCTCTACAGTTTCATCAAACTTTGCAGAAGCTAGAGACTTTACTGATGCAGAGGCGGTTGTGATATCGTATATTTTCTTGCAATCAACTTTATTTAGAAGATTTTGCATTCTTTTTGTTAATTTTTTTGCCATTTTATACTCCAACGCGTCTTTATTAATCTACAACTTCAATGCCCATGCTTCGAGCACTTCCTTCAACTATCTTCATTGCTGCTTCTTCTGAAGTAGCATTCAAGTCGTCCATTTTTGTCTTTACAATCTCTAAAACTTGTGCTTTTGTAAGCTTACCAACTTTATTTTTTAGAGGATTATCAGAACCTTTTTGGATTCCAGCTGCCTTTTTAATCAAATCTGTAACAGGTGGCTTTTTAGTAACAAATGTAAAGCTCTTATCTTGATAAACCGTGATAATAACAGGAATATTAAAATTTCCCATATCTTTGGTTTTTTCATTAAAAGCCTTACAAAATTCCATTATATTAATACCACGCTGACCTAATGCAGGACCTACAGGTGGTGATGGATTAGCCTTTCCTGCTGGGATTTGCAATTTTAGTTCGCCAACAATTTTTTTTGCCATAACTTATCCTTGTTTTTAGTGTATTAAACTATTTTTTCTACTTGAGAATAAAGTATTTCAATAGGTGTACTTCGTCCAAAAATAGATACATTTAGCTTTAACTTTCTATGCTCCATGTCATACTCTTCAACAATACCTGTAAAATTAGCAAATGGACCTTCTATAATCCTTACAACTTCACCAGATTCAAAAATAATTTTTGGTTTTGGAGCTGCACGATTTTGAACTTTTTCTATAATGTGGTTAATGTCTGCTTCGCTTAGCGGTGTAGGTTTTTTTGCTTCGCCTATGAATCTACTAACTTTAGGTAATGATTGAATTGTATGCCATAAAGCAGTATCTAAATCAACCCTAATAAAAACATAACCGGGATATAAACTTCTCTCGCTGATTTTTTTCTTGTTATTCTTAACTTCAATAATATCTTCAGTTGGAACAACTATATCAGTTAATCTGTCCTCTAGATGATGCTCTTTAACTATGTTTTCTATACCTCTTTTAACAGCTTGTTCGCTACCAAAATAGGTTTGAATCGCATACCAATACAAAGCCATAAAAAAATCCTAAAATTATAAAATACTTGAAACAAAACTTCCAAGAATGAAATCAACCGATGCCAAAAATAGAGCAATAACAGAGACAACTAACAATACAGAAATAAAAGCACTTCTAACTTGCTCTTTTGTCGGAAATATTACCTTTGATAGCTCTTCTTTGGATAATCTATAATATGCAATAAGCTTTTTCACTATACTTATTCCTTTATTCCAAATATGGCAGGCCAGGAGGGACTCGAACCCCCAACACTCGGTTTTGGAGACCGACGCTCTACCATTGGAGCTACTGACCTACAATTTGGATATAGAGAATTCTCTCCATATCCATAACGCTAAAATTTAGCTTTTTAACTTCACTTCTTTATGAATTGTATGTCTATTAAGCCTTGGGCAGAACTTTTTTAGCTCCAGTTTTTCTGTTTGTGTTTTTGCGTTTTTCACGGTGCTATAGTTTATATCACCACACTCTACACATTTAAGTCCAATTTTTATTCTATTACCCTTTGCCATGTTTTACAGCCTATTCAATAATTTTTGTAACAACACCAGCACCAACAGTTCTACCACCTTCACGAATAGCGAATCTTGTTCCTTCTTCTAGTGCGATAGGGTTAATTAGTTCTACTGTGATTTTGATGTTATCACCTGGCATAACCATTTCAACTCCATCAGGCAATTGAATAGAACCAGTAATATCTGTTGTTCTTACATAGAATTGTGGTCTATATCCATTGAAGAATGGAGTATGTCTTCCACCTTCATCTTTTGAAAGAACATAAATTTCACCTTCAAACTTTTTGTGAGGAGTAATTGAAGCAGGCTTACAAAGAACCATACCTCTCTCAACTTCTTCTTTCTTTGTTCCTCTTAAAAGAACACCAACATTATCACCAGCTTCACCCATGTCTAGCTCTTTTCTAAACATTTCAACGCCAGTTACAGTTGTCTTTTGAGTTGGGCGAATACCAACTATTTCAATTTCATCACCTACTTTTACAACACCTCTTTCGATTCTTCCTGTAACAACCGTTCCTCTACCTGCTATTGAGAAAACATCTTCGATAGGCATCAAGAAAGTCTTATCAGTTTCACGAGCTGGAGTAGGTATATACTCATCTACAGCATCCATTAACTTCATAATCTTCTCGCTCCACTCGCCTAGAGAACCAGCTTTAGCTTCATCTAGTGCTTTTAGAGCAGAACCAGCAATAATTGGAGTATCATCTCCCGGGAATTCATAACTTGATAGAAGTTCTCTAATTTCCATTTCTACCAATTCTAATAGTTCTTGGTCATCAACCATATCTTGCTTATTCATGAAAACTACGATATATGGAACACCAACTTGGCGAGATAGTAGAATATGCTCTCTAGTTTGTGGCATAGGACCATCAGCAGCAGAAACAACCAAGATAGCTCCGTCCATTTGAGCAGCACCTGTAATCATGTTCTTAACATAGTCAGCGTGTCCAGGACAATCAACATGTGCGTAGTGTCTCTTTTCTGTTTCATACTCAATGTGAGAAGTAGCAATCGTAATACCTCTTTCTTTTTCTTCAGGTGCATTATCGATATTGTCATAGTCTTTCATCTCTGCCAAACCTTTTGTAGATAGAACAGCAGAAATAGCAGCACTCAATGTTGTCTTACCATGGTCAACATGTCCGATTGTTCCAATATTTACATGGGGTTTTGATTTAACATATTTTTCCTTAGCCATAAGCTTCTCCTGTAAAATTAATATAGTTTTGATAGTTAGACTACCTAAAAAACAAACACAAAAACACGAATCCATATCTAAATTTATAGCAAGATTCAATGAAAATGCATTGCGAAAAACTGGAGCCCATAAGCGGGATTGAACCGCCGACCTCTTCCTTACCAAGGAAGTGCTCTGCCACTGAGCTATATGGGCATAAACATCGTTTATTTTAGTGTGCTGATTTGTCTAATTTAATTGTTTAAGAATCTAAACATTAGCAAAGTAGAATCAGCTCCCAGTTATCACAAGTGTGATTGGAGCGGGAAACGGGGCTCGAACCCGCGACCCTCAGCTTGGAAGGCTGATGCTCTAGCCAACTGAGCTACTCCCGCATGGCTACATGGTGGTGAGACGTGGATTCGAACCACGGAAGGTAGAACCAGCAGATTTACAGTCTGCCCTCGTTGGCCACTTGAGTATCTCACCACAGAAAATTTATAAACTGGTCAAACACTGAAAAATAAATAGAACTTAAATTATGGAGCTGGTGAAGGGACTCGAACCCCCGGCCTGCTGCTTACAAGGCAGCTGCTCTACCAACTGAGCTACACCAGCAAAAATTAAAGGAGGCATTTTACAACTTTTTATAGCTTTTGTCAATAAATTATAGAAAATAAATAATATTTTTTGTGCAATATAAACATAAACTATGGTTTATGCTTAATGTCATATTTATAAACTTTGCAGATTCTAAAACCTAACAAATGCCATACTTCTAAATATTGAATAATATTTGTGCTATTAAAGATTGTAAAATACTCCTTAAAATAATAGTTTGTATATTTTTATAAAAACGCAAAAACACCAACAATACAATTAAAGTTAAGGCAAAAGATGACCAAAGAATTAATAAGACAAAAATTTAAAAACAGATTAAACAAAGCAAAAGATTCACAAAACAAACTATATATGGATTTGATTTTAAACAAAAAAATAGAAATCCTACTACAACAAATAATATCAAACCTAAAAAAGCAAAAAAGAAAACCTCACTCAAGAATCAATATTTTATTATATTTCCCACTGGATATTGAGTTTAACTGCCTAAAATTGCTAAATAAATTTAAAAAACAAAAAAACACACAAATTTTTCTACCATTTATGTCTGATATAAATTTGAAAATGGTAGAATATAGACTGCCACTAGGGAGACAAGCTTTTGGCATTTATCAACCAAATGGTTCATTATTTAGAAACAATAAATTAGATATTGCAATTATTCCAGTGTTAGGTATAGATATGGATTTTAGACGGATAGGTTTTGGCAAAGGTATATATGATAGATTCTTTATGAATCTCAAAAAACAACCAATAACTATTTTTGTATCTCGTGCACTAAACTATCACAACTCTAAAATAACGCAGTATCACGATGTGAAAACCAGCATATACATAACCCCATTTGCAACAATCAAGGACAAGATACATGATAGTAGTAACATTAAGTTCCGTAGCATCAGCACTAATAGCAGGTTTAGGAGGCTACCTAGTTTCACGCAAAATATTCAACACAAACTCTAGTGTATTACTAGAACAAGCCAAGGCAAAGGCAAAGGCAATAGAATATGAAGCAGAAAAAATGCTACAAGAATCGAAAATCAAAATTAAAGAGCTAGAAGTAGAAGCAGAAAAAAACATACAAACAGAAAAGCTAAAAAACAAAAAAGAATATGAACAAAAACTGCTAGAATTTGAGAGAAAGAAGCTACAAGAGATTCAAAAAATAGAGAAAGAAACATCTATCATAAATGAAGAAAAGCAACGCATAAATAGAGATATACAAAATATATCAGAAACAAAAAATGCAATAAAAAAGCTACAAACAAACTATGAAGAAAAAATAAGCGAATTAACATGTCAATTATCACAGATTGTGAGCCTAACTAAAAAAGAAGCCAAAGAATTATTATTTAACAAGCTAAAAGAAGAATGCAAACAAGAAGCTGCGCATATAATAAGAAAATATGAAACACAAGCAAAAGAAGATGCAAAAGAAAGAGCAAACTATCTTCTAGCACAAGCTACTTCACGCTTTGCAGGTGAGTTTGCAGCAGAAAGACTAATAAATACAATAAATCTCCCAAGCGATGACTTAAAAGCAAAAATAATAGGCAAAGAAGGACGAAACATAAAGGCACTAGAAATGACCTGTGGTGTGGATATAATCATTGATGACACACCCGGAACTATAATAGTTAGTTGCCATAATCTATATAGAAGAAGTATAGCCACTAAAACTATCGAACAACTAATAGAAGATGGCAGGATTCAACCTGCAAAAATTGAAGAAATATATCAAAAATGTTTTGATGAGTTTGAAACTCAAGTCTTTAAAGAAGGAGAACAAGTAGTATTAGATTTGGGACTAAATAATATGCACCCAGAAATCCAAAAACTAGTTGGTAAACTAAAATATAGAGCAAGTTATGGACAAAATGCACTAGCACACTCACTAGAAGTAGCACATCTAGCAGGAATCATAGCAGCAGAACTTGGGGGTGATTGCCTCCTAGCTACAAGAGCTGGATTATTGCATGATATTGGCAAATCAAGGACACATGACTTTAAGGGTTCGCATGTAGAACTAGGTGCTGAAATATGCAGAAGATACAATGAGCACCCAATAGTAATAAATGCAATCATGTCTCATCATGGGAATGAAGAAGCAAAAAGTATCGAAGCTGCTGCTGTATGTGCTGCAGATGCACTTAGCTCTGCTAGACCTGGTGCAAGACGAGAGGTGCTAGAAAATTACCTAAGAAGAGTTAGCGAGATAGAAAATATAGCATTAACAAAAGCTGGCGTAGTGCATGCTTATGCAATAAATGCTGGAAGAGAAGTAAGGGTAATTGTAAAATCAAGCGATTTAAGTGATGACGATTTGCATGTCTTAGCAAAAGATATTGCAAAAGACATTGAATCTAGTGTGCAATATCCTGGAGAAATAAAAGTTAGTGCAATAAGAGAAACAAGGGCTTATGCTATTGCTAGTTAGCGGGGATTTTTGTGGAGAGCATTGTTAGTTTTGGGATTATTTCTGTATTAATAGTCGTTGCTCCTTTTCTTAGTAGTATCTTACGACTTCCTTTGGTTGTAACAGAAATAATGCTTGGTGCAATAGCATTTTATTTTGGTTTATTTTCACATTCTCAATCATTAGAATTTATGGCACATATCGGATTTTTGTTTTTGATGTTTTTGTGCGGATTGGAGGTGAATCTAAAAGCATTAAAAGAACTTGGAGCTTCATTTTTAAAATCAGCCCTCTCATATTTGTTTATAATGTATGCTTTAGCATTGCTTTATGTATGGTATATGGACATTAGCATATTTTATGTAGCTGCATTGTCTGTTATGAGTTTAGGCATGATAATGATGCTAATTAAAGAATATCCAAAAAACACAGACTGGTTACAATTATCACTAAATATTGGAATCTTAGGAGAATTAATCAGCATAATTATACTTGTTATAATAAATGGTAGCTATTCTTATGGGCTAACTTGGAAGCTATATGAGACACTGCTTATATTGTTTTTGTTTTTGACTGCGATTGTTGGAATATTTAAAATAGCTGATATTTTATTTTGGTGGTTTCCTACATTGAAATTTATGCTAATGCCACAAGAATCTAGCAAAAATCAAGATATAAGATTTAGCTCTATGTTGTTTTTAGTTATGATAGGGATTGTAACTTTGCTTGGACTTGAATCTGTCTTAGGTGCATTTTTAGCAGGAATGATTCTAGCTACATATTTTCACTATCATAGCCAACTAGCAGAAAAGCTAAATGACTTTGGGTTTGGATTTTTTATACCTTTATTTTTTATATATGTTGGCTCTACACTAGATTTGGAGCTAATAGTAGAGCACCCTTATTTATTCTCAAATGTATTTCAGATAATACTTGTAATGGTATTAATACGAACTATTGGTGCATTGCTTATATATAAGAAATATTTTGCTTCTTATAAAAAAGTATTATTGCTTGGCTTTAGCCATGCTATGCCACTTACATTTTTAGTAGCCACTGCACAATTAGGAAAACAATTTAATGTAATAAACAATGAAGAATATTACACATTTATCCTAGCAGCATTACTAGAAGGAATCTTGTTGATACTATGTATTAAATTTATTGCAAATTTCAAATTCATAAAGGAAAAAAGGTGAAGATTCTACTTTACACATTACTGATAATTATTTTTGCAGGTTGTAGCACAAAGCAATATATCCCACAACAAAACACAAAGATGGAAGTTGGCTATTTGGTGCAAGTAGGTAGCTTCAAAAACCCAAACAACGCATGGAGATTCGTAGATAAGTTAAATAAAAACGGATTAGAAGCATTTTTGTTTAACGACAATGGATTTTATAAAGTTAGATTCGGAAATTATAGAAGCATAAATGAGGCAACAAAAGAAGCACAAAGATACAAAAAAAGAGGATATTTTAAAGATTTTTTTATCATTAATCCAACAAAAATGATAGCAAACAAAAAACACAGCACAAGTGAATTAAGAGAGGAGCTTAAAAAAAGCACATATGGATATATAGGAGTGCCATATAAATGGGGAGGCACTTCAGAGAGTGGCTTTGATTGCAGTGGGCTTACATACACGGTATATAGGCTAAATGGAATTGATATACCTAGAAATTCTCTACTTCAATTTAATTCTGGCAAAAAAGTCCAAAGAAACAATTTACAAATTGGCGATTTGGTGTTTTTCTCTATAAACAAAAAAAGAGTAGATCATGTAGGCGTGTATGTTGGAGATAATAAATTCATACATGCTCCAAGCAAAGGCAAAAAAGTGCAAGTCGCTAAATTAGACTCTCAATTTTGGTCGTCGCGATACAAAGGTGCTAGAGACTACACAAAATAATTTATGCTACAATAAACAATTGCTTAAGGTTTAAGCACACAGCACTTCTAATGCTTCTTACAATATTCTTTGTGTAATTATTTAAATTGCTGTTTTAAAATTTTTGATTTGGAGAAACTATGAAATTGGCTTTTTTGCCCATTATTGCTGGGGTAATTTTTGGTGTTACAGCACCCATTTTAGTATATTTTGGGAATCCCGGAAATATGGGAATGTGTGCTGCATGTTTTACTAGAGATATTGCAGGTGCGATAAGTTTACATCAAATAGGGACTTTACAATATATAAGACCCGAGATTATTGGTTTGATATTTGGTGCTTTGATTGCTTCATTTATATTTGGTGAGTTTAGAGCTAGAAGCGGTTCTGCACCTATTGTTAGATTCATGCTTGGTGCATTTGCCATGATTGGGGCTTTAGTATTTTTAGGTTGTCCATGGAGAATGTGGCTCAGGCTAAGCGGAGGTGATTTAAGTGCAATTGCTGGAATCTTTGGCTTTTTAGCTGGAGTTATAATAGGGCTTGTGTTTTTAAAAAGAGGCTTTTCACTTGGTAGGAATCGCCCTACAAGCAAGATAGTTGGACTAGCATTTCCTATTTTTGCATTTATATTATTTGCTCTTTTAATGTGGGGTGTTTTTGATAACAATACACTTATAAAGGAATCCACCAAAGGTCCTGCTTCACAACACGCACCACTTATAATATCGCTAATAGCTGGGCTAGTGCTAGGCGGAATCTTTCAAAGAAGTAGATTTTGCACTATTGCAGCCTTTAGAGATAGTATATTATTTAAAGATACTCACATGCTACAAGGAATAATAGCACTAATAATAGTAGCAGCTATAACAAACATGGCACTTGGTAGCTTTCATCTGGGATTTATAAATCAACCAATAGCACATAATGATACTATTTGGAATTTTTTAGGAATGCTCCTATCTAGTCTTGCATTCACTTTAGCAGGTGGTTGTCCGGGGAGGCAATTAGTCTTAGCCGGTGAAGGAGATGGCGATGCTGGAGTGTTTGTGTTTGGATTGCTCTTTGGTGCTGCATTTGCACATAATTTTGCAATTGCAAGCTCTCCTGCTGGAATCACTGCTAATGCACCTATAGCCGTTATTTTAGGTATTATATTTTGTCTTATTGTTGCTATATTTGCTAAAGAGAGGAGAGTTTAATGGAAGAATTAGATGTAAGAGGGCTATCATGCCCTGAACCTGTGTTACAACTAAAACCACTAATTGATAAAAATGTAGAGACAATACAGATTCTGTGCAGTTGTGGAACTTCTAGTGAAAATATTCAAAGAATAGCAAAGAATCACAACTATGAAGTAAATATATTAGAAAATGGCGAAGATTGCGTGTATTTGCTAAATAAAAAGGAAGTGCTTGGATAAAAAGCTAGTATATTTTGATAATGCTTCAACTAGCTTTCCAAAAGCTCCTATATTACAAGAATCTTTTTGCAACTTTTTAGATAATGCGGGGGCAAATGCTAGTAGGGGCGTATATTCTTTAGCACTAGAATCTGGCAGGATTCTGCATAGATGCAGATTCTTGCTATCACAATTAGTCAGCACAGAACCAAAGAGAATTTTATTCCACCTAAATGCAACACATGCAATAAATGTAGCATTGCAAGGCTTCTTAAAAAGAGGAGATATTGTAGTTACAACACAAATGGAGCATAATGCAATAAAACGCACACTAAATGCATTAAAAGAAAAAATAGGGATAGAAATTAGAGAAATTACCACAGATGAATTTGGAAATATCTCTCTACAAAGCGCAAAAGAACTCTGCAAAGGTGCTAGAATGCTTGCATGTGTGCATGTAAATAATGTAAATGGTGCAACAATCCCACTAGAAGAATTAAGCCAAATTGCAAAAGATGAGAATCTATGCTTCTTGCTTGATGCTAGTCAGAGTGTAGGTGTGTTGCCTGTGGATAATATTTTAAAAAAGGTAGATTTAATAGCATTTAGCGGACATAAGGGGCTTTTATCAACTATGGGTGTTGGGGTTTTGGGCTTAAGCAAGGAATTTGATGAAGATTTGCTAGAACCACTCATATTTGGTGGAACTGGAAGTTTGAGCGAAGAAGAATATCAGCCAAGATTCTTACCTGATAAATTCGAAAGCGGAACTATCAATATGCATGGGATTACAAATTTAAAAGATTCGCTAGAGTGGATTTATAGTTATGGAATTTATAATATTTATAATCACAAAGCAAATTTAAAAGAATATTTATATGAAAAATTACAGACAATAAATAATATTAATATATACTCCACACAAGGCACAAGTGGTGCTAACCTATCTTTTATCATCAAAAACAAAAGTATTTCTGATGTTGGATTCTTGCTTAGTGATACTTATAATATATGCATAAGAATCGGACTTCACTGCTCCCCTGCTACACACAAATGCCTAGATACTCTAAAATATGGTGGCACAATTAGAGTTAGCATTGGAGCATTTAATACAAAAGATGAGATAGACTATTTAATTTATGCAATTAAAGAAATAGAGGCGAAATAGTGATAAGTGGATATATTTTAGTATATAGCAGTGCTGATGCATTCTATGCAGAAGAAATTTTTAAAACACATAATATAAACATAAAACTAATGCCAACTCCTAGAGAGCTAAGTAGCGATTGTGGAGTTTGTATATATTTTGAGATAGAATCTATTGATAAAATACATCTTGTATTAAATGACAAAAATTTAGAATACGAAATAAAACTAAAATAAGGATTTTTATGAAAACAATAGGAATTATCGGCGGAATGAGTTTTGAGAGCACTCTTAGCTACTATCAAGGTATAAACGAGCTAGTAAGAAAGAATCTAGGTGGGCTAAACTCCGCTAAAATCGCACTTCTTAGTCTAAATTTTGAAGAAATCGCAAAATTACAAAGAGAAAATAAATGGCAAGAGAGTGCAGAGATTCTAAGTAAAGCAGCATTGAGTTTAGAAAAAATAGGAGTAGATTTTATACTAATTGCTACAAACACAATGCACAAAGTATTGCCAATTATTACACAACAAGTTAAAACTCCTTTTATCCATATAGCAGAATCTCTTGGAGAAGAGTTAAAAAATAACAATATAAAAAAAGCATTACTTCTAGGCACGAAATTTACTATGAGTGAGAGCTTTTATAAAGATATTTTGCAGAACTTTAAAATAGAGACAATAATCCCAAATAATGAAGAAATGGAAATTGTAAATTCAATTATATTTGATGAACTATGTCAAGGAAAGGTTTTAGAAGATTCTAAAAAGAAATATTTACAAATCATAGAATCCTATAAAGAAGCAGAAGCAGTAATCTTAGGTTGCACAGAAATTGGTATGCTTATACAAGAGCAAGATTGCAAAATAAAACTCTTTGATACAACCAAAATACACATTAAAAAGGCGGTCGAGCTTGCATTGAAATAATATACACTCATAAATATTTAGCATTTTGTTATTATAAAACTTGACAATGATTGACTAAGGTTATATAATGCTTGTAAATTTAACTTATCCATAGGAGGATATTATGAATTTACTAGAGAAATTAACCAACCAAATGCAAGAAGCACTAGAACAAGGTGCTTCACTAGCTTTGCATAATAAAAACCAAGAAATACAAAGCATACATCTTTTTTGGGCTATGCTAACCAATACAAACTCTCTTCTAAACCAAGCACTAAACCGCCTAAATATTGACAAAAATGCACTAGAGCTTGAAGCAAAAAGCATAGCAAAAACACTCCCACAAAGCTCAAATGTCAGCAAAGATAATCTAAAAATAAGTAGAGAGCTAAGCGAATCTCTAAGCAAGGCTGAAGGCTTAGCTACAAAAATGGGAGATAGCTATATTGCCATTGATTGCTTTATAATCTCCAGCCTAAATGATGAGCCAATTAAAAGCTTGTTTGCGAAATTTTTAGACATAAATGAGCTAAAAAAGACAATAGAATCTATGCGTGGTGGCGCTAAGATTGATAGCA
Source organism: Helicobacter sp. WB40 (assembly GCF_027859275.1). NCBI lineage: Bacteria > Pseudomonadati > Campylobacterota > Epsilonproteobacteria > Campylobacterales > Helicobacteraceae > Helicobacter > Helicobacter sp. WB40. The sequence continues at coordinate 131,064 of NZ_JAQHXS010000004.1, read as the reverse complement.
AAAGTGCAGATGAAAACTTAGAATCTTTAGAAAAATTTGGCATTGATTTAACACAAAAAGCACTAGAAGGAAAGCTAGACCCAGTAATTGGGAGAGATGAAGAAATCACACATATGATGCAAATCCTAATAAGAAAGACAAAAAACAATCCTATCTTACTTGGCGAACCCGGAGTTGGGAAAACTGCAGTTGTAGAGGGCTTAGCACAAAGAATCATCAAAAAAGAAGTCCCGCTATCACTGCAAAACAAAAAGGTAGTTGCCCTTGATATGAGTGCATTAATCGCAGGTGCAAAGTATAGAGGAGAGTTTGAAGATAGACTTAAAAAAGTCATCGATGAAGTTAAAAAAAGTGGAAATATTATTTTGTTTATTGATGAGATTCACACTATTGTTGGAGCTGGGGCAAGTGAAGGAAGTATGGATGCAGCAAATATCCTAAAACCTGCCCTTGCAAGAGGAGAACTCCACACAATAGGTGCTACAACGCTTAAAGAATATAGAAAATATTTTGAAAAAGATGCAGCATTGCAGAGGAGATTCCAACCTGTAAATCTAAATGAGCCAAGCGTAAATGAAGCCTTACAAATCCTGCGTGGCATAAAAGAAAGACTTGAAGCTCATCATAATGTAAGCATACATGATGGTGCATTAGTTGCAGCAGCAAAGCTAAGTAATCGCTATATCACTGATAGATTCTTACCTGATAAAGCAATTGACTTAATAGACGAAGCAGCAGCAGAGCTAAAAATGCAAATAGAATCTGAACCAAGCGAACTCTCAAAAGTAAAAAGAGAAATAGAAAGCTTGCAAGTAGAAAAAGAAGCACTGCTTATGGAAAAAAGCGAGAGAAATAACGCAAGATTAGATGAGATAAACAAAGAGCTAAGCAACAAAGAAGAGCAAAAAAACGCACTTTTAGCACAATTTGAAAACGAAAAACAAGTTTTTAATGCAATAGCAAAGATTAAAAGTGAAATAGATTCTCTAAAAACTCAAAGTGAGTTAGCAAAGCGAAATAGCGACTTTAATAAAGCAGCTGAAATTGATTATGGAAAGATTCCAGAGCTTGAAAAGGAGTTAGCAAACCAAAATGAAAAATGGGAAAAAATGCAAGAGAGTGGCACACTTCTAAGAAATGCAGTAACTCCAGAATCTATCGCATCAGTAGTTAGCAGATGGACACAAATCCCAATAAAGAAAATGCTACAAGATGAAAAAGACAGGATCTTAGGCATAGAAGATGAGCTAAAAAAAGATGTAGTAGGACAAGATAAAGCACTAAAGGCAATAGCTAGGGCTATAAAGAGAAATAAAGCAGGATTAAGTGAGTTAAATAGACCTATTGGAAGCTTTTTATTCTTAGGACCTACGGGAGTTGGAAAGACAGAATCAGCTAAAACTCTAGCTAGATTCCTCTTTGATAGTGAGAAAAATCTAATAAGAATCGATATGAGCGAATATATGGAAAAGCACGCAGCCTCTCGCCTTATAGGAGCACCTCCGGGATATGTAGGCTATGAAGAAGGCGGACAACTAACAGAAGCAATAAGGAGAAAGCCTTATAGCGTGGTGCTTTTTGATGAGATAGAAAAGGCACACCCAGATGTATTTAACATGCTTCTTCAAGTGCTTGATGATGGAAGGCTAACGGATAATAAAGGTGTAACTATTGATTTTAGAAACACAATTATTATCCTAACAAGCAATATTGCAAGTGATAAGATTTTAGAAATTAGCGATGAAGCGACAAGGGAAAAGTCAGTGCGCGAAGCATTAAAAGGATATTTTAAGCCCGAATTTTTAAACCGATTAGATGATATTATTATCTTTAACCCTCTAGGATTAGAGCAAATTACGCATATTGTGGATATTCTCTTTAAAAATATCCAAAAGAAAGTAAGCGAAAGAGACATAAGCTTAGAGCTAGAATCTAGTGCAAAAGAATTTATAGCAAAAGTTGGCTTTGACCCTATCTATGGTGCTAGACCGCTAAAGAGGGCATTATATGAAGAGATAGAAGATAGATTAGCAGAACTCATCTTAGAAGGGAAAGTCAAAGAAGATAGCAAAGTTAGCTTCTATACAGAAAATGATGAAATAAAGGTAAAAATAAACTAAGCGTGGGAATCCCCACGCAAACTTGTCATCTAAATAGATTCTAAAGTAAAACTATCTTTTGTTATAATTACTAAAAGCTAGAATAAAGGGCGTATATGTTTAATGGCAAGAGCATTTTAATTACCGGTGGAACTGGGAGCTTTGGTAAGCAATACACAAAAACACTACTTGAGAGATACAAACCCAAAAAAATAGTCATCTTCTCTAGAGATGAGTTAAAGCAATATGAAATGGCACAAACTTATAATGATTCTTGTATGAGATATTTTCTAGGTGATGTAAGAGATGAAAATAGACTAAAAGAAGCAACAATAGGAATCGACTACATAATCCATGCAGCAGCATTAAAGCAAGTCCCAGCAGCAGAATACAATCCAACAGAATGTATAAAAACAAATATCTATGGCGCACAAAATGTAATTAGTGCTGCACTAGCAAACAATGTCCAAAAAGTAATAGCACTATCCACAGATAAAGCCGCAAATCCAATAAACTTATATGGCGCAACAAAACTAGCAAGTGATAAATTATTTGTAGCAGCAAACAACATAGCAGGGCTTAGACAAACTAGATTTTCGGTTGTTAGATATGGCAATGTTATAGGCTCTCGAGGTTCTGTTGTACCATTATTTTTAAAGTTAATTAACGATGGTGCAAAAGAGATTCCAATAACTGATGTTGAGATGACTAGATTTATGATTACATTGCAACAAGGCGTGGATTTTGTACTAAAAAACTTTGAAAGAATGTTTGGAGGTGAGACATTTATTCCAAAGATTCCATCAATGAAAATAACAGAAGTAGCAAATGCTCTAGCACCAAACTTGCCACACAAGATAATAGGGATAAGACCGGGAGAGAAGATTCACGAAATAATGTGTCCTAGTGATGATTCTCACATTACTTATGAGTTTAGCGATCATTTTGTAATATCACCAACAATACAATTTAGCTTTATAACTGACTTTAGCAAAAATGCACTCGGAGAGTGCGGGAATCTCGTAAAAAGAGGCTTTGAATATAACTCTGGCACAAATACACAATGGCTAAGCAAAGAGGAGTTTTTAGAGCTAATTAAATAAAGTTTAGGGGGATTTATGGACTTTATACCTTATGGGAAACAAGAAATATTACAAGAAGACATCGATAGTGTTGTTAGTGTTTTAAAATCACCATTTATAACTCAAGGTCCAAAAGTATTAGAGTTTGAAGAAAAAGTAGCAAAATATGTGCATGCAAAATATGCCATAAGCACAAATAGTGCAACTTCTGCATTGCATATTGCATGTCTTGCTTTGGGACTTAAAAAGGGTGATTTTCTATGGACTAGCCCTATTAGCTTTGTTGCTTCTAGCAATTGCGGGGTTTATTGTGGTGCTAAGGTTGATTTTATAGATATAAATTCAAAGACATACAACATAGATATAGACTATTTAGAATCTAAACTTAAAAAAACAAAAAAACATAAACTCCCAAAAGTAATTGTAGCTGTGCATTTTGCTGGACAAAGTTGCGACATGGAGGCTTTATATAAACTATCATTAAGATATGGATTTAAAATCATTGAAGATGCCTCACATGCATTAGGTGGGAGATATAGGGGAGATAAAATTGGTGGTTGCAGATATAGCGATATATCTATCTTTAGCTTTCACCCAGTAAAACCAATCACAACAGGGGAAGGCGGGATAGCAACGACAAACAATCAAGCACTAGCTAAAAAAATGCAAATACTAAGAAGCCATGGCATCACAAAAAACATAGAAGAGTTTGATAATCCTAAAAAAGATTCTCCTTGGTATTATGAACAACAAATCTTGGGATTCAACTATCGCTTAAATGATATATCAGCATCTTTAGGAATCTCTCAATTAGAAAGACTAGATTCATACACATACAAGCGAAACAAAATTGCAGAAAAATACAACAAAAAGCTAGAACACTTGGAAGTAATCACTCCATTTGTTACATCTTACAACTATAGTGCATACCACTTATACCCTATTTTGCTTACAAAAAATAGCGAAATATCACGAAAAAAATTAGTAAAAAAATTCCTAGATTCAAAAATAGGAGTGCAAATACACTATATCCCCATACATTTACAACCATTCTATGCAAGATTTGGCTTTAAGAAGGGTGATTTTAAAGAAGCAGAAAAATATTATAAACACACTATATCTTTACCTATATTCCCAAGCCTTAGCGATGATGAGCAAGATAGGGTGATTAAAGTATTAGAAAAATGTGTAGCAAAAAAATAAATAGCATCTGCATAATACCTGCTAGAGGTGGAAGCAAAAGAATCCCTAAAAAAAATATCAAAGATTTTTTAGGTAAGCCAATAATTGCATATAGTATAGATAATGCAATCAAAAGTGGAATCTTTGATGCAGTATATGTATCAAGTGATGATGATGAGATTTTAGAAGTTGGATTAAAATTTGGTGCAACCCCGTTAAAGAGAGATTCTAAGTTAAGCGATGATTATACTGGCACAAGAGAAGTAATAGAAGATGCGATAAACAAGCTAAGCTTCAGTGGTATTGCATGCTGTTTATATGCAACAGCACCACTTCTAAAAAGCGAAAAACTAAAAGAAGCATTTAATGTCGTTGATGATAATTATGTGCTTAGCGTTGTAGAATATAGCTATTCTCCATTGAGATCATTTATGATACAAAATGGCAAAAATGAAATGTTGTTTAAAGATAGGTTCAATATGCGTTCTCAAGACCTAAATAGCATATATCATGATGCAGGACAATTTTATTTTGCTAAAAGTAGCACATGGATTACTAAGCATAATATATTTGAAGATTCTAAAAGCATAATATTAGACGAGCTAGAAGTACAAGACATAGACACTCTAAATGACTGGAAATTAGCAGAAATGAAATATTCACTGCTATACAGATAATGGTATAAATAATTGAGGTATATTTGTAAGATGAGTGCTTAGATTCTCAACATTTGTTAATGATCTCCATATAGGCTTTTTTGCTTCTTCTTTTTTAAGAGGTATTATTTGGATTGTATGCTTTTCGTTATTTAGCCATATTATTGGGTTTAGTGTGTTTGAGGTTATTGTTTCTATCTTTTTTTCGAATATTTTTGCGATTCTATTGTAGTAATCTATCGCATCTTTATGATACTTTGAATCTATATCAAAATCATATAGCTTGATTTTCACTCCTATTTGCGTAGAAAAGTCAAACACAACAGATGATATTTTTTCAGATTCTTGTATTTTATCCGGTATTACAACTGCACTATCTGTAAGCTCATATAAAGGCGTGTTACCAAGCTTTAAGAGAGGAATCCCTAAATCAAATAAAAATCTTTTGCTAGTAGCAAAAAGTCGACTATTTAAAATAATTAGTCCTATATTTTTATTAGCCCTATCCCTGTTTATTATTTTCTTTAACGAGGTTTCATAATATTCTATATGCCATGTGACGTTCTCTTTATTTAGGTTTTCATTTGTTTTTATATTTTGTAAATCATCAAAATTAGCTGGATTAAAAAAACACAAATGGAATCTCTTGTTTTTAAATTTATTAAAAAGCCATAAACCTTGATCAATAATTAACTGCAAATTCTCATTATCTTGCAAATCACAATAAAGCACGACATCTCTGCCAAACGGTGTTGGGAACTGCCCTATTTCATCTTTGATCCTATAATATATGTCCCATAATATCTTTGGTTCTCCAACTAAAAGCAAAGAATCGTTTGGAAAAATTACGCTTGAATTTATTGGCAACAAAAAATCATTGTTTCTATAAATTGCAACTATCTTCCACTTTTTTTGTTTTATAGATCCTATTGCCCTATATGCATATGGACTACCTGAAGGCACACTTACCTGCATTATCTCACCTTGACCTAAGCCTATATACTTTGCAGTTCTAGGGACATTTGGGAATCTCTCAAAGAGCTTAGCACTAAGGACACTTGATTCATCTACCATAGTAAGCATTGAATCTTCGCCCTTTAACTCTATCTTACCAAGCATTGTGATTTGTATGTTTTTACTATAATTCCTAATAGTTTCATAAATAATATCCCTATCGTCATTTACTATAATGTAACAATCAGTAATCTGCGGATCTAGTATTTCTCTTAATTTTCTAGTTGAGCTTGGATCAAAGTTGTGATTTTCAACATAATCACTGCTTATATCTGGCAGCAACAATGGATCTTGTGATACAAAAATCTGATAATTTTGCTCTATATGCTTACTGCTTAGTGTCATTACAAATTCTTTTGCTACAATTCCATCTAAAATAAGCAGTATTTTTCGCATATATTCCCCTAAAAATCGTTTGCAAAAATTTAGCAAAAAAAGGTTGAAAATGATATTTAATTTGCAAAAAGTAGATGGCAATGCTAGAGCCGGGACTTTAAACCTACCACACGGAATAGTAAATACACCAGTTTTTATGCCTGTAGGCACACAAGCCAGCATTAAGGCACTAGACTTTAAAGATATGCTAGAACTAAATACACAAATCATTCTTGCAAACACTTATCACTTATATCTTCGTCCGGGAGAAAAAATAGTAAAAGATTTAGGAGGATTGCATGGTTTTAGCAAATTTCCAAATAATTTTCTAACAGACAGCGGTGGATTCCAAGCATTTAGCCTATCAAATAATGTAAAAATAAACGATGAAGGAATAATTTTTAAAAGCCACATTGATGGGAGCAAGCATCTATTTACCCCTAAAAAAGTGCTAGAGATAGAATATGACTTAAATAGTGATATTATGATGATTTTAGATGATTTAGTAGGGCTTCCAGCAACAAAAGAAAGACTAAGAGAATCTATAAACAGAACCACAAAATGGGCAAAAGAAGCAATAGAATTCCACAACCAAACAAAACAACAAAGAGAAGTGGAAAATAAAATCTTTGCCATAGTGCAAGGTGGGGTGGACATGGAGTTTAGAACAGCAAGCGCTAGGGATTTGACATCACTTTGTGATTTTGACGGATATGCAATAGGTGGTCTAGCAGTAGGTGAGCCAAACTCTCAAATGTATGACACAATAGAATTTACAACACCTCTATTGCCAAGAGATAAACCACGATATTTAATGGGAGTTGGAACTCCACAAGATATAGTTGAGGCAATCAAAAGAGGGGTTGATATGTTTGATTGTGTAATGCCAACTAGAAACGCAAGAAATGGCACACTTTTTACAAATTTTGGCAAAATATCTATAAAATCACCAAAATACAAGACAGATTCAAGCCCAGTTGATACAAAATGTTCTTGCTATACATGTAAAAATCATAGCAGAGCATATTTGCACCACTTATTTAAAGCAGGGGAGATAAGTTATTTTAGACTTGCAAGCATTCACAATATCGCATATTACTTAAGCCTAACTACAAGAGCTAGAGAAGCGATATTAAACAATAACTTTGAATCTTTTTATAAACAATTTTACGATTCATTAGAAAAGTAAAAAGAATATCAACAAAGTTTATTAAAGCATTTAAATAATATAATCAAATTTATTTTTGGTTTTTGTGAGGTTATAGAATTGTTAGAATGGAATGAAGAATTTGGTATAAAAAATCAACACTTAGACGAACAACATAAAAAATTCCTACAACGAATCTTAGAAGCATACGAACTATCACAAAGCAAATCAGAGGCTAAAAAATCTGCACTAGTATCGTTAATTGGAGTTGTAACAGAAGAGCTAAAAGAGCACTTCAAAGATGAAGAAACATACATGAAGCATACTAGCTATCCATTCTTAGAATCCCATGCTACACTCCATAAAGAAATGCTAGTAAATATAAGCAAATTATCTACAAATATAGATGATGTAGATGTCGCTGGAACAGAATTTTATGAGTTTTTAAAATCATGGTTTATAACGCATGTATTAGGAGAAGACAAACAAATAGAATCTTATAGAAACAGACTAAGAGATGTAAAAGAGATTCCGTATAGCCTTGAAACCCAAACAAGCATACTAGCTGAAAGCCATGACATAGAAAACGAGCCAAAATATTTATATATCTGCTTATGCCATTTAAAAGAATTTGAAGTATGTGAAGCACTACATAAACTAATGCAAACAGAAAGCACATTCATTCGTTGCAAAACATGCAAACAACCTCTAATACACAGAGATGATTCACTAGATGATGAAGATAATTTTGAAACATTAGCAAAAAAATATTTTAAACAATTTTAGGGATAAAAAATGAGGTTTGCACCAAAAGGATTCAAAACTTTTAATGATGTTAGCAATCTAAAAAATCTACTAATAGAACAAAAAAAGCAATTTCAATGCGAAATTGACTTTTATTTACTTGAAGTAAAAACAATATACGCAAAAAAAGGCGAAACTAAATATAAATCAATAGCAGATATAGGAATCTTCAACAAAAATTCTAACTTTATTTCAAACATAACCATAAGGCAACTTTACAAAATAGAAATATGCAAAAAAGAAGAAAAGCCACCTAGGACATTTGGATTTAAGCTATTCCCCGGTGAGAACACAACGCTTAGAGCAATACTCCTATGCAATAATCAAATAAAATATCACAAGGATATAAAAAGCGAGATATACCAAGAGCTATACAAAACAATGATTTTACAAGGCTACTTGGTAGGGATTCGAGAATATGGCAAACTATCCTTGCAAATCGATAAATTTATAAAGGATTTAGAAAACAAAAAAATAGAACCAAAGACGATATTAAATATCGGTGTTGGCGTAGCTAGCAAAGAAGGTAGAAGTGGCGATATTAAAATCTATCATGAGCTAAAAAGCGAATCTGAAATAAATGGAGAAGAAAATACTAGCGAAGAATTTAGCCCAAGACTATGTATAAATGCAGTCAGAAAAGGCGATTTGCTATTTGAATACATAAAACCAATAAGTGGCAACATAGGAAGAGACTTAAAAGGAGAAATCCTTCCTATAAAACAAATAGTGACAAATACTCCAAAAATAGATTCAACTATAAGACTAAGGGAAGATACGCAAATAATAAAATATCAAGCAGGCAAAGACGGATTCTTCAAAGAAGTAGCACCACTTAGCTTTAGCATTGTAGATGAGCTAGATATGAATCAGCCAAAAGAGGGCGGAGCAAAAACCCTAAATATGAGTGGTTCTACACATTCTAACTCAAAAATAACAACAGATATTGCATATATAGATTCTCATAGAGGTTCTATAAAGGCGAATGTAGTAGTAATTGATGTGCTCGAAAAGGGTGTTGTAGAGGCAAAAGTTGCATACATTAACAACACTCTTGGCGGGACGATTATTGCAGATTACATATACATAAAAGAGGTTCGATCATATAATGAAATATATCCTAGGTACTCTCTAATAGTTGATAACATAGTTGGTGAGCATAATACATTTGAGCTAAACCCTACTAAGTTTGCATTCTCAAGACGTGATAGAGTAGAGTATGTGATGCTATCAGACCAAATAAGAATAAGACTAAGACATTTAAAGAAATTAATGGACGAGGTATATTCATATCTATTAGCTTCGCAGGGCAAAACACACAAAATAAAGCAAGACAATAAAGATGAAAAGTTACCTAAGAATCTGCAAAGCATAGTTGATCAATACGATAAATCACTTGAAAGATATCAACAATATTTAGAAGAATACAGAGAAATTGCAAATCTATACTATACAAATGAAGTTAGACTAAAAAATATAGATGAAGCGGCATTAAAAACAAAAATGATAATAAGGGGCGACATTTCTGAAGCAGAAACCATTGTTAAATTCAAAATATATAATGGCAATAGAGAAGAGCTACTAAAGTCTGTTCTCAGCAAAGAAGCTCCAGCCAAATTGCTAGAAGTAATCAAAGATGGTGATTTTTATAGGCTAAAAAGCGAAGATTCTTATGATCCAAACTATCTACAATGGATAGAAAAGCTAAAGCCACCAAAACCAGATTAATGCTACATAGGGGGGAGTAATGAGAAAAGAGATTTCATTTATATTTTCTATTATTACAGAGTTGCTTGAAGAATCCTCGCCAAACATTAGTGAAATATTTAAAGAAATATGCACTACAAATGACAAATCAAAACAAGAACTAATACAATCTCTATCAAACACCGAAATATCACATCTAATAAAAGCACTAACGCTATATCATTTATTATTTAACATAATAGATGAAATCAATAGCATAAAAACACATACTTCAATAAAAAGTGTCGTAGATGAACTAAACAAACAAAACTATACAAATATACAAGACACATTAAAAAGACTAAAATTTTATCCCGTATTTACCGCACACCCAACAGAATCACTAAGAAGAACATTTTTAGAGAGTTATCATCAAATGTATAACGACATTGAATCTTTTCTAAAATATGACAACAAAGAGGCATTAGAACATCTAAAATATAGGCTAAGCCTCTTATGGTATAGCAAAATAGTAAGGGAAGAAAAAATTGAAGTGCTATTTGAACTTGATAATTTGCTTTATTTTATGGAAAGCTCCATTTTGCAAAGTGGCACAAAGGTGCTAATAGAAATAGAAAACATACTGCAAACAAAGCTCAAAAAATCACCAATAAAGCTAGGAAGCTGGATAGGTGGAGATAGAGATGGAAATCCATTTGTAAATAATAAAACAATGCTAGAAGCAGCAAAGATTCAACACAAAACCATAATAGAACACTACATAAAAATAGTAAGCAAGTTAGAAAGAGAACTATCATGCTCACTAGATTATATAAAGCCAACAAAAGAGCTACTAAAAAGCATAGAACAAGACAAAGACCTCTTAAGCCAAACTGCAAAGAAACTCTTCTTAAATGAGCCACTAAGAGCAAAACTTAGCATAATCAAAGCAAAACTAAACAACAAGATTCTAACTTTAAATATTCCAAATCCACAAAGCATAGACAACCAACAAACATACAAAAACCACAAAGAGCTAATAAAAGACATAGATATGCTACTAGATTCTGTAAATCCTCGAAGTGGGGCATATTTAAGAGAATTTAGAGCATTGGTATTGTTAGCTGGATTCCATTTAATGCAGCTAGACTTTAGAGAGCATAGAGATAAATTCTATCTAGCGTTAAATGAGATATTTATAATACTAGGATACACACATGAGAATATACTAAATCTACCAAAAACACAAAAAATAGAAATATTAAATAAAGCCTTAGATGAACCAATTATAAACCTAAATAAACTATATGACAAACTATCTAGCGATAGTAGAGAGCTTGTATGGGCATTTGTCAATTTTAAGTGGATTAAGGAAAATATTTCAGATTCTGCTATTGATTCATGTATTGTATCAATGACAAAAAATGCTGAAGATTTACTATGTGTATTGTGGTTTGCAAAGCAATCAAAACTATGGCAAGAAGATAAAAAAACAAAAATCTCAATTTCACCACTTTTTGAAACCATAAATGACTTAGAAAACGCACCAAAAATAATAAGCGAACTTGCACAAAATAAACATTATGCAAACTACCTAAAATCACGCAAAAACTACCAAGAAATAATGATAGGATATTCAGATTCAAGTAAAGATGGCGGAATCTTTGCTAGTAACTATTTTTTAAGAAAGGCAATTTATAGTCTTCTATCTTTAGAAAAATCTCTTGGAATTAAATTCAGACTATTTCATGGTAGAGGAGGGAGTGTCAGCAGAGGTGGCTTAGCATTAGAAGATGCGCTAATTGCAGCTCCAAACAATAGTGTAGCTGGGTTTTTCAAGGTTACAGAACAAGGCGAAGTAATAAGTGCAAAATATCTAAATCCTAAAAAAGCCAAGAGAAGCTTTGATATTGCAATATCTACCATACTAAAAAAATCAATCTATGATCTTTATAAACAAGAAAATAAAAGCGATAAATACGAAAAACTCTTAGAGAGCATAAGCACACACTCATATAATACATACAGAAAGCTAGTATATGAGGATAAAAACTTTATAGAATATTTTAAAGTCGCAACTCCAATAGAATTCATCTCACAGCTAAACATAGGATCACGCCCAAGCAAGAGAAAAAATACTCAAAAAATAGAAGACTTAAGAGCTATTCCTTGGGTGTTTTCATGGATTCAAAATAGATCAATCCTCCCAGCATGGTATGGCATAGGAAGTGCCCTAGAAGCAAACAAAAATGAAGACTTACAACAATGCTACAAAGAAAATCTATTCTTCAAAACAACAATAGATAACATCTCTCAAGCATTTTTGAAAGTAGATTTAGACATAGCTAAAAAATACCATGAATTTGCAAATAATATCCCGCAAAGTAAAAATATATGGAAAAGCATAGAAAATGAATACAAGCTAACACTAAAGTGGCTATGCTTTATAAGGGGTGAAAAATCACTACTTCAAAACACTCAAGCAAGAGAATCAATATTACAAAGAAAGGAATTTTTAAAAAATCTTAGCTTTTGCCAAATATACTTAATAGAATCATATAAAATACAAAAGAACTCTAAGACAAAAAAGATTATACTAAGCCAGATAATCACAACAATAGTTGGCATAGCTCAAGGGATAAGGAATACAGGATAATGGTAAAATTAACGATATTAATGCCAAATTACAATAATGCGACATATATAGGACAAGCTATAGATTCTATCTTAATGCAAAAAACCAGATATCAATACAAAATAATAATAAGTGATGATGCTTCAAGCGATGATAGCCTAAAAATAATTGAATTATACAAACAAAAATACAAAAATACAATCAAAGTCCTAAAACAAAAGAGGAATCTTGGATTAACACTAAATATGCTAAAGCTATACAATGAAGCTAAAAGTGAATATTTTTGTGTGCTAGATAGTGATGACTACTGGACAGATGAACTAAAAATAGAAAAGACACTGAGCTTCCTAGAGGAACATAAAAACTATACAAGCTATCAGGGCAAAACGCTAATCAAACAAGATGGTACAGAAAAAATATATATGGACTACACAAACAATCATACATGTTTATTTTCTCAATATCTAACAAAAAGCGAAAAACAACAATACATGCAAATAAGTGGGGGGGGGGGGGCAAGACAATATAATAAATGCTCCAATATCATTTCCAACTATGGGACATACTTCTAGTTCCATTTTTAGAAATATAGCCTTACATACAAAACATACGCAAGATTTTTTTAAAAAAGCCACACGACATGATATGTATGGCGGAGATAGCTTTAGAAACTTATTGCACTTAATATATGGATGTTCATACCATAGCACAGATGTTGATAGTGTGTATAATATGCATGGAAGTGGAGATTGGAGTGCTAATAATGACGATTTGCAAACTTATAGAAATGCTGTATTTTGGCATGATTTTTGGGGGTTTAGTGGCAAGAAATTTTTATTATTTATATCTACATCATATAACCTTTTTATAGGCATAGTAAATAAAACAGACGAAATAAAATACACAAAAAACGATAACCCCAAGAAAAAAATCCCACAAATGCTACGCAATTATAATGAAAACATGGAAGCTATAATCAATCTTTTAAAAAGATACCCAAATGCATAGCAACAATATACTAATAACAGGTGGTGCAGGCTATATTGGTGCATCTTGCGCTTATTATTTTTTAAAAAATACTTCTTGCAATGTATTTATAATAGATGACTTTAGCACTGGATATATGGAAAATATAAAGGCACTAGATGACTTTAAGCATAAAATCAAACTCTATACCTCATCTGTAGGAGACAAAAATACCCTAGAAGAGGTATTCTCACATGATATAGATTGTGTTCTGCACTATGCAGGTTCCTTGCTGGTAAGCGAAAGCACAGAAAAACCAATACAGTACTACAAAAACAATGTAACAAATATGATAACCCTCCTAGAAATGTGCGATAAATATAAAGTCCCAAGACTTATCTTTAGCTCTTCTGCTACAATATATGGAGAACCACTATACACACCAATTGACGAATCGCATCAAATCTCACCAATAAATCCATATGGGAACACAAAGCAAATAGGAGAAAAGCTACTTAGTGATTATGCCAATTCAACAAATAATTTCGAATTTGTAACCTTACGATACTTTAATGTCGCAGGCTCATTAATAAACAATGGGATAAACATAGGACAAAGAGGGATTGCCACACATCTAATAAAAATTGCTTCTCAATGTGCTATAGGCTACAAAGAAGCAATAGATATCTTTGGAAATGACTATAACACAAAAGATGGCACTTGCATTAGGGATTATATAAGCATACAAGACTTGGCATTAGCGCATATAAAAGCATACGAATATCTAAAAAATGGTGGAAAAAGTGATGCATTTAATGTTGGATATGGACGTGGATATAGTGTAAAAGAGATCCTAAATATAACCAAGAAAGTGAGTAATACTAATTTTACATGCAATATAAAACCACGAAGAAATGGAGATCCTAGTATCCTAGTAGCAAACAATGCGAAAATAAGAGAAAAAATGGGCTGGAAAGCAAAATTTGACAATATTGAAGAAATAATAAAAAGTGCTTATGAGTTTGAAAAAATGCTAAATGGGGATTTGAAAAAATAGTTAATATTCTTATAGCGAAATTTCATGCTATATGAATGAAGCATTAACCTACTAGCCCCAAAATACTCTATACGCTTAGAATCGCTCATACAAGTAAAATTGCCACCCTCTATAAACTCACTATCTAAATACTCTCTCACCTTAAAGTCCTCACAACCATAAAGTGGGTCGCCAAGTATTGCGTGGTTTATAGAATGCAAATGCACTCTTATTTGATGTGTGCGACCGCTATAAAGTCTAACTTTTAATAAAGTATTATTAAAAATATGTCCTAAAATTTCAAATTCACTTTTTGAATCTTTAAATGAAAAATTTGCAGAATCTTTTGTGCATATATTGCCATTTAGATTCTCTCCTAAAAATACGCTTCTAATGCTTAAATCTCTGCCCTTTGCCTGTGTGCTAATTGGCACAGAAATACAAAAATCTCTACTTAAATACCCTCTGCAAAGGGCCAAATATTCTTTAGAGATGAGATTTTTTGCAAACATATCCCCAAGCTCTCTTATGCTATCTTTATGCTTACCAACTAGCACAAGTCCGCTAGTTTCCTTATCTATCCTATGTATCAAACTAGCATCATTTCCACAATGACTTCTTATCTCATCAACTAAGCTTTTATGATTAAATCTCCCCTTAGGGTGAATTAATAGCTTCTCTGGCTTATCAAAAACTATAAAATCATCATTTTCAAAGACAGCTTTAACACCAAGCCTATTTGGCTTAAAGACTAGCACATCTACAAAGTTCTCTAAAAGTTTATTTTTGTCATTATTCCCCAAAATATCGCCATTATAGACAACTCTGCCTTTATTTATATATCTTTGTGATTGTGCCATGCTAAGCTTTAAAGTATCCATTAAGAATCTAAAAGCCTTTATAGGCTCTTGTATATAAAATCTCTCTAAGATAAATGGCACTAAATCTCTCTTAATGCACCACTTATATCGATATGGCAGTATCCATTTGGATTTTTTTGTAGATATTTTTGATGATAAGATTCTGCAGGATAGAAGTTTTCTAATAGCATAACTTCAGTTACTATTTTTTGCTTAAGTGATATTTGATATTTTGCTACAAACTCCAATACAAATTCTAGTGTAGCAGAATCTTGTGTGTAGATTCCGCTTCTATATTGCTCTCCTATGTCATTTCCTTGATAATTTAGTGCAAAAGGATCAATAATGCTAAAAAATCTACGCAATATTTCATCTAAAGATAAAATGCTATCATCATAATAAAGCTCCAATGCTTCAACGGCACCACTACTTCCACTGCATACTAGCTCATAACTTGGGTTTTTGACTTTAGAGTTTGCATACCCAACGCTAGATTTAATACTACCTTTAAGTAAATCAAAATAACCTTGAATCCCCCAAAAACAACCTCCAGCTAGATATATAACACTCTTCATCAAAAAATCACACTAACAATAATTGAAGGATATTTTTTAGTTCTTTTAAACATCACTTTTCTTAGTGCGTTTTTTATCTCGTTTTCCATTGCTTTTTGGCTATTATATAGCTCTTTTTTGCAATTTTTCAAAAATAGCTCAAAAAACTCCTCTATTTCTTTGTTGAATCCCATAGTTTCCTTATTAGACACTATGCCCATAGAGTGTATTTTTGGCTTTTCTTTTAATGATTGCTTATTTTTATCAATTTGAACTACAACGCATAAGATTCCATTTTCAGCCAAGTTTTGTCTATCTAAAACTACATCATTAGATATTGTTGAATTTACTTGGTTGTCAATATATGTTTTGCCTGTTTTTACACTCTTTACCTTACGCATATAATTGTGAGCAATCTCTACTTGATCGCCATCTTCCATAAGATAGATATTTTTCTCATTTACACCACAAGAAATAGCGGTTTCTTTATGCTTTAAAATGTGGTTATACTCCCCATGCACTGGCAAGAAAAACTTAGGCTTTACAAGACGCAACATTAGCTTTTGTTCCTCTTGCGCTGCATGTCCACTTGTATGAATCTCGCTAAAATCTTGGTAATACACCTTAGCACCAGATTTTGTAATGAAATTTATAACATTTGATACAGCACCTTCATTTCCTGGAATCGCCTTTGCAGAGAGGATTACCACATCGCTTTCTTTGATTTTTATGTGTCTGTGCTCATCTGTTGCCATTCTATATAATGCACTCATGGTTTCACCTTGACTGCCGGTAGTAACTATTAGCACTTCTTCATCTGGGTATTTTGCTACTTCATGTGCTTCGATAAATATATTTTGTGGCAAGTCAATATAGCCTAAAGTTCTAGCAATTTCTAAGTTTTTCTCCATAGAACGCCCAATAACGGATACCTTTCTGCCATATTTGATTCCATGTTCTATTGCTTGATATACTCTATGGATATTTGAGCTAAATGTGCTCATAATCACTCTTCCCTTAGCACGAGAGAATAGTAAATCAAATGCAGGTCCAACACTTGCTTCACTTGGTGTATAGCCACTTTTATGTGAGTTTGTAGAATCACTTAATAACAATAAAACTCCTTGCTCACCATAATGTGCAATTCTATTTAGATCTGTTGGATAGCCATCAATTGGTGTATGATCTATTTTAAAGTCTCCAGTATGGAAGATTAATCCTGCTTCTGTTTTGATAGCTAAAGCACTAGAATCTACAATAGAATGCGTAATATGAATCCATTCAATTTCAAACTCTCCGATTCTAATAGGCTTCCTTTTCTCCACTGCTCTAAAGAGTGAGCGATATTTTTTAAGCCCATGCTCATCAAACTTAGAACCAATAAGCCCTAGTGGTAGTGGTGTGCCATAGATAGGAAACTGATATTTTTTAAAGAGATATGGCATAGCACCGATATGATCTTCATGTGCGTGAGTGATTATAATCCCTGCAATTTTGTCTTTAATCACTTCTAAATAACTAAAATCAGGCACTAAAATATCAACCCCATGCATACTAGAATCTGGAAAGCTCATACCCGCATCAATGATGACTGCAGAGTTTTGCGTTTCAATCACAGTCATATTCCCGCCAATCTCACCTAGCCCACCAATAGGAGTTATTCTAACCTTGCCATTTGGATTTACATGCACTTGAGAATGCGGAGTTAGCGTATTGTGATGAATCTTAGCATTTATATCAACAACCCTCTTTAGCTCTGTGTTATTTTCCTTTGGAGCTTGTCTGTTGCCATGCTTTGCTTTGTCTGTATTTTTAAATTTTTGATTATATCTAGGCTTAGATTCTTGATTTTTATCTTGTGTTCTCTCTTTGTTTTCTCTGTTTTCTCCCTTATTATGTGGGCGAAATCTCCTCTTTGGTCTTTGTTCGTTTGGTTTTGTTTCATTTTGTTTATTTTCTTCCATGTTCCGCTCTTTTATAAAAATTTCAAAAGTCGGTGATAAGTATCTGTATCCACTTCATGAGGTCTTGAATTTATCGGTATATTTAGTTTCTGCAAAATATCCTTAGCATTTTTATAAGTTTTGCTAAGGTTGTTTAACAATGTCTTTCTTGGGCTAGTAAAAGCAATTTTTAGCATTGCTTCTAGCTTGTCTAAAGATTCATAATTTTTTGTCTTTTGTATTAAAAATACTGCTGAAGTTACTTTAGGTGGAGGGCTAAATGCCTCTTTTGGAACAGAGAATAAATAACTGGCCACTCCTACACTTTGCGTCAAAATACTCAATGCTCCAAAACTAGAGCCAAATACATCAGCACAAAATTTCTCTGCAACTTCCTTTTGTGTCATAACAACACAGCCCTTACAAAAAGGATCTTTTAACACCTTTACAATAAGTAAAGTAGCAATATAATAAGGAAGATTCGAAACCAAAAAATATTTCTCGTTTTCTAAAGTCTCCCCTTTCCAATACTCAAGTATATCTCCTAGCTTTAGCTGCAATTGCTTTGATTTTAGAGCATCACTAAAACGCCTCTGCAAATGCGGCACAAGCTCCATATCGACCTCATACGCAGTGATACTTCCTAAGCTTAATAGCTTATTTGTTAAATCACCTAAGCCAGCCCCAATTTCTAATATTTTATATTGTCTCACATCTTTGGGAATGGATTGGATAATCTGTGTTAAAATAATTTCATCTTGCAAGAAGTTTTGCCCAAAACGCTTCTTAGCTACTACATTTGCACCTATGATAACCCTTAGATTCTAAAATTATTCAATTATATCACAAATATTTCCACTTTTTGTGATACATATCTTTTCGCTACTAAATTTATCAAAAATCTCTAAAATTACATTTTCTTTTGGACGAGAAATACCAACATTAGCAATCTTGCACACTAAAAACCCAAAATCATCAAACAAGATTCTATTGCTCTCCCCACAGCCACCGCTTATTTTTATATCAACAATCCCATATCTACTAGAAATAGCCAAACTTCCATCTCTTAGAGCATTAGCAAACTTTGAATTATTATAATTATAAACACTTAAATATTTTGAATCTATCGGACTTCTAGCTATTTCAAAAGAATCCATAGGTCTATCATCAAAATTCTTTGTCTTAGAATCTCTGGCACTATCACTAAAGATAGAATAACTCCAGCCAATATCTTTTAATTTATTAAATTGAATCCTATAAAAACTTTGTTTATATTTTTTCATTTCTTCACTACAAAAATCACTTTTGCAAAACTTATATTGTGTAATTTCCTTGCTATTTTGCAATGCCAAATATTTTGTGTATTGTATATGTTTTACTATCTGATTTTTTGCTAGGTGCAGTTTTGAATGAGGATATAAAACATAACCAATAGATGCTAAGATTCCAACAATAACAATAAAAAGCAGAATCTCAAATAAGCTAAATGCCCTATTCCACATAGAATCTAACTATTTCTTTATTGTGGTATATAATTGGCACTGGTCTAAAGTTCTCCTTTTTTATATAGCTAAGCTCTCTATCTCCTCTATCTATCCCATAGAATCTAAGTCTTTCTTGCAAAGGCACATCTGTCTTTACACTATAGATTCCTCGAATCTTCAAACTCTCGCTTAATTCCTTTGCTATATAGTGTCTAAGTGCGAAATTATCACTATAAGGCATTACCAAAAACAATAGCTTAGATACAAAAATACTAGAAGTAAAAATTATAAGCACAATAAAAGACACAACAAATGGAATCTTATATCTAGCTCTAAATTGTGGCAACCTAACTCTAAGCCCAGATAAAAATAGTAACACCATAAAAGGCAAGAAACACAAAAGCAATGGAGCATAATTTTGCGTATCTATCTTTTGTCTTAATGATACAAATAATATAAACAAAAGTGCGACAATAGCGATATAAAATCCAAGTGGTTTTTCTTTTTTATTTGCGAATCTATAAAGGCTATATAAAAAATACACAAAAATAAGTGGAGAAAAAATAAGCATCAAATGCCCCATAGTATCAGCAAAATATCCTCTAGGATACCCACCAATATCAATCCCAAAAATATAAGAATTAACCCCAAAGCCAATAAGTGAGACAAAAATCAATATAGTATTTTTATTGCTAATACCATAAAAAATCAAAGCCAAAAAAATAATAGAAAAACTCTCATCTAAGAACATTAAAAATACAAGTAGCCAATATGGAATCTTGTTATATCTTTGATACAAAAAACACAACAAAAGAGTAAAAAAAATCGTAATATTTACTTCTAACACAAGCAATGCCCCAGCATTAATGCCGGGCAAAAGCATAAACAAAATAGTGCAAAATAGCGAATCTTTATCGTTTTTCAAATTGCTTCTAGCATATAAAAACATAAGCACTATATTAAATATGTGTAATATTAAAAAAAAGATTCTAAGCCCAAAGTCATTTTGACCAAACAAATACACGCCAAAACGCGATAAATACGCACTTAGTGTAGTGCCATTAAAAAATGCTAAAGTTTCATGGTAGCTTATGCTTAAATTTGACCAAAACCAGCAAAGCAAAGCAACATGCAATAAAATAGCCAAAAAAAGATAACTAGAAACTCTCACTAAACTCATAGCCATTTATTCTTAGTTTATTTCTTATTAATTCTTGGTGTTCTTTGCCTTTTGTATCTAGCATAATGCTGACGCTTGCATCGCCATAAGAAGTAGAGATTCTATCAAAGTCAATCTTTACAATATTCGCCCCCAAACTTGATAGCAAATTGCTAAGTTCTTGCAAACTTCCGGGCTTATCAATTAAAGTTACACTAAACCTCATCTTTCTATGAGCTCTAACTAAGCCCTTTTCTATAATCACACCAAGCATTGTTACATCTATGTTTCCACCACTTAGCACAAGTCCTATATTTTCGTTTTTAGATATTTGAAACTTATTGTGCAAAAGTGCAGCTACGACACTAGCCCCGGCACCCTCGACTACTAGCTTTTGTTTTTCTAGCAAAAATAATATCGCCTCTGCTATTTCATAATCATCTACCATTACAATTTCATCAACACATTCTAAAATGTATCCAAAATTCTTTTCATTAACATTCTTAACAGCGATTCCATCAGCTATCGTCCGCACTGAATCTATGCGTTCTATTTCTTTTTTTAAAAACGAATGATACATAGCAGCAGCACCTTGAGCTACGACGCCTACTATTTTTGTATTAGGAATCATTTGCTTATACACAGCACCAATACCGCTTATAAGTCCACCACCACCTATTGGCACTACTATTGTATTTAGGTTATTTTCCGCTTCTATCATCTCTAAGGCTATCGTTCCTTGACCGGCTATTACCTCATCATCGGCAAATGGGTGGATAAAACATAAATTATTTTCTTTGGCATATTCTAGTGCATACGCATAAGATTCATCATAATTATTCCCCTTAAGTATCGCTTCTGCACCAAGCTCTTTTACGCCCATTACCTTTAAAAGTGGGGTAGATTCTGGCATCACAATTACTGCTTTAATACCAAAATGCTTTGCACTATATGCAACACCTTGCGCATGATTCCCAGCACTTGCTGCAATTACTCCTCGATTTTTTTCATCATCACTTAGAGTTGCTATTTTGTTAAATGCTCCCCTAAGCTTAAAAGAGCCTGTATTTTGGAGATTTTCTTGTTTTACATATACATTTGCCTCTCTTTTAGCACTAAGTCTTGGTGCAAAAGCTAACTTTGTGTTTTGCACCACTCCATTTAGCCTCCTTGAAGCGTCCATTATCTTTGATAGAGCAATCATCTAAAAAGCCTTTTGTGTTCTAGTTTTATACATAAATTTTCAACATAAAATATATCACTATTTTCTAATAACTCTTTTGATTCTTTAGATTCTATGCCTAGTTGCACCCACATGCACTTTGGCTTATTTTTTAAAGCTAATACCTCTTGTGCAATTCCAAAAATAGCCTCACTTTTTCTAAAAACATTTAAAATATCAATCCTTACATCAATTTCTTGTAGGCTTTTATATGTTTTAATCCCTAATATCTCATCATATTTTGGGTGTATTGGTATTATGTTATAGCCATTATTTAACAAATACTCCCCAACCATGTAGCTTGGTTTATTTATATCATTGCTAAGCCCTAAAATTGCTATATTTTTACTTGCTTGCAGAATCTCTTTTATCATTTTTTCTCTTTCATGTATTTGCTTAATTTTAACGCAAAAAATGATAAAATCACCAAATTACAACAAAGGTAGGCAAATGTTTGAAAGAATTGATTCAATATTAAGAGAAATAGAAGAAGCACAAGCTGAAATAAAACTACTGCTAAATATGGCAAAAATTTCATTCGTTGATTTTATAATGATAAAAAGAGGCTCACAAGATATGCCAGAAGGCTTAGGGGAATGGAATTTTCAACAAATAGACAATGAAGTAAGAAGATTAAAAGAAGCTATTGATACTTTAAACAAAATAAAAAAAGAAGTCCTAACTTGGTAAGTTTAGGTTTCTCTATTTAGATAGCTCTTTTAATTTATCCATTACTTCTTGTGCATGACCATTTACCTTTACATTTTTCCAAATATACTCTATCTTGCCGCTAGGGCTTATAATATATGTGCTTCTTAGCACTCCATAATACTCTTTGCCATATAGCTTTTTTAATCCCCAAGCATTATATGATTCTAAGACTTCTTTATTTGAATCGCTCAAAAGTGTGAAGTTTAATGAATCTTTTTCTATAAAGCTTTTATGACTTTTTATACTATCTGGGCTAACTCCAATTATAGTTGCCCCAAGAGAAGAGATTATCTTCATATTATCCCTAAAATCACACGCCTCTTGTGTGCAACCTTTAGTTTTATCTTTAGGATAAAAATAAAGCACAACAAAACTTCCAACATAATCTTTTAATGACACTTCTATTCCATCTTGATTTTGAAGCCTAAAATTTGGTGCTATATCACCTATTTTTAATTCCATTTTTACTCCTTTTTGAGAGATAATTTTTACATATTTTAGGGTAATATTACAAATTTATAATTTTTGGAGATAACAATGAGCACAATAGTAACTAGATTCCCGCCTTCACCTACTGGATTTTTACACATAGGAGGCTTAAGAACAGCACTTTTTAGCTATCTATATGCTAGAGCAAATAATGGCAAATTCCTATTAAGAATCGAAGATACAGACCAAGCAAGAAACTCAAAAGAAGCAACAGATGCAATTATAGAAGCATTTAAGTGGGTTGGAATGGACTATGATGGCGAGGTTGTATATCAAAGTCAAAGATATGATCTATATTCACAATATGTTCAAAAGTTACTAGAAAGTGGCAAAGCATATTATTGCTATATGAGCAAAGAAGAATTAGACCAATTACGAGAATCTCAAAGGCAAAGAGGCGAAACTCCAAAATACGATAATAGATACAGAGATTACAAAGGTACTCCACCTAAAGATATAAAGCCCGTAGTAAGGATAAAAGCACCACTAGAGGGAGAAATATCATTTTATGATGGAATAAAAGGAGATATGAATATAAATGCAAAAGAACTAGATGACTTCATCATTGCAAGAAGCGATGGAAGCCCAACTTATAACTTTTGTGCAGCCATAGATGATGCACTAATGGGGGTAACAGACATAATAAGAGGCGATGACCACCTAAGCAACACTCCAAAACAAATCATAGTATATGAAGCACTAGGATTTAAAGTGCCTAAATTCTACCATGTGCCTATGATACTAAACCCACAAGGGCACAAACTAAGCAAAAGAGATGGCGCTACTAATGTTATGGATTATAAAGATATGGGATACCTTCCACACGCACTCTTAAACTTCCTAATAAGGCTTGGCTGGAGTCATGGAGACCAAGAAATATTTAGCATTGATGAAATGCTAAGACTATTTAATCCAAAAGACATAAACACTGCTCCATCAGCATACAACCAAGAAAAGCTTTTATGGCTAAATAGTCAATACATAAACAAACTAAGCAATAATGAGATAAATGAACTCTTGCCAAATTATGGAGCAACAATTCCAAGCAAAGAAATACAAGACATACTTTACTCTGAAGCAAAAGAGAGGTCAAATACTCTAGTAGAGTTTGCTAACATAATAAATGAATGTCTAAATGATGAGATAAACTTTGATTCTAAAATGAAAGAAAAAATTAAAAATGATGAAAATATTCATATACTAAAAGAATTTCTAACATACACAAACACAATGACAAAGCCAAAAACCATACAAGATTCAGAAAACGAAATAAATGCTTTTGCAGATTTTCAAGGCATTAAAGCAAAAAGTCTATTTATGCCATTAAGATATGCTTTACTTGGCAAGAGCGGTGGTGTTGGCGTTGCAGTGTTATTAAGCATATTAGAAAAAGATCAAATACAACTAAGATTACAAAACGCAATTAATAGCCTATGCTAAGAGGACAATATTTTGCACTAAACTTAACAATACTAATATTAGTTGCAATAAACTTAAGAGCACCGATAACTTCAATAGGACCAATTGCAGAGATAGTTCAAAAATACTATCAAATAAGCTCATCTGAAGTTGGACTTTTAACATCGCTACCGCTTATGGCTTTTGGTATATTTTCTTTCTTTGCTATGTATTTACAAACAAGTCTTGCATTGTTTTTAGCATTAATATCAATGTTAATAGGCGAGATTCTAAGAAGCTATGGCTCACATTTCTTGCCAAACAATAGTGCATTATTTCTAGGCACTATAATAATAGGCTTTGGAATTGCAATAGGAAATGTGGTTTTGCCCATTTTTGTAAAATCAAAATTCAAAAAAAATCTATCAAAAATAATGAGTCTATATAGTCTCATTATAAACTCATCTGGTTTTTTAGGAATCTTAGTTGCCCTTCCACTAGTATTAATGTTACCAATCCCACATGCTCTTGCTACATGGACTATACTAGCCTTTATAGCATTGATTGCTTTCTTGCCATACACAAAGAATAAAAGATTATTCAAAAAGCGTAAAAGAATACAAAAGTCACAAAATTTATTTTTCTCAAAGACTGCATGGAGTGTTACTATTTTTATGGGATTCCAATGCTCTATTGCATATTGCTTGCTTGCGTGGTTTCCTACATTTATAGTAGAGAAAGGATATAGTTTGCAATATGCTTCAAACATTACTTTATTTATGCAACTAATCTCACTTCCAGCCTCTTTTATATGCCCCATACTTTTAACTAGATTCAAAGGCAAAAAAGAAGCATTATATATAGCTTGTTTATGTATATTATATTTTCTAGGATTCATATCTCTTTATTATGCAAAAGAACCTTTAGAGATATTCATATCTACATCGATAATAGCCATTCCATTTGGTGGAGTATTTGGGATTGTATTATTGTTTATCTCACAAAAAGCAATCCAAGTATCAACCGCCTCAAAGCTATCGGCTATGGCGCAAGGTATAGGATATATAATAGGTGCTATTGGACCATATCTAATAGGCAAGATTCATGATATAACTTTTAGATATGATTATGGGATATTGCTACTAGCATTATATGCTTTATTTTTACTAATTGTAGCCAGTCTTTCATATAGGGCAAAGCCTATTTAGACTTTAATAGCTTTCTTGTAATTGCGTGTGTCTTTAACCAATCTTGCAAAGGCAATAGAGGGTATCCAGCCATTTTGCTAAATGGCTTGACATCTTTTGTAATACCACTCTTTGCACCAATTTGAGAAAACTCTCCGATATGCAAATGCCCCACACTACCAGCCTGACCGCCAAGCACTACATTTCTTCCCGTGCTAGTAGAACCTGATAGTCCAACTTGAGATACAATAATACTATATTCTCCAAGCACACAATTATGTGCTATTTGAACTAGATTATCTATCTTTACACCTTTTTTGATTCTAGTCTCACCAAAAACTGCCCTATCTACTGATACATTAGAACCTATCTCTACATCATCTTCTATTATTACTACACCATTATGATATATCTTTATATGCTCCCCACTAGCAGTATGTGCATAGCCAAACCCATCTCCACCAATTACACTATTTGCATGAATTGCTACACTAGAGCATATTTTTGTATCATTGTATATACATACATTTGGATAGATAATGCAGTTATCGCCTATCTCTACATTTTCTCCTATTACAACACCAGACATAATTAGAGTATTATCCCCTATTTTGCTTCCATTGCCTATTGTTACATTATTCTTAATTACTGCACTTGTGCTAATGCTAGGACTTATAGTGCTAGAAAATAGTGGCTTTGCAAATAACTTTGTCAAATACGCCATTATTAAATATGGGTTCTTACTTATTACAACTATCCTATTCTTTGGCAAGATTTCTTTATGAATCTCCCTTGCTATTATCATACTTGCATTTGTATTTTGTATATCGATTATATATTTATCTTTTTCTAGGAATGTAATATAGCCACTCTGTGCTAGTTTTGGAGATTCAATCCCTAAAATCTCAAAATCATCACAAAATCCATCTCCAACCTCAACTCCATCTATCTTATCTGCTAAAAATTCCAAAACTTCCTTTAATTTCATAAGTATCTCCCTAATTAGCCTCTATTGATAAAATTCCACTTCTTGTTATATCTCTAGGAGAAAATGATTTTATAGCTTGTAATAAATTATTAATCCTAGAACTCGTATCATACGCCATAAACACGGCAAATTTCTCATTTACTTCCAAAAGCCTACCACCATATCCACTAAATATCGCACTTAATTCATTTAGAGATTCTTTTATATCAAACTTTATAAGTATCGCCTCTAGCCCACAAAAATCACTCTCATAGACCTTAAGCACTGGTATTAATTTGTTTAGTTGCTTTAATATTTGTTCTAATACTTTATTGTCGCCCTTAGTAGTTATAGTAATTTTAGAGAATTTGCTATCAAGCATTGGGGCTACATTTAATGCCTCTATATTATACCCACGCCCAGCAAATAGCCCACTAATGCGCGATAGAACCCCATGTTCATTTAGCACTATTATAGTTATTGTTTTTTGGCAATCCATAACTACTCCTTAGATTCAAGTATCATATTAAACAAAGCTCCACCCGTAGGCACCATAGGAAGCACATTCTCCATTCTATCTATCCTTACATCTAGCAATGCAACTTTGTTTTGTGATATTGCATCTTTTAATGCTTTCTCAAAAGAATCTTTATCCTCACATACATAACCCACACCGCCAAAAGATTCCACAAGTTTTACAAAATCAGGTTGTATTTCTAAATTAGTATTAGAAAACCTCTCATCATAAAAGAAGCTCTGCCACTGACGCACCATTCCTAAGTAATTATTATTAAGCACGATATTTATAACAGGGATATTTTCTACCACACAAGTTAAAAGCTCTTGAATATTCATAAGTATAGAACCATCGCCACTTATGTTTATAGAAATTTTACTAGGATTTGCACACTTAGCCCCCATAGCAGCTGGCAGACCAAACCCCATAGTCCCTAAACCTCCACTAGTTATAAACTCTCTAGGAGATGAGAATGGATAAAATTGAGCGCACCACATTTGGTGTTGCCCCACATCTGTGGAGATAAAGGCATTTTTGCTTACAATTTCTCCAACTTTTTGTATTACCCATTGTGGTTTTAATACTTCATTGGAATCTTTAAAGCTTAAAGGGTGAAGTGCATTGTATTTCTTTAGGCTATCTCTCCATGTTTTATGAATCTCACAATTATAATTATCTTTTAGCAACTCTACAATCTCACAAACAACACTAGAAACATCGCCAACAATAGGATAATCAACTTGAACAATCTTTGAGATAGAGCTTGGGTCTATATCAATGTGAATAATATCTGCCCCTTTAGCAAACTCGCTTAATTTACCAGTAACCCTATCGTCAAATCTAGCACCAAGTGCGATTAACAAATCAGCCTCACTCATAGCCATATTAGCAACATAGCTACCATGCATTCCAACCATTCCTAGAAGATTCTCACAATCACTTCCTAACACGCCTCTTGCCATTAATGTCTCAATAGCCGGAATCTTTGTAATCTCACATAACTTTAGTATAGAATCTCTAGCATTTGATGAGATACTTCCACCACCTATGTATAAAAGCGGTCTTTTAGATTCCTTTATAGCAGTAGCTGCTTTTTGAATCTGTCTTGCATTTCCTTTATATGTCGGCTTATAAGTCTCTAGGCTAATGGTTTGTGGATAATCAAACTCACCAATAGTTGCACTAATATCTTTTGGTAAATCTATATGCACAGGTCCCGGTCGCCCACTTCTAGCAATAAAGAATGCCTCTTTTAAGATTCTAGGAAGACTTTGTATATCTTTTACTAGATAATTATGTTTTGTGCATGGACGCGAGATTCCTACTGCATCTATTTCTTGGAATGCGTCTGTGCCAATTAGTGTTGTAGGGACTTGTCCGCTAATTATTACAAGAGGGATTGAATCCATATAAGCAGTAGCAATACCAGTAACAGCATTTGTAAATCCCGGACCGCTTGTAACAATTGCAACCCCAACTTCCCCGCTTGCCCTTGCATATCCATCTGCTGCATGAACTGCTGCTTGTTCGTGTCGCACTAAAACATGCCTAAAAAAATCTTGTTTATAAATTTCATCATAAATATTTAAAGCAGCACCACCGGGATAACCAAATACTACCTTTACACCTTCATTTTTTAATGCGTGCATTAGCATTAGTGAGCCATTTAACTCCATAAAAACAACCTTGATTATTTTTTATAATTTTATACAAACAATCTTTAAGATATTGTATATCCCTAATTTCATGCGTATAGTGTAAGCTAACACGCAAAAATCCGGGCTTACTACTAAATGTATCATTATCTCTAAACCCCAATAAATCATGCCCATAAGGTCCAGCACATGCACAACCAGCACGAAGCAAGATTCCATTATCTTTGTATAAAATACTTGCTATCTCGTATGGATTTTTATTTTTTATATTAAACGAAAATATAGATAATGCATTATGCTCTAAATTTCCGTAACTTATCACTCTTTTATCATCAAAAAAATCCAAAAATTCTAAATGTGCTTGATTCTTTTTCTCTGCTATATATTCTAATCCTATTTCATCTCTTAACGAATATGCTAAAGATGCACGAATAAGCTCTAAAATACCGGGAGTCCCAGCTTCTTCTCGAATCTCTTCTTGCGAGAAATAATTCTGTGTGCTTCTAGATACATAGCCAACAACCCCACCTCCACAAAAGCTAGGCGATATACTCTTATCAACAAGCTCCTTTTTGATAATCAAAATCCCACTTCCTCCAATACCACCTAATAGCTTATGTGATGAGATAAATGCGACATCATAAATCTCACAAGGTATATTAAAATAAGCAGAAGTGCTAGCCATATCAAAGCAAACTATCCCACCATAACTTCGAACCAACCTAGAAATATCAAAAAATGGCACAACAATACCGCTTACATTTGAGCCAAGCGAGAATGACGCAATAATTTCCCTACCTCTATTTTCTTGTAACACAGATTCTAAGTGCGATAAATCAACAAGCCCAGAATCTGTAAGCTTAATCCTTACAACATCGCAGATCCCTTCTCTAAAGCTAACTTCATTACTATGATGCTCATAAGGTCCAACTATAACTAATGGCTTATTTTTAATGCTATTTTTATCTATTGCTAATCTTTTTATTAACTTAGGTGGCGCATAAATCCCTAGTAATTCTTGGAATTTCTTTATAGCTGAAGTTGCACCAAACCCGCATGAAATTAAAGCAAAGCTTGAATCTAGCCTAAATCTTTCTTTTAAATTTTCTCTAGCTTTATTGTATATATTTGTAATTATTGAATCCTCGCTAGAGTGCGTATTAGAATAATATGGGAGTATTCGTTGAATCTTATTTTCTATATCTCTTAGCCCAAGCCCACTGCCTGTCCAATCAAAGTAATGAAAGCTAGAATCTAAGATTATATTCTCTCTTAAAGTATCTATGTTTTGTAAAACATCTTCAAAAAATCTATTATGCAAAATAAATCCTAAAGTTTTAGAGTGCATTATACAAAAAGCGTATAAATTTAAGCATTAATATCATATATTCACGCGATTAATTAATTAGGATATATTATGAATCCAAAGCAAAGAATACAAAAATTACAAAGCCTGCTAAAACAAACTAACATAGATGCATATTTAGTGCTAACTTCAGACCCGCATTTAAGCGAGTATACACCACAACACTGGCAGGAGAGAGAATATCTTAGTGGGTTTAGCGGTAGTGCTGGAGTTCTTATAGTAATGCAAGAAAATGCATTTTTATTTACCGATGGCAGATATTTTTTACAAGCAGAAAATGAGCTACAAGGAAGCGACATAAAACTACAAAAAATAATAAACAATAAAGATTCATATCTAAACTGGATTTTAGAAAATCTAAAGCCAGATTCAATAATTGCTACTAATGGGGAAGTCTTGCCATCTTCGCTTGAGAGCGCCCTAAGGCTAAAACTACTTACAAAAAATATAACTCTAAAAACAGACATGAATTTAATTAGCAAAATATGGGAGAATAGACCGCCACTACCGCAAAATATAATCTATGAACACAATAGTAAATACTGCTATAAAACAAGCAAAAAATTAACACTAATAAGAAAAGAAATGCAAAGAGTAAATGCAACGCATCATCTAATATCATCACTAGATGATATAGCATGGATAATGAATCTAAGAGGGAGCGACATACCATACAATCCTCTATTTTTATCATACCTATTGCTAAGCCAAACAGAAATAACACTATTTATAAACAACGATAAATTAATGCCAAAAATAAAATCAAAACTAGAAAAAGACAATGTAAAGATAAAGCCATACGATGAGATTTTCTATACTTTAGATAACTTAAATGGCAATGTGCTACTAGACCCAAGCAAGACAACATCAAAAACAATAAATCATCTAACAAAATGCAAAATAATAGAATCTAAAAATCCAAGCTCGCTTTTAAAAGCTCAAAAGACAAAACTAGAAATAAAGCACATAAAAGACGCTATGATAAGCGATGGAATTGCACTTTGTGAGTTTTTTGCTTGGCTTATTACATCTCTTAAAAAAGAAAAAATAACAGAACTAACAATAGATGAGAAACTACAATACTTCAGAAGTCAAAATGGGCTATACATAACAGATAGCTTCTCTACAATAGCTGGGTTTAATGAAAATGGAGCATTGCCACACTATAAGGCTACAAAACAGCACAATAGCACAATAAGCAGAAATGGGCTTTTACTAATAGATTCAGGTGGGCAATATCAAAATGGCACAACAGATATAACGCGAGTAATACCAATAGGAAAAATAACAAAAAAACAAAAAATCGACTATACGCTTGTGTTAAAAGCAAACATAGCATTAAGCATGGCAGTATTCCCAAAAGACATTTCACTATCAATGCTAGATTCAATAGCTAGAATGCCACTTTGGAAAGAGCATTTAGACTATATGCATGGCACTGGACATGGCGTTGGATACTTCTTAAATGTGCATGAAGGACCACAGAGCATATCATATTATTCATACAACCAACATGCACAAGCAAAAGAAGGCATGTTAACATCAATAGAGCCCGGAATCTACAAAGAAGGAAAATATGGAATAAGACTAGAAAACTTGGTGCTAAACAAATACAGCAAAGATAAAAATTTTCTATGCTTTGAAGTGCTTAGCCTATGTCCTTTTGAACCTAGTTGCATAGTAAAAAGTATGCTAAGTGATGAAGAGAAAAAATGGCTAAATGACTATCACAAACTAGTATATAAAAAACTCTCAAAACACCTAAGCAAAAACGCACTAAAATGGCTAAAGACAAGATGCAAAGCAATATAGATAAATTTGCTATTTTTGGTAAGTTCTTATACAAAAATCCTAAATTCTTGCTACAAGCATACAATCAACAACAATCCAAAAAAGCACTAAAAATAATAGAAAAATATAAGAAAAAATATTACTTCATAGGATACATAAAGTATGAATTTTATAAATATTTAGATAGTAAAGATTATACAAGCAGTGAGCCTTGCTTGGTTTTTTACGCCTTTAAAGATAGAGAAAAATACAAAAAAGAAGAATGCACCTTTGAATTTTGCCCAATTTTTACCAAACACATATTAAAAGGTAACTACAAAGATAATTTTAATAGCATAAAAAATAGCATTGCAAAAGGACAATGCTATGAAGCAAATTTAAGCGATGAGATACACTTTATCTCAAACCTAAATGGATATGAGATATTTAACTCTCTACACACAAGGCAAGATACACCATATAAAGCATATATAAGCACTGATTTTGAAGAAATAATTTCATTCTCTCCAGAGAGATTCTTCAAAATTAAAAACAACAAAATAACCACAAAACCAATGAAAGGCACAATCAAAAAAGGAAGCACAAAAAAAGAAGATAAAGACTTAAAAAATTTCCTAAAAACAGATACCAAAAGCATGAGCGAAAATGTAATGATTGTGGATTTATTAAGAAATGATATTTCAAAAATAATAAAAGCAAACTCGCTAAAAGCAAAACTCTTTCAGATTAAAAGCTATCCAACGCTACACCAGATGATATCAACAATAAGCGGGGAATTAAAGAATAATATAAATCTCTACAAAATATTAAAAGCGCTCTTCCCATGTGGCTCAATCACAGGAGCACCAAAAATAGAAACAATAAAACTCTTAGAATCTTTAGAAAAGCGAGAAAGAGGGATATATTGTGGTTCTGTTGGATTTATACATGGTGATGTTATGGACTTTAGTGTAGCAATAAGGACAATTTATAAAAACAACTCTACAGACTATATTTATGGCACTGGGAGCGGACTAGTATGGGATTCAAAACTAGATGATGAATTAAAAGAATTGGAACTAAAAAGCAAAATATTGCAAAATGATTTTTATTTATTTGAGAGCATGTTTTATAAAAATGGCGAAGTTTTGTTTTTTAAAGAGCATTTAGAAAGACTATTAAACTCTGCAAAATTTTTTAACTTCAATACAGAAAAGATTCTAAAAGCCTTTAGCACCACACTAAACTTCACGCTAAAAATAGCAGAATCATTTAAAGACATACACGACTTTGACCAAAAAGCATTTAGTAAAAAATATTTTTTCTCACCTCTAAATTCAGATAGCGGAACAAAATGCTTAAAATTAAAGCTATACAAAAATGGAGAATATGAGCTATTAGCAACGCCATTGCAAGAATCTAAGAACAATAAACTACTAATCTCAAAGACAACCATAAAGCCAAACTTCTTGCTAAATCACAAAACTTCACTAAGAGAGCACTACAAACAAGCTACACAACTATGGCAAGATAACACATGCTATGATGTTATATTTTTTGATGATTGTGGTCTTTTAAGTGAGGGTGCAAGAAGCAACATAATAATAAAGCTAGATAACAAATTAATAACCCCAAAAACAAACAATGCACTAAATGGAATTTATAGACAAAAACTCTTGCAATATGATCTAATAAAAGAGCAAAATATAGACAAAACAATGCTACAAAATGCAGATGAAATATATGCGATAAACTCGCTAAGAGGCTTAAAAAGGGTGGTTTTATGAAAGTTTTAATAATTGATAATTACGATTCATTTACATATACGATTGCCTACTATCTAAAAGAGCTAAATGTAAAATACAAAGTAATAAAAAATGATAAATATAAAAATGTAAAAAAGCTAGAAAAATACAATTTCACACATCTAATAATATCTCCCGGACCAAACTCTCCAAAAGAATCAAAGCTAAGCATGGACGCTATCAAATACTTTGCAAAAACAAAAAAGATTCTTGGAATCTGTCTAGGACATCAATGTATTGCCGAAGTTTTTGGTAGCAAGGTAGAACAACTATCAACCCCCATACATGGCAAAGTAAGACAAATACACTTTAAAGATAGCAAGATATTTAAAGGACTAAAAAACAACTTCAATGTATGCTTATATCACTCATTGCATGTGAGCAAAATAAGTAAGGAGTGCAAAATACTAGCACAAAGTGAAGATTCAATAATCATGGCACTAAAACATAAAAAATATAAAGTGTATGGGATTCAATTCCACCCAGAATCTGTGCTAAGCCAAAATGGAAAAAAGATTCTAAAAAACTTCTGCTATAAAATATAACATTTAATTCCTATGCTACTGCAAGGAGAAGCTCTCTCCATTGCATATTAAAATTTCTCTAAAATCTCATTAAATGTCTTGCTAGGTCGCATTATTGCATTACACTTATCATCATCAAGCTTATAATACCCGCCTAAATTGACGGCTACACCTTGGGCGTCTATATACTCTTTATATATTTTTTCTTCATTGCTTTCTAATTCTTTTGAAATCTCACTAAAAAACTCCGCTAGATTTTTATCTTCATTTTGTTCTGATAGCGATTTTGCAAAATACATAGCCACATAAAAATGGCTAGTTCTATTATCATCTTCTTTTGTTTTTCTTGATGGTGCTTTGTTATTATCTAAATACTTACCTATTGCATAATCAAGGCTTGTAGCAAGTATTTTGGCTTTTTTATTATGCGTTTTTTGCGAGAGGAATTCTAAGCTTGCCTGCAAAGCTAGAAACTCTCCTAAACTATCCCATCTTAAGTGATTTTCAGAGATTAGTTGTTCTACCTGCTTTGGCGCACTACCACCAGCACCAGTCTCAAACATCGCACCACCATTTAGCATAGGCACGATCGATAGCATTTTTGCACTTGTGCCAAGCTCCAAAATAGGAAACAAATCAGTCAAATAATCCCTTAGAACATTTCCAGTAATTGAGATACAATCCCTCCCAGCACGAATCTCGCCTAGAGATTCCAAACAAGCCTCTTTTGGTGCTAGAATCTTTAGCTTATCACTTAGACTAATACCTTTACTAGCTAGTCTATCTTTTACAATATCTATCATTATTTTATTGCTTGGACGCTTCTCATCTAGCCAAAATATAGCCTTAGCCCCGCTAAGTTCTGCCCTCTCTAATCCTAAGTCAATCCAATTTAACACAGCATCATTTTTAGCTTCATTAGCTCTATAAATATCTCCCTTTTTCACACTATGAGATATTAACACTTCCCCATTAGCTATTATTCTAAACTCTCCATCTTCTGGTGCTACAAATGTCTTATCATGTGAGCCATATTCTTGAGCCTTTTTTGCCATTAGGCCGACATTTGAGACGCTTCCTAATTTGCTTGGGTTAAGAGTGCCATTTTTTCTTAAATCCTCAATTACCGCTTCATATATCGTAGCATATGTTTTATCTGGTATTAGTGCATTTGTATCTTGCTCTTTACCATTCTTATCCCATAATCTAGCACCATTTTTTAGCATTGCTGGCATTGATGCATCGACTATTACATCACTAGGGACATGCAAATTGCTAATGCCTTTATCAGAATTAACCATAGACAATGGGGCGCTATTTTTCAAAATCTCGTTGTATTTATTTAATATCTTATCCTTTAGGCTAGAAGATTCTATCTTGCTTAAAAGTTCTGCAACGCCATTATTTACACTTACTCCAAGAGATTCTAATTCATCTTTAAACTCCAAAAACAAATCTTTAAAATAAGCTTTTATTGCATAGCCGAAAATAATTGGATCGCTAACCTTCATCATCGTAGCTTTTAAGTGTAGGGATAGAAGGATATTTTCATCTTTGCACACTTGAATTTGCTCTTCATAAAATTTAAAAAGCTTCTCAACGCTCATAAATGTGGAATCTAACACCTCATCTTTTTCTAACTTCCACTTGTCTTTTAGAATTTGAATCCCTGTGCTACCTACAAACTCGATTCTAGCCTCGCAGTTATCCTTTATCAACACTGCTTTTTCATTGTCAAAAAAATCTCCACTAGCCATGTAAGAGATTCTACTTTTAGAATCTTTATTAAACTCAACTACTCTATATGGATTTTTCTTAGCATACTCTTTGACTGCCTTTGTGCATCTTCTATCAGAATTCCCCGCCCTAAGAACTGGATTAACCGCACTACCTAATACTTTTTGATATTTTGCTTTAATCTCTTCTTCTTCTTTATTGCTAGGATTATCAGGGTAGCTTGGAATCTTAAATCCCTTTTCTTGCAGTTCTTTAATGGTGGCTTTTAGTTGAGGGATTGACGCAGAAATATTTGGTGTTTTTATCAAATTTGCCTCTGGCTTTTGCACTAGCTCACCCAAATATGCTAACTCATCTTTAAAGTCCAAAAAAGAAGCCATAACTCTAGCACTAAGTGATATATCAGAGCTTTCGACTTCTATATCTGCTTTTTTCAAAAATGCTCTTATTATTGGCAGAAATGAATATGTCGCCAATGCTGGAGATTCATCAGTTAGAGTGTAAGTGATTTTCATACGCTATCCTTTTGTGAGTGTTTTAAAGAGTATAGCAAGAATCTAGAATCTTTATGCAGTTTTACAATTATTTTTTAACTTTTTAGTTGTGGTTGTTACTAATTATATACTTGGCATATCTATTAATTCTGTATTTATATTGATGTGTGGCTCTCTTACATCAAGTGCAATATCTTCAAACTTAGAAAATCTCTTATGAAACTGAAGCTTAATTGTCCCAGTTGGTCCATTTCTTTGTTTGCCTATTATTATTTCTGCTTCTTCGTTATCTTGTATTTGCTCTTGTTGCACTGCTTTTGCCTTTTCAAACTCTCCTGCTTTCTTTAGTGCTTCTTCTCTTTCTTTTGCGTCTTTTGCTTTATATACTGCCTCTCTATAAACAAACAAAATAATATCTGCATCTTGCTCTATTGCTCCAGATTCTCTCAAATCCGATAGCATAGGTCTCCTATCGCTTCTACTCTCCAAACTTCTATTTAGCTGTGAGAGTGCTATTATAGGCATTTTAAGCTCTCTTGCTAGAGTTTTTAAGCCCCTACTTATATCGCTTACTTGCTGATGCCTATCTTTGTTATCAGAACTTATCATTAACTGGAGATAATCCACAATAGCAATGGAAACTTCTGGGTGCTTAGTTTTCAATCTCTTTAGTTTGCTTTTTAAATCATTTATAGTTAAAGAACTATTGTCATCTATAAATAATGGAGCTTTTGACATTTCATCTGCAGCTTTTGATAGCATTGATAACTCACCATCTTGCAAGTCTCCAATTCTAAGATTCTGCAATGATATTTTTGTCTTTGCTGCTAACATTCTTAGCATTAATTGCTCTGATGGCATCTCAAGCGAGAAAAATGCAACTCCCTTGCCAGTATCCAATGCTCTTTGTGCCATATTTAATACAAGTGTAGTTTTTCCCATGGCAGGTCTTGCGGCTACTATTATTAAATCCCCCTCGCCAAATCCAGTAGTCTGCTTGTTTAAGTCTCTAAATCCAGTATCTATACCTATTAGCGTTAAATTTCCCTTCTTTTTCATATCCTCTATGTAGAGCATTGTTTTTGTAACTACTTCTTGTGCTACTTTAAATTCGCTACTTTCTTTTGTGGTGGTAATATTATAAATTTCACTCTCAAGCATGCCAATAATTTCGCTAGAACTTTTATCAAACATATAATCTTCATTTATCTGTGTCGCTAATTTCATCAGCTTTCTTTTTAAAGAGTATTCTTTTATATTATGAGAATAGGTTTCTATATTTGCAACACCAGTTATGCTTAATACCTCAAGCAAATCAGATTCAGAAAATTTATATGTCTTTGCTTTTTGCAAAATCGCATTATGCTCTATTGGTAGCTCTAAATTTTTTAACTCCAAAATAGCCAAAAAGATTCCACCATTTGGCTTATAAATAAAATCATCTGCACTAATTATCCTCTCTGCTACTTCTATGTGTTCTTCATTATATATCATAGAACGCAACACAATGCGTTCTTCTTGAATCCTATGAACTTCTGACATAATCTATCCTTGTGACTTTTTGGTAAAAATCAAATGAGAAAACACAATAAGAGAGAAAAACGGCACAACAAAATTCAAAAAAGGTATCAAACTAGCACCATATAGTAATCCGCCTAAGATTCTTATGTCTCTTTTGTTATTAGATTCAATTTGTTTTAAATTTGAAACTCCAACAATTATGCTTCCAACATCAAAAACAACACATTTTGTAAAAAACCAATAATTAATAAACAATAACACACAAGCCCCAAGCACTGGGATAAAATATATAGGGATACAAACTAAAAGCACAAACAAATACAAAACATATATCTTTAAAAGACTAAAAATACTAACAAGATTGGAATCTTCAAGTAGCTCTATGCTTCCATAGTGCTTATCTTTAGTATGTTTCACAACCAATGGTGCTAAAAAAGAACAAACAATCAAATTGCTAAACAAAATAAATACAAAAAACAACACAAATAAAAGCAAAAAAATCGTAACTTTAGAAAGCCAATCAAGCACATATTCAAGCCAAGTTAGCCAAGAGCTAGTAAAGCTAACATCAACAAAAGAAAACAAATACACAAATAAATCATAAGAAAAATAATAAAAAATAACTGCCCAAAAAACAAACAAGCACACAATCGGCAAAAAAGTTAGTTTTAGCATATAAGGTGAGAGAAAATCTTTTATGGACTTTATTATCAAATCTTTCACAAAAATTCCTAAGTTTTAATTCAAATTTTTATCATTTGTTTAATAAAGAATAGCTTTTTTAGCCAAGATATAAATAGGCTCATAAGTGATTGTATTTTGTGCTTCTTTTTCTATTTTGTTTAATATTTTCTTTGTAAGTCTAAAGTTATTGCTTAGCGAGTTTGTTCCTGTGTTTTTAAAATGTCTAAAAACTTCTATTGGGTTTTTAAAATGTATTTTTTTCACTTGTGAATAGCATTCTAAAATCCTCCAGCCATCAAGCATTCTCTTATAATCATCAACACAAAAATAACTAAGCCCAACACCACAAATATCTCTTATTTCTTTTAGATTATTTTTTCCAAAGATTCCAAGTAGCAAATAAGAATCTCTACTGCTTATCTTGTTAATTCCTATAAGAATCTCTTTTTGATTCCCCCATTGCAGTGCAGCGTTTGAAACAATAAGATCATATTTATTATCTAAAGATTCTAAGCTATTCATATCTAATAGCCTAAACTCCATATTCAATGAAGAAAGACACTCTCCAAATGGCGCAATATCTATGGCTAGAAATTTTTTGTATCGTATATATTTTGCTATAAGCTGTGATAGCCCTCCACTGCCACAACCAATCTCTAGTACATTTTTAAAATCTATCTTGCATAAACTATGTTTTTTAGCAATTTGTATTAACTCATTTTGCATTTGTATTTGGACAAATGCATTATCTAAATAGCTATCTTTTGAATCTAAAAACTTTCTGGCAATATATTTCATTAAATCTCCAAAGTAAAAAACGCAAAATGCGGAGAATCAATAAAAACAACCCTATCTAAAAGCCCCTCTCTTTCCCAAAACCGCACTTGAGATTCGCTAGAGAAAATCGAATCATCTTTTGAGATATAAACCTTATCCCAAGAAATATATTGTTTTGGGGCTTCTTTATTCTTTATAAAAAATAACAACTCATCTTTTAAGACAGAAATCTCTAAAAACAAAAAATCTTCACTCCTAAACCTCCCAAATAGATTCTTAACAAAACTTTGAAAATCAAAATTTCTATATACCGCTTTAAAGAGATTAGGATTTATCCCATACGCTCTATCTATGCCAAACCCAGTACCATTTACCGCAACTTTTGTCGAATTTTTGACAAAATCTCTTAAAGATTCATATAGCATATAAAAAACCCACACTCCCATAGAAAATGCTACTACTTTATTAACTTGCATATTATTTTCTTGTAATAGCTTTACTAAATTATCACCTTTTAAAGTATTATAGCCATACACAACGACTATATTCTCACCAAAAAATGGCAAAAAATGACTATAATGACTAGCAAATCCACCAAAAATTAATGTTATATCTTTATTATTATTTGATTTATGATAAATATTCATTATCAATCTCTATAATATCTCGAACAAATAACGATAGCTCTTCATATCCAAAGTTAGAGCATAGTGAGATTCTAAGCAAAGCCTTATTTTTTGGTATTGTAGGCTCTTTGATTGCTGGTAGATAATATCCCCTTTCTTCTAGCATTTTTTGAAAATGCACAGCTTTTTTATTCTCTTTTAGAACAATTGATATAATGTTGTAATCTCCCATTATCTCATATGGCAATTGCTTTAGAGAATCTTTGAGATATTTTGAAATATCACTTAAGTGTTCTCTCCTATCTTGCATAGATTCTAGCTTTTTAAAGACAAAATAACTCATAGCAACGCTAAGAGGCGGCAATGCGGTTGAATATATAAGACTTCTTGCTTTGTTTATAAAATAATCTCTAAACTCACCATAGCATAACACACAAGCCCCAAAGCTGGAAATAGCCTTACCAAATGTTAAGATTAAAATATCAATCTCATCTAAAAGCTTATAATAGTGTGATAATCCAAGCCCACTTCTCCCAACTATGCCTATACTATGTGCCTCATCTATATAAAGATACATATTTTTGTATTTTTTCTTTAAGCTAACTAGCTCTTGTAGCTTTGCAAAATCACCCTCCATGCTAAATAGCCCCTCGCTTACCACAAAGACTGCTTCATATTTGCTGCTATCTTGCAAGATTATCTCTAAAGATTCCATATCATTATGCAAATATCTCTTAAAATTGGTTTTTTTGAACCCCTTTAATCCATCAATAACACTTGCATGGATACTCTTATCCACCACAAATAAGACATTATCCAAGCTTGCCAAAGCACTAACAATTCCAACATTTGCATGGTATCCGCTATTAAAAAGCAGAGATTCTTTGTTAAAAACTTCAGACAAATATTCCTCAAACTCAAAAAACACACTAAAGCTACCACTCAAACTACGCGATGAGGAACTGCTAAAATGCAAATTATCAGAAAATAACTTCGAATCTAAAAACTCATCTACAAAATCATTTGCACATAGATAGTTATTACTAGCTAAGTTTAGGAGCTTTTTATTGTTTTTGTAGATATGCTTACCATTGTGAATCTGAACAAATAGCTCCCTAAAGTTAGATTCTTGTTTTAAAGATTCTAATATCTTACTTATTTGCTGCATTTAACACTATTTATAAACTCTGCAAACTCTCTAAAAATGGCTGTAGATTCTAATGGACCAGGACCTGCTTCTGGATGGTGTTGCAGTGAATATATAGGATAGTCCTTATACTTTAGCCCTTCAATAGTGTTATCAAACAAATTAACATGAGTTATATCTGCAATTTTTACTATATCATCTGGCACAGAATAGTTATGATTTTGTGCAGTTATTTCAATTTTATTTGTTAGTGTATTTTTTACTGGGTGATTCCCACCATGATGACCAAAAGGTAGTTTATATGTAGGATATCCCATTGCTAAAGATATAAGCTGATGACCTAAACATATAGCAAAAATAGGAATTTTTGCTTCAATTAGACTAGATATTTCTGCCACTTCAGAACTTAGCACTTGAGGGTCTCCCGGACCATTTGATAAAAATATAGCATCAAACTCGCTATTTTTATACCCCTCTATAAGCTTACTAGCCTTTGTAGTATTTGGCACTACTGATACGCTAAATCCAGCATTTACCAATTGTTGAAGAATGCTTCTTTTAATACCAAAATCAATTGCTACTATTTTTTTAGAAGTATTTGGGGTTTCATATGCCATAGTATTAAAGTCAAATTTCCCAAAATAATAATTATAAGCTTCCTTTGTGCTTACCTCTTCTATATAGTTTATATCTTCTATTCTCTTAGACTTTGATAGCATTTCTTTTAACTCATCTTTAGAAGATATTTCGCTTGAAGCTATCATCATCATAGAACCATTTGTCCTTATACTCTTAGTAAGCTTCCTAGTATCAATGCCACAAATCCCCATGCAATTATTTGCCCTCAAAAACTCACCAAAGCTAAAATCCGCTCTAAAATTTGAAAAAAACTCATTATAGTTTCTACAAATAATTCCTTTTGCGTAAATCTTGACATATTCCATATCTTGATTATTAGCGCCAACGATACCTATCTCTGGCATTGTTAGACACACAAACTGCCCTGCATAGCTAGGATCACTTGATATTTCTTGATAACCACTAAGAGAAGTGTTAAAAACTATTTCTCCAACATAGCTTCCACTAGCACCAAAACTCCTAGCTTCGTAAAAATCGCCATTTTCTAAATATATCCACGCCTTTTGTAATTCTTGCATTATAAAAAGCCTTTCTTTTTTAGCTCTTCTTCATAGAGCTTATCAAATATTAAGTCAAACTCCTCGCTTCCAAAGACTATTTTTCTTTTATAGTTACTAATTTTGTCATAAATTGAATCTTCTATCTCACTATATGCCTTTGAGTAGCTATTTATAGCTTTAAAAATTATATTTTTCACCATTACTTCAGATACAGAAAAATCTATTAAATCTTCATCTAAAAGTTCTTGCATAATATTATGTGATAACTTATTGTATCTATCTTCAAAATTTAGTTCAAAATCCGATTCTTGTGCAATATGTCTTTTAACTTTCCAAAACAATTGATGTTCATCAGCTTGCATAAATTCTATTTCTTCTGAATTTTCCTCTACTATTTCTCTTGCTTTTTCTTCGATTTTTAATTCTTCTTGTATATTCTTAGTCAAAAGCTCACTAGCTACCTTTACAATACCATCCAAACCATGTAATAAGCTCACAAAATTACAATTTGCCAAATCAATAGCTATTTTATTTCCAATATAAGGTGCATGAGATACTTTAAATTTCATTGTTATACCTTAGATAATTTTTATAAAATTCTACAATTCTTTGTCTTAAAGTTTAAAGCAGTTTTTAAATTCGCTATTTTGCAATTCCTCCCTTAATAAATCAGCATTTTTTATAAACTCGTCTTTTGATGAATAATGCTTAAAGTTGAAAAATTTGACCCCGCTGTAACTTTCTATAAAACTAGAAAAATTAATATCTACTCCACCACTAAAGATTCCAAAAAGCACATTGATTTTTTTAACTTTCAGAATCTCTAAACTCAAAAGAGTATGATTTATAGCACCCAAATAATTACTAGATACCAATATAACTGGCAAGTTATGCAACAGCACAAAATCAAGCATACAACTTTTACCATCAAGTGGAGTTAGTATTCCACCTGCACTCTCTATTACAAGATTCTCTGAAGCTGGCATCTTTATATCAGTTAGGCTATACAAAATACCCTCTTCTTTCATCGCTATATGAGGGCTTTTTGGAGCTTTTAGAGTAATTCCATTATTAAATATTCTGGCATTACTTAAAGAGGCTATCACTTCTTTATCTTCTATAATGTTTTCTCCATTATACACACCGCTTCCTGCTTGAACTATCTTAAAATAATCCAGCATAAACGCGTAACACAAAGCGGCACTTACGGAAGTTTTCCCAACTCCAGTATGAATCCCACATGTGCATACACGCATTAGCACACACTTTTACTTTTGCTTAGTGTTTTTGCTAATCCACCAAGTGCAGTTTCTCTATATTTTGAATTCATATCCTTGCCTGTTTGATACATCGTAGCTATTACATTATCTAGACTAACTACTGGGTGGCTTTTACGATTCATAGC
Organism: Helicobacter sp. WB40; assembly: GCF_027859275.1. Classification (NCBI taxonomy): domain Bacteria; kingdom Pseudomonadati; phylum Campylobacterota; class Epsilonproteobacteria; order Campylobacterales; family Helicobacteraceae; genus Helicobacter; species Helicobacter sp. WB40. The sequence goes on along the minus strand of NZ_JAQHXS010000004.1, from coordinate 87,241 downwards.
CATTCTTGCAGCTGATATTGCTTTTATAGCCCCAAAAGCATTTCTTTCGATACATGGTATTTGCACAAGCCCAAAAGCCGGATCACAAGTAAGCCCCAAGTGATGTTCCATAGCAATTTCAGCCGCACTACATGCTTGATCTATATTTCCACCAAGTACACTAACCATAGCAGCGGCAGCCATAGAACTAGCAGATCCAATTTCAGCTTGACAACCTGCTTCGGCACCACTAATTGAGGCATTCTTCTTATACAGTGAGCCTATCATCATAGCAGATAACAAGAAATCAACCGCCGTCTCATCACTAAAACCTACGCTATGATTTTTCAAATACAACATTACACTTGGTATCACAGCACATGCACCATTTGTAGGTGCAGTAACAACCCTACCGCCACCTGCATTTTCTTCGGCAATAGCAATTGCATACAAACTAACATAATCTAAAATACCAAATGGATCGGTGCTTGGCTTTATCCTCTCGCTTAGTTCTTTTGCCCTCCTATGAAGCTTTAAAGGTCCGGGAAGCTCCAAAGATGATGGGTTGCAACCACTCTTAAAAGATTCTTGCATTACCTGCCACATAGAAAGACAATACTCAACTATATGACTTTTGCTATGAAACTGCCTTTCATACGCCATAGATATTTTTGATAGATTTTTCTTTCTCTTTTTAGCTTCTAGTATTAATTCTTTTGCATTATTTATAGATATATCAAGCTTTTGCGTTTCTTTGTCATCGTTTTGTTGCATTTCCTGCTCGGTTTTGACAAATCCACCGCCTATTGAATAATATCTCTCTTGCAATAAAATTTCATTGTTACTATTTAACGCAAAAAATTCAAGCCCATTTTCATGTAATGGTAGAAAATCGTTACAAAACTCTATATTTTTTTCATAATCAAAGGTTATTTTTTTGCAAGAATGTAGATTTAAAATTTTATTATCAAGCACCAAATCCAAAACTTCTTGCTGAATCTTTGGTGTAGCCATCTTTGGCGTAATCCCACTTAGTCCCCACATCAATGCCTTATCACTCAAATGCCCCTTACCAGTTAAGCTAAGAGAGCCATAAAGAGTGCATTTTATGGTGTGTGTTATATCTAAAAGATTCTTGTTTATTAATAATTCACAAAATAAATTAGAAGCAATCATAGGACCAAGAGTATGCGATGAACTCGGTCCTATACCTATTTTAAAGATACTTAAATTACTCATAATAATTTATATACAACGCTAGTTATAGTTAAAAGCCCAGTAATAATTACAAAAGCGTCTAATGCTGGGTTTTTATACTTTTTAAATTTACTAACACTCCAAATAGCAATCATTGGCATGATAAATAAAATCATAGCAATAATAGGACCGCCTAAATCCTCTATGAATCCTAAAATACTTGGATTAATATAAGCTACGATAATTATTGTAATATACATAAATAATGTACTAAATACTTTAATTACTTTTATGTTTGGGTTTTCATTACCACTCATTTTTACTGCTTTTCTTACAATTCCATTTAATCCCTCATAAGCACCAAAATAATGCCCAAAAAACGAACTAACAATAGCCAAAAATGCAACCAAAGGTGCTCCATAAGAAATAATAGGAGTATCAAATTTATTTGCAAAATAAGAAAGAATAGGAATATTTGCCTCTCTAGCGGCGGCAAAATCACTAGAATCTAAACACAAAATACAAGAAAATACAAAAAACATAACAAATGCTAAAAGCATTAAAGAAGTTCTAAATAGAATCTGATTCGCCTTTGCAACTGAAGCTTCTTCTCCATACTCTCTTCTTACGCTAAGAGTAAATGTAGAAATTGCAGGAGAATGATTAAAAGCAAAAACAAGCACAGGTAAAGTAAGCCAAACAACTTCTAAAAATTCTTTTAAGCTAGGTGAAGTCTGTATTATTTCTAACTTCCAATGAGGTATCAAATATAGAGAAAAACCAAACAACACTAAGCACAAAGGATAAACAAGTGCATTACAGGCTTTTGTTACTACTTCTTCTTTTAGCACCATAACAGACATCATAGCAGTAACTAGAACAAATGCTAAGCCCATTCTAACTGCTGGATACATAGTCATGGTCTCTGGATCATATAGCCCCTCTAGCTTAAGTTGATTAACAAAAAAGCTACCAAATGTATTTGTAATACCAACACCATAAGCCAAACAAATAGGATAAATAGCAAAAAAATACAATATTGTTATAAAAAAACTAACATTTCTGCCCCAATACTCTTCAGCTGCGTGAGTTATATCATGCTCAACACTTTTAGATTCATTGACAAATCTGCTAAGTGCTCTATGAGATAGCCAAACCATAGGAAAAATTAATAATGTCATAACAACAACAGGCCAAAATCCTCCCGTCCCAGCTCTAATTGGCAAAAACAAGATTCCAGCACCAACTGCCGTCCCAAACAAGGATAACATCCACCTATTGTCAAATTTATTCCATTGCATTAAAAAACCTCCAAAAAAGCTTATATTTTCAATATAATTGCGGAATTATAATAGCAAAAAAAGGCAAAATAGTGAGTGCATTTAACTTTAAAGATACAAATACAACACTAGTTCATATATGTTGTAGCGTAGATAGTCATCATTTTTTAACTCAATTGTTACAAAAATACCCAGAAAAGAATTTCTGCGGATATTTTTACAACCCAAACATACACCCATATGAAGAATACAAAATGCGACTAGATGATGTAAGGCGAAGTTGCCAAAGACTTGGGATTCCGTTGGTTGAAGGCAAATATGATGATAAAGAATGGCTAGAAAATGCAAAAGGTATGGAAAATGAACCAGAAAAGGGCATTAGATGCTCTTATTGCTTTGATTATCGGCTAAAGAGTTCTGCGAAAATTGCAAAAGAATTAAAATGTGTAGAATTTACAACAACACTTCTAGCAAGTCCCATGAAAACACAAAACGAACTATATACTCAAGGCACAAAAATAGCACAACAATATAGTCTAAACTTCCTGCCAATAGACGTCAGAAGCAATGGTGGCACACAAATACAAAGCAAAATCGCAAAAGAAGAGAATCTATATAGACAAAATTATTGTGGTTGTATATTTGGACTAAGCAAACAAAGAGAACAATCAAAAAAAATGCCATTTGAACTTTTTTCATCTTTATCACTACCAAAGGATAGTAGCACACTGCCAAAAATAAGGATAAAAAACTTCAAAACAAGAGAAGAATTAGAAAAAAATAACACAAAATATAAAATGATAAGACAAAAAGTTCTAGCATACAGAATTTTAAAAGGCCTATTAAGAGTAGAGAGCGTTGTGATTCCTAGCTTTATTTGTAGCTACTCATATCTTAAAAAACCACTAAAGAGTGAAATAGAATTTTGGCATAACAATATAGGCTATGCCCAAAAAGAAGGGGCAATTTTTATACTCTTTGATTCTATTAAAGAACAAATAAAATACGATAGTTTTGAATCTCTATTGAAAAATGGCTTAGATGAGAAAATACAGCTAAGCTTGAGACTAAAATTTAGCGACAATGGCCTCTTTACCTCACCTATTGTAATAATAAAAGATAAGTTTTATGGAAGCTTTATGCTAGAGATTGACGCAATATCACAAGATGAAATATTTGAAAGCTTTATTGTAGTATAATCTTTACTTTTACTAAAAGGAGATTTATGAAAAAAATACTTGTAATAGCATTATTAATTAGCAGTGTATTTGCAAATGCAAATTTTGACAAAAACTTCCAAAAAACAATAAAAGAAGTAGCAGATATAGAAATAGAAGTGCAGTTTAAAAAAGAGTTAAAGAGCTTTCCAGCCTTCTTTGTAATAGGAAAGACAAAGGGCGGAGATCTATTTCCAGTAATATCAAACAAAAATGGAGATTATTTCTTTGGTCTTAGTAATGTTATGCACCTAGATGAAAAAGATTCTAGCATGATAAGAAGCGAGTTGAACAAAGCACAAGCCCAAAAAAACAAACAAGACAAGGTAGTGCTAGACAAGTTATTTAGCAGTTTTTCAGATAATGATTATTTATTCTTAGAAGGAAATTCTAAGAATCTTCCTACACAAATTGTAGTTAGCGATCCTGATTGCCCTTATTGTAGAAAACACTTAGATGAAATAGAAGACACACTAAAAGTAGCAAATGTAAAATATATTTTTGCACCTGTGCATGAAGGAGATGCATTTGTAAAATCACAACTAATAATGGATGAAGCAAAGAATCTAAAAAGCACTAAAGACAAAATAAAAGTAATGAAAAAATACTACAAAGATATAGAGCTAAGCAAGAAACAACTAGGCACAAATACTTCACAAATAGATAAAAATGCAAAAAAAATATTTGAATCTGGCGTAATACGCGGAGTTCCATTTGTCTATGAAGTAGAATAATGCCCTTTCTTAAGATTAACTACTCTAATAAAATCGAAGTAACTCTAGGTGGTGCTTGGGACTATAAAATCCCAAGTAGCACCATAAGGCAGCTTGAACAAATTCCTAACAATAAAGAAATATCACTAAAGCTAGATGATGATTTTGATTTAGATTTTTGTGGTGGCAAGATTCTGCATTCATGGTGCAACAATAGAATCTTTGCCCAAAATGAACTTCTCTATAATCAAAAAAGCAAACATATACTAAAAGAACTAGATAGCAGTCAAAAACCAAAAGACAAAACTCTGCACGAAGAGATAATAGTAGCCCATAAAGATAGCTTCAAAATTATTAAAAGCTTCTCTAAAAAACTCTATTTTGCGTTTGGGTTTTTAGGGGAGATTATTTCTCTTGTAATACTAAGTTTTATAAAGCCAAAGAATATCAGAGTAAAAGCATTTTTCTATCATACTCAAGAATCTCTAATAAAAGCCGTAGGAATAGTATCTTTAGCCTGTTTTCTAATAGGAATTGTAATAGCATATCAAGGCTCAATTCAGCTAAAACAATTTGGTGCAAGTATCCTAATAGTCGAAATGAGTGCAATGCTAACTTTAAGAGAAATGTCGCCAATTATTGCTGCAATAATAATTGCCGGAAGAAGTGCATCTTCATTTAGCGCAGAAATAGGCATGATGAAATCCACACAAGAACTAGATGCAATGTCTGTTATGGGATTTAATCCGATTACTTTTTTAGTTATCCCTAGAATCTTAGCCCTATGCTTGATTATGCCTTTGGTTGTATTCATTGCTGATTTGTTTGGGATTTTAGGCTCTATGTTTATTAGCTCACTACAGCTTGATATAAGCACGGAGCAGTTTTTAGAGAGATTTTTAACTATGGTAGATGAGAGACATTTTTGGGTAGGTATGATAAAAGCACCATTTTTTGGACTTATAATATCCCTAATTGGGTGTTATCATGGATTTATAGTGGCAAAAGATACTAGAAGCATAGGTTTGCACACGACAAAAAGCGTAGTTGAATCTATATTTGCAGTAATAGCATTTGATGCAATTTGTTCTGTTATCTTTACCGAGCTTGGATTGTAGATGCAAAATATAATTGAAATAAAAAATCTAACTACCAAATATGGAGATAGAATAATCCATGATAATATAAGCTTCAACATACAGCAAAAGGACATATTTGCCATACTTGGTGGAAGCGGTAGCGGTAAAAGCACCCTGCTAAATACAATGATATTTCTAAAGCCTCCTACAAGTGGCGAAGTTAGATTTTTAGATAAAAATATATGGACGCTAGATGAAGAAGAATCTCTAAAGATGAAACTAAAATGCGGAGTTTTATTTCAGTTTGGTGCTCTTTTTTCATCTCTTAGTGTGCTTGATAACATTACAATTACTCTAAGAGAATACACTTCATTGCCAAATAGAGTAATAAACGATCTTGCATACATGTGGATACATCAAGTTGGACTAAAGCCTGAAGTAGCAAATCTATATCCTAGTGAGCTAAGTGGTGGAATGATAAAAAGAGTTGCATTAGCTAGAGCATTATCTCTTAGCCCAAAAGTGCTATTTTTAGATGAACCAACAAGTGGACTTGACCCAAAGAGTGCTAGACATTTTGATGAGCTAATAAAAGAGCTTAGAGATATTTTAGGCATTAGCATAGTTATGATAACGCATGATATGGATAGCGTAAAAAGCGTAGTAAATAGACTAATAATTTTAAAAGAGAGAAAAATATTTTTTGAAGGAACTATTAGTGAGCTAGAGAGGCAAACGGAATCTTTGGATTTATTTTTGTATCAAATTTAGGAGGAGATAATGGAGGCTAGGCTAAATCATGTGCTAATTGGTGTATTTTTTGTATTATCATTATTTGCACTTGCTTACTTTGTGTATTGGATTGGTAGATATGATAGAAATATTTCAAAATATAATGAATATTATGTATATAACACAGAGCTTCCAAAAGGGATTCGTTCAGAAACACAAGTTAGATTCCTGGGAATCCCAGTTGGTTTTGTCAAAAGCTATAAGCTAATAGACGATAATGTAGAAATGGTAATATGGATTAAAAAAGACATAAACATTAAAAAAGGAGCGAAGATTCTTGTAGATTCCCAAGGATTAACAAGTGGTAATTTTCTATCATTAATACAAGGCAACGAAGGGGACTTCACACAAGGAGAAAAGGCTGTCTTAGGCTTTGAAGAAAACTGGGTAGATAGAGTAGGAAACAAAGTAGAAAAAGCAATGGAGCAACTAGAGACAAGTTTATATAAAGTAAATATGCTTCTAAACGATAAGAATCTACAAAACATAGAATCTAGTTTGGAAAATTTTGCAAAATTTTCACAACACCTAGATAGAACACTCCTAAATATAGAGAGTGAAATACTAAAATTTGGTAACACAAGAGAGGTTTTTGAAGAATCTATAAAAAATGGAGACTATAATTTAAGAGAAATGATTACACCTCTTATATTTGACTTGCAACAAAGTGCAAAAAGATTTGACTCAATCTTGCAGAGCACACAAAGTATCACAAATGAAATAGAATCTTCTCCTTATGATTTTATTTTTGGAATTAAGACTAATAAACTTGGACCTAGGGAGGAGAGATGAGACAAATACTATTTTTAGGAATTAGTGCGATACTATTTGCTGGTTGCTTTAGCAAACAAATACAAGAACAAAATAAATATGAAATATACACCCCACTAAATAATAAAGAATGCCAAAAATATATAACAATAAGCTATCTTGGAATCGAAGTGGCACAAAAGATAAATAGCACAAAAATAGCTTACAAAGAAAACAATAACAAACTAGAATATTTTGCAAAGAATAAATGGGCTTCAAATCTGCAAGATATGCTAGAGATAACACTAAATAAAATAGCAAAAAACAACTGCATAGCACTAAGTGACAATAATAGCCCAGGGAGTATGAAGCTAAAAGTGCTTGATTTATACTTCGATGAATCTAGTAATAAAGCCGTTTTTAATGCTATTTTGGAGTTAGGAGAGAGACAAATATGGATAGCAAAGCACACAAAAGTAGAGGAAGGTGATTTTAGTAAAATTATAAATGCACTAAATAGCACTATAAACTCTGGACTAGATGAGGCATTAGGTGAAATATGATATATACGATAAATATAGAAAATCTAAGACTTAAGGCAATAATAGGGATTCTGCCATTTGAAAGAGAAAATCCACAAGAAATAGAGGTGAATTTTTCTTGTAAATACGAAAAAAATAAAGAGTTTTTAGACTACTCAAAAATAAAAGAATTTATAGAAGAATCTTTTAAGAATGATTTTTTACTACTAGAAGATGCACTAGAGTTTTTTTATAACGAGATTCCAAAACGCTTTATAATTATTGATAGCTTTTCTTTAAAGATAACAAAACTAGACATTTTTAAAAACTGCAAAGTATCAATGGAGGTAAGCTATAAAAAGGATATAAATGAATGAGATAATAGATTTTATAAACCAAAGACATAAAAACTACGAAACAATAAAACAAAAACTAAAAACGCAAGATAAAATCCGTATAGGAATCCTAGTATGCTCTGATACTTCATTCCAATATCATTCTTTAATTACAGAATTACAAAAAGATTCTAGATTTGTAATAAATATTTTCGTAGTGCCAATGATTACTAAAAGTTTAGAAAAAATAAACGAAATGCTTACGACAACACTTACAAATTTACGCCAAAAATATCCGAATGTATATTCTGTATTCAATTTTGAAAAGCAGTGCTATATGGATATTTCGCCACATATTGACATTGCATTTTTTTGCAATATATATGATGCTGGAGTGCATGAATTATATAGAATAACTTATTTATCACAATTTATGCTTACTGTTTATGTGCCATATGGTTATACAGGGTTATTAAACTATGATGTGAATCACATAATAAATAAAATAGGATACAACACGCTTTGGAAAATATATGTAGAAAATAAAAAAACACAAAAATTAACACAAAATACTAAATATATGCCACACGATAATGTAATAGCTGTAGGCTATACAAAAATGGATCTATTACCAGCTCCAAAAATGACTGGGGGGGGGGGGCGATATGAAAACAATAATAATTTCTCCTCATCATACTATTACAAATTGGGAAGGATTAAGGCTATCAAATTTTTTTAGAATTTAGTGATTTTTTCTTAGAATTACCAAAGCTATATCCTCAAATACACTTTATCTTCAGACCTCATCCACTTCTATTTGATACTATAAAGCAAAATCCAAATCTATGGAATGATAGCGTCGAATCTTATCTGACAAAAATCTCAAGAATACCAAATATGACATACGATGATACAAGCGATTACTTACAAACTTTTATGGATTCTAGTGCTTTGATACATGATTGTGGATCATTTCTGGCAGAGTATCTATTTACAGAAAAGCCAATGCTATTTATAGCAAAGAGAGCACAAGCAAATGATAGCTTCACCAAACATGGCAAAGACCTACTAGATAGACTATATCTAGCATATACACAAGAAGAAATAATAAACTTCATAAACGAAGTGGTTATAAACAATAATGATTACATGAAGAAAAAAAGAGTAAATTTTGCCAACAAGCAAATAATCTACAATCAAGGCAATGCTGGAAAAGCAATCGCTAATGATATAATAAGAGAAATTTTTGGGTAAGGAAAATAATGCTACAAAGAAAGAATCTAAGATATGAAAATGGATTATTAGTAAAGGAAAAATACTATCTAGGAAAACTATGCGTATTAAAAAGAACTATAGACTATAAAAAATATGACACACAAACCACAACATATCTCTTTGGAATCCCACTATATAAAGAAAGCACAAAAATTAGCTCTAGACTTCTTTATAAATGCCATATACAAGAAAGCAAATACAACCACACGCTAGACGCAAACCATTATATGTCCCAAGATATAGCAAACGCAACAACGCAAAATAATCTGCATGATAGGCTAGAGAGGCTATGCAAGAATCTAGATCCACAAAGCATAGAAGTAGTAAGCAGAATAATAAATAGACTAAAGCTAACAACACTAAGCAAGGATAAATCATACACTGGAGTAAGCAAAGAAGAACATAAAGCGCTAGAAAATCTAAGAGATAACTATCTAACAAATATAATAAAGCTAGATGAAAATTTGTATTTTTATAATGGATATTTCATGCCAAAAAATCCACTTTACGAAGCTTCAGTATGGCTGTATGAACATAATATGAATCTATTCTCTACGCTAGATAAAATAAAAAATAAAAACATAATTGATGTTGGTGGATATATAGGAGATAGTGCCATTATCTTTGAAAAATACACAGACAAAAATATATACTGCTTTGAGCCTGTAAGTGATAACTACAAGCTAGTGCAAGAAACAATAAAACTAAATAATGCAACAAAAATAATACCTATAAACAAGGGTCTAGGCTCCAAGAAAGAAAATCTATCTATAATGAAAAATGGTGCAAACTCTACTATAAACAATACAGATAGTAGTATAAAAAACAAAGAAAAAGAACAAATAAGCATAACAACCCTAGATAGCTTCGTAGAGGAAAATAACATTGAAGTAGGATTCATAAAAGTAGATACCGAAGGCTTTGAAATGGAATTCCTAAAAGGGGCACTAGAGACTATAAAAAGTCAAAAACCAGCAATGCTACTTAGCATATATCATAGTGCAGATGACTTTTTTGGTATCAAACCATTTATAGAGTCTCTAAATTTAGGATATAGTTTTACTATTCACAAACCTATTGATTTTACTATTTCAGGTGAGTGTGCATTATATTGTGAAGTAAGGAATTAAAATGGCAAAAGATTCAAATGGAACAGAACTAAACGCTGGAGATAGCGCAAGTGTGATAAAAGACTTAAAGGTAAAGGGTGCAAACTCCACTATAAAAAGAGGCACAACAATAAAAAACATAAAGCTAACTAATAAAGATGATGAAATAGAAGCAAAAGTTGATAAATGCGGTGTGGTAGTGCTTAAGACTTGTTTTTTAAAGAAAATTTAGAGTTTCTTTTTCTTTGCTTCGTTAATTTGTTGAACCTTAATTAACACTTGAACCATTGCTTGATAAAGAGATTCTGGAATCTCTTTATCAATATCTACATCTTTATACAATGCCCTTGCAAGTGGTGGGTTTTCTATTATTGGTATTTCATGTTCTTCTGCTACTTTTTTAATCCTTTGAGCGATTAAATCGACTCCTTTTGCCAAGACTCTTGGTGCTCTTTCTTTTTGTGTATCATATCTTAGTGCCACTGCATAGTGAGTTGGGTTTGTAACTACAACATCGGCACTTGGTATATTTTGCATCATACGCTTTTTTGAAGCCTGGAACATAAGTGAGCGAATCTTTCCTTTTACTTGCTGGTCTCCTTCTTGGTTTTTAAACTCATCTTTTACTTCTTGTTTTGTCATTCTTAGGGATTTAAAATATTGATAACGCTTTAACATATAATCAGCCGCTGCCATAACTAAGAAAAATGCCAAAAGTATGCCAATTAGAATCAATGCTTTATCCCTAAACCACAACATTTGATCGCCCAAATTAAAAAGTGAAACCGTTGCTAATTCATGCATGAATCCTAAAAACACAAAAAAAGCAATAATAAATGCACTAAAAACCTTAAAGGTAATCAAAAAGCCATCTAAAAGCTTTTTTAAGGAGAATAGATTCTTAATTCCAGAGATAACATTTAACTTTTGAAGCTTTGGTTGTATTGCCTTTATAGTTAATAAAAGTCCGCTTTGTGCTACATTTGCAACAACTCCAGTTATCATCAATGCAGCAAAAATAGGCACAAGAAGCAATATGGTCTCAAATGCCAACGACAAAGTTAAAGACATTGAATTTGCTAGGTTTAAATCTCTATTAAACAATCCATATACCGCATGAAACATATCACTTAATCCAGAGACCCAAAAACTAAAACACAAAAATATAAGCACAAGCCCAACAACCATACCCAAAAAAGCATTTACATCAGGGCTTTTTATAACATTACCTTCTTCTCTTGCCTTTTCTATCTTACGCCCGGTGGGTTCTTCTGTCTTTTCTTCATCAGCCATTTATAACCTTTAAATCCGCAAATTATATCAATATTTATAAACCATTCTTAAGGCTTCTTTATAGTCTTCTTTATAGTTTAGATTCTGTGTTTCTTTTAAATCTATACTTACATAATCTGCTTTTAATGATATAAGCAAATTTTGTAATTTATAGTTATTTTCTTGTATATGCTTTTTTACAACATTAATCGAATCTTTCGGATATATACCTATTAGCGGGTGGATTTTAGAATTACTCTTAGCAAAAGTTGGTCTTTGCATCTCATAAAAAGAATTAATAAGCCTAGTAAAAGATACAAAAAAGGGAGTATCAACCGCAAGAACAAAAATATCATCATCTATAAACTCTAAAGAGCTACAAAGCCCAAAAATAGGTGCATAAATATTGCTATTATCAAATATTGTTGGTATGTTATATGAATTTAACACAGATTCTTTGCTTGAGAAATATAATTTTTCAAAATTAGCTTTCATTTTTTTTGCTTGATAGTCTGCAAGAGTGAAATCTGCAAATTTCAAATACTCCTTTTTTTCTCCCATTCTTTGACTTCTGCCACCACATAATATCACGCCTACCATAATATCACCTTTTGCAAATTGATAAAAATTATAGCTTTTTTTATAACACTTAGGTAAGATTATGCTTTACTTTATAAAGGGAGAAATATTTGCTAGTTGATAGTTTTGGACGCACAATAGACTATATAAGAATAAGCTTGACTGAAAGATGTAATTTTAGGTGCATGTATTGTATGCCAAATACACCTATGGATATAGGCAGTGAGAGTGATGATGTGCCATTAGATTCTGTATTAAACTTCATAAAAATAGCAATAAAACAAGGTGTAAAAAAAATAAGAATAACAGGTGGTGAGCCATTACTTAGGAGCCAAATTGTGCCTTTTATTGCAAAAATTTATGAACTAAATCCAAATATCGATATAGCACTAACTACAAATGCTTTTTTATTAGCTCCACTAGCAAAAGACTTAAAACAAGCTGGGTTAAAGAGAATAAATATCTCCCTAGATTCGTTAAAACCAGAAAAAATAGTACTAATTTCAAAACGAGATGGTCTAAATAAAATCCTACAAGGCATAGAATCTGCAGTCAAAGAAGGCTTCACAATCAAGCTAAATATGGTACCACTACTAGGCATAAATGATGATGAAATTGTGGATATTTTAGAATATGGAATGAATCTTGGAGTTGGAGTTAGATTTATAGAGTTTATGGAGAACACACACGCAAAAGATTCCACAAAAGGGCTTAGAGCAAATGAAATACTACATAAAATAAAAGCAAAATATGAAGTAGATTTATTAGAGAAGGATTTTTTTGGTCCTGCAACACTATTTAAGCTACCAACAAAAGATTGTATATTTGGAATCATAGCACCACACAATGATGATTTTTGCAAAACTTGTAACAGAATAAGGCTCAGCAGTGAAGGTAAATTAATACCATGTTTATATCATGAAAATGCAGTTGATATAAAAGAGCATATGTTAAGAGGAAATGAAAAAGAGATTCTGAAAAATCTAAAACTATGCGTAGAAAAAAAACCAGAAAAAAATGACTGGGACAATAATGAAGTATCTACTAGGGCATTTTATAAAACAGGTGGATAATAGTTCTAAATAATAATAATTTTCTTTTAAGAATTAATCTATATAATTACACCAACTTTTTCAAATAAAAGTGATATAATCAAATTAACTTCAAATTAAGGAAAAAATAATGAGCAAAGTAGTTCAAACTTTAAAACAAATTCAAGCAGATAGTGCAGTATTCTACATTAAGCTTCACAACTATCACTGGAATGTAGTTGGTATGGATTTTCACCCTGTGCATAAAGCATTAGAGGAAATGTATGATGATATTACTGATTTAATGGACGATTGTGCAGAGAGAATCTTGCAATTAAACGAAAAGCCTTATGTAACACTAAAAGATATGCTAAGTGCTAGTAAAATTGCTGAAGAGAGTGCTACAAAATTTGATTCAAAGACTATCTTAAAAGCTATTTTGCCTGACTATGAGATGTTCTTAAAGAATCTAAGAGAGCTATCTGATATAGCTGGTGAAGCAAATGACAAAGCAACAGTTGCACTAGCAGATGAGAAAATAGCTTCTTTAGAGAAGTTCTTATGGATGCTAAAGGCTCAACTAGCCTAAAACAAAGGAGTATCCATCTCCTTTGGAATCTCTAGCCCCATTAGTTTTAGCACACTTGGTGCAATATTATTAAGTCCTCCATTTTTTACACTTTTGACATTTGGTGCTGATATAAATGCCCACACCTCGCCTATAGTATGATTTGTAAGAATCTCACCATTATTATTTTGCATTTCCTCACAATTCCCGTGATCACTTGTTAGAATTAGTGCATATTCTTTTTCTTTGGATTTCTCATAGATTCTGCCTATTTGAGTATCCACTGCTTCGACTGCTTTTATAGCTGCAGACAAAGAACCTGTATGTCCTACCATATCACCATTTGCAAAATTAACAACAATAAAATCATACTCCATATCCATAGCTTTTAATACCTCATCACACACTTCAAAAGCACTCATTTCTGGCTTTTCATCATATGTTTTAACCTTTGGTGATGGTATTAAGATTCTATCTTCTCCATTATATGGTTCTTCAATTCCGCCATTGAAGAAAAATGTTACATGTGCATATTTTTCTGTCTCTGCTGTGTGGAATTGTCTTAAGTTATTTTTAGAAATTATCTCTGCAAGTGTATTTTGTATGCTATCTTTTGGAAACATAACTGGAAAGTTAAAATTCTTATCATATTGTGTCATTGTAACCAACGGTAATTCAACAAAACCTTTCCTGACAAAAGAGCTAAAATCAGCAATCCCCAATGCACTAACAATCTCTCTAGCTCTATCACTTCTAAAATTCACAAAAATAATGCCATCATCTTTACTAAAGCTCTCTCCAATAAAACTAACTGGCTCTATAAATTCATCAAAAATTTCTTTAGAATATTGAGTCTCTATATACTCTAGTGGCGTTTTATCTGTTAGATTTTCGCCAAGTGCTATTGTATTATATGCCCTCTCTACTCTGTCCCACCTATTATCTCTATCCATTGCGTAGAATCTCCCGCAAAGAGAAGCCACCTTGATATTTGTGCCTTGAATCTTCTCTAAAATAGACTGCACAAAACCTAATGCACTTTGAGGCAACACATCCCTACCATCGCTAATTAAATGTAAATATATCTCATGACTATCTTTAAGTCCAAATGCCAAAGCATTTATATGATCTATATGAGAATGCACACCACCATCACTTGCTAAGCCTATTACATGAATCTTTTTTGTGTTTTTTAGAGATTGCAAGGCTTTATTTTTTAACAATTCTCCACTCTCTATTGCTTTGTTTATTTTTACTAAGTCTTGGTATAAGATTCTGCCACTTCCTATACACATATGCCCCACTTCAGAATTCCCCATTTGTCCATCTGGTAGCCCAACTGATAATCCATAAGTCTTTATCATTCCATATGGAACTTCTTTGAAAAGCTTTTCATAATTTGGCTTATTAGCGTGGAAAAATGCGTTATATTCTGTCTCTTTACTATATCCTATGCCATCTGTTATCGCAAGTATTGTTTTCATTAGCTATCCATATTTAAACTTTATTTAGTTAGAATCTTACCTTAAATTTTGGATTTTAAAGTGTTTATTCATGTTATACTATATTTATTCTATATTTGACATAAATATCTTTCAATACATCTCTGTAAGGGCGGCTATAGCGTTTTTCGTAAGCTTCATTTTGGTTTTAATTTGTATGCCAAAATACATACTATGGACACAAAAGAGAGGCACAAATCAACCAATATCAGAGTTCGCTCCCAAAAATCACCAACAAAAGACAAACACGCCAACAATGGGTGGAATAGTATTTGTATCATCAACACTAGTTGCTTCTTTTATATGCGCCAAATTAACAAACGAATATGTAATCTTAGGATTTTTGAGCATTATATTATTCTGCTTAATAGGAATCAAAGACGATTTATCAAAAGTCTTACAAAGAAAAAACGCTGGTATGAGTGCTAGAACAAAACTTCTTTTGCAAGGACTTAGTGCTTTTGTTATTGCACTTGGATTATATTTATTTAATTTTGATACATCTTTTTATGTTCCATTTTTAAAGAATCCTTTGTGGTATTGGGATATATTTAGTATTTGCTTTTGGATTTTAGTCTTTATTGCTACTAGTAATGCGGTGAATCTAACAGATGGACTAGACGGACTAGTAGCAATTCCATCAATTTATGCAATCACAACTCTTGGTGTATTGGTATATATTGCTGGGCACTCTGTGTTTAGCTCATATTTATTGTTGCCAAAAATAATCGGAAGTGGCGAAGTTGCCATTGTTGCTTCAGCTTTAGTTGGCTCTTTAATAGGGTTTTTGTGGTATAACTGCCACCCTGCACAGGTATTCATGGGAGATAGTGGCAGCTTGGCTTTAGGTGGGTTTATAGCATATATGGGGATAGTATCAAAAAATGAGATTTTATTATTTGTAATAGGTTTTATTTTTGTCGTTGAAGCATTATCTGTATTATTACAAATAGGAAGCTACAAAACAAGAGGTAAGAGGATTTTTCTAATGGCACCACTTCATCATCACTTTGAAGAAAAGGGACTAAGTGAATCTAAAATAATAGTTAGATTTTGGATTGTTGCATTAATTAGCAACATAATTGCATTAATTACTCTAAAGCTTAGATGATGATTGTATTACTTGGATTTGGTGGGACAACACAAGCTATTGCAAAGCAATTTGCACCTTGTGCTATTTTTGATGATAAGTTTCTATATAAACAAACAGACGAGCTTGGAAATATTCTAATGCCTACAAATATGCTTGTATCTTTTTTATCAGAAAACAAAAATATACAAGTCATAACAAGTCCCGGAATCCCGCCACAAAACCAAATGATACAAGATACAATAAAGATTCTAGGCAAAAATAATTTGCTTAGCGAATATGACTTCTTTGCCAAAGATATGCCTCCTAGCATATGGATAAGTGGCACAAATGGCAAAACCACAACAACACAAATGCTACATCACCTATTATCACATAGAGGTATTGAGTGTGGGGGCAACATAGGCACACCACTTGCAAATCTATCCAAAAATGCACCAATGTGGATTTTAGAGACTAGCTCATTTACTCTGCATTACACAAATATTGCAAGACCAAATTTATATATCTTATTACCACTTAGTGAAGATCATATAAGTTGGCATGGAGACTATGAATCTTATGTAGATTCTAAACTAAAAGTGCTTTTACACATGAGAGAAAAAGAAATAGCCATAATCCCCAAAAATCTGCAAAACCATAAATACTGCAAAGAAAGCTTAGCTTGTCTTATATTCTATGAAAATAGCACAGATCTTGCAGAATCTTTTTATATAAATTTGCAAGATATACCATTTAAAGAACCATTTTTGCTCGATAGCATTCTTGCACTATGTGCTAGTAAGGCTCTATTTTCAGAAGCAAACTACAAATTACTATCAGAATTTAAAATAGGGCAACATAAAATAGAAGAATTTTTTGATAATAAAAATCGACTATGGGTTGATGATAGTAAGGGAACAAATGTAGATGCTACTATACAAGCTCTAAAAAGATACAAAGACAAAGAGATTCTGCTAATTTTAGGCGGAGATGATAAGGGTGCTAATTTAGACTACTTATTTGCAGAGCTAAAAATGCTAAATGTAAAAATATATGCCATAGGAAGCAACGCAGAAAAGCTAAAGCTCCTAAGCGATGAATCTAGCATAACATGCACCATGTGTAAAGAGCTAAAAATAGCAATAAAAGAGATAAACAAGATTCATAGCACAACTTCTGTTGCACTACTATCGCCTGCTGCTGCTAGTTTGGATCAATTCTCCTCATATAAACAAAGAGGAGAATTATTTAAAAAATACGCATTAGAAATAACATAAATCCTTCTTAGATTCCTAAGCTAGTAATTATGTTATCTATTTTCTTTGTTACAAAATTATACACTTAACTCTAGGGTAATTTTATCTTACTTTATAAAAATCGTCGTATTTAATGCTGGGCCTACATTTATAGAGCGAGAAGTATAGCTAAAGATTCCACTATCGTTTGCCAATTCAGAAATATCCCATAATTCTAAATATCCATCAACCCTTCTATCACCATCAATGTCTATACCAGAAGTCTCTATTAATCTAGCTTCATTTCCCAAAAATGTAGCACTCCCATAGCCCTTACCACCATAGCCAATAACAGCAGTTTGCACCACAAAAAAGCCCCCTTCATGATCGTATTGCGTAGCTAGTTGATTGTTTGGTATATCTTCACATACTTCCTTTGTTGTTTGCAGCTTTTTTGTAGAACACACTTGCAACACCATAACCCTAGATACAGGAGGCGCTGAGTTGCTACTTTTTATATTCAAATTGTTAAAGATTCTTCTAACTTGCGCTAGTGATTTATCCATACCGCCTTGTTTTATGCGATCTTTATTTATAGAATCTCTATCTACAAACACATTAACACCGCTCCTTGTGATAGTCTCACCAAATACTATGCCCACAGATAATAAAATACAAATTATAAATTTCATATCAATTCCTAGAAAATTTTTACAGAAATTAAGCAAATTACATTCCTACAAATAAAAATAAAAATAAAAATATTTCTCATTTTTATTTTTATTTAAATAAGTTTAAAATACTATTGTGCCCATTTCAATATTTTAAGAAGGAAAATTTATGTCAAAATTTACAAAATACACAGGAATCTTGTCTATCATATTGCCAATTATAAGCAATGCTAATGAAGAATACAGACTAGATAAATCAGTGGTTAGTGCTTCTGGTTTTATGCAAGATGTAAAAGAAGCACCAGCTACAATATCAGTAATAACAAAAGAAGAGTTATCAACAAAGCCTTATAGAGATATTGCAGAAGCTATATCTGATATACCCGGAGTGGATTTACATGCTTCAAAAGGTAAGACTGGCTCATATTCAATAACAATGAGAGGAATTACAGGATATACTTTAATCCTAATAGATGGCAGAAGACAAAGTGTAAGCGGTCAAATTGGACCAAATGGATTTAGTGAAGCCCCAAGTGTATTTATGCCACCATTATCATCTATAGAAAGGATAGAGATAATAAAAGGACCTATGTCAACTTTGTATGGTTCAGATGCATTAGGTGGTGTTATAAATATAATAACTAAAAAAATATCTAACACATGGAGTGCGAGCATACAAACAGAAGGAATCTTTAATCAAGATTCTAAATGGGGAAATTATTATGGCACATCTCTATATACTTCAGGTCCTCTAATAAATGATAAATTAGGTTTGACACTTAGGTTAAGAGAATATTATAGAGAGGGTTCTAGCGTAGAATTTAGACAACAAAATGGAGAAATCTTATCCCCAAGTGTAGCAGGACCTCAAAACCCAACAAGAGCAAACTTGCACAACATAGGAACAAAATTAACATATACACCAAATGATAACAACACTATTATTTTAGATTTTGACTATGGACTAAATAAATATAATAACAATAAATCTCAAATAGGGACACTTACTAAGCCTAATTCTGAAGGTGGATTAACTGGTGGATACACGGACTCTATGGGATTTGAAAAAATTGTTACTTACTTAACGCATGAGGGAGCTTATGATAATTTCGTAATAAACTCTGGTATACAATACAACAGCGTATCAAATGATGGCAGGGAAGTAGTTGGGGATAAAAGCGTAAAATATCTTGGCGAAAATAGAGATATTCTAGCACAGACATATATAGCAGATACAAAAGTTACCACATTAATTGGCGACAAGAATATGATAACTTTAGGAGGAGAATACAGGTTAGAAAAAATGCAAGATAAAATAGCAAATCCTACAAATTTTGATCAATATTCAATAGCTATTTTTGGAGAAGATGAAATATCAATCACAGATAAACTGAATTTAACACTTGGTGCTAGATATAATTATCACGAAACATTTGGAAATAATATATCACCAAGAGCATATGTTGTCTATAATCCTACAGACAATCTAACACTAAAAGGAGGAATCTCCACAGGCTTTAAGGCACCAGAGCCAAATTTATTAATACCCGGAGAATACAATTATGGAGGGCAAGGCGCAGTGCCAATATTTGGCAACCCAAACCTAACAGAAGAAACATCTATAAACTATGAGGCCTCCATATACTATAATACAGATTTATTCTATATTGGAGCAACTGGCTATATTACAGATTTCAAAGATAAAATAAGCAGTGTTTCTATCCAAAAAGACGCAATAGTGCCAAATACAAATAGAATCTGCACACCATTTGGAGGCAGGACAACTTGCTCTCAAGCAATAAATCATGGCGAAGTTGAATACAGGGGCATAGAACTTCAAGCCGGAATTTCTCCTTTTGAGAATTTAAACTTTGATTTTGGATATAGCTATACAGATAGTAATATAAAAGAATCTCTAGCAAAAGAAACCATAGGCACACAAGTGGCATATACATTAAAACACAACATAAATGCAAAAGCTAGTTATAAAATATTAAATTTTACACCATACATAAAAGCGGAATGGCAAGGAGATAGATACAGGGATCCAAGCGAATACGAAAGCTTAGGAAAAACATATAAAAATATATTTCTATTATCATTTGGTGCTAGTTATGAAATCAATCCTAACTGGACATTAAATGGCGGAATATACAATCTCTTAAATAAAGATTTTACCAACGAATTCATTTATGATGGTAGCGGATATTACAATGCATATAATAGAGTTGAGGAGGGGAGAAGATTCTGGCTGTCTTTAACTGGAACATTTTAAAATATAGAATCTAATGTCAATTAGATTCTATCTATCATATATTTTTCAAATCTTGATATTACTTTATTAAATGGGGTTGATTTTCGTCTTAGCGAATAAAAATACCTATCAGGATTCAAATTTATAATCTCAATTGCAAAAAGCTTTTTAGATTCTAGCTCATCTTTAATGGCTAACTTTGAAAACACAGAAATAGCACCTTTATTTATAACTAAATTCTTAATGGCACTTATCCTATCTATCTCTAAAAATATAGGAATCTCGCTTTGTATATCACCAATTGAATCTAAAAACTTATCTCTAAGGCCTGAACCATACTCTCTAAAAATCCATTTCCTATCCAATAGCTCATCAATATATCTAGGCTTTGAAGCTAAAAGAAAGTCATTACAAGCAACAACTAGTTCATCTTTTTGCAACACCTCCCTTATAAAGCCCTCTTTTTCTGCTAGATTCTGACTTATTTCTCCCTCTACAAGCACAAAATCAACATCACCATTTTTAAGTAGCTTTAAGCATTCTTTTGTGTTATGTATTTGAGAGTTTATTTGAATCTTTTGGTATTCACTTGCAAAATCAAACAATATTGATGGGAGTAGATATTCCCCTATGGTGTGTGTTGAGGCTATCTTTAGCTCCCCATGTAACTCATCATCTCCCAGCACTTCAAAACTCTCATAATATTTCTCTACCACCTCTAGCCACATGCTACCCAAAAATAGTGCCTTTGACGTTGGAAGCAACTTTTTGCCCTTTCTTTCAAACAAAACCTCCCCTATTATGCTTTCTAAATTTTTTATTATTACTGATATGTTTGGCTGCGTTGTTTTAAAGTTTTCAGCAGTTGTTGTTGGGCTTTTTGTCTTTAAAATATCTAAAAAAACCTCAATATCCCTTATTCTCATTACAGTTCCATTTATATTTTTTATTATTTTAATAAAAATAATATATTTTTATTATTAAAATAAAATAAGTATAATTCACAAAAAAGGAGGATTTATGTCAAAAACAATACATATAAACCAATTTATAAATTCAAATATTAAAGGCTTCTTGTTTGTTGGCCTTATAGTATTTATATCATTCTATCTAGCCAATATAGAAGCTATATACAAGACCACACATCTAGCGGCAACTGCTTTTGCTATCCTTTTGGGTGCTTTTTTATCACCGATATTTTTTAGATTCGAACATACTTTAAACGCAGGCGTTAATTTTAGTGCCAAGAAGCTTCTTCGTCTTGGTATTGTGCTATATGGATTTAATGTAACTTTCACAGAGCTTTATAGTATCGGAATCTATGGCATTATCATATCGATTATTATAATTTGCAGTGTATTTTTTATTGCTATCTTGGCAGGTGTTAAGATTTTTGGACTTGATAAAGAAACTTCCATATTAATAGGTGCTGGTAGTGCCATTTGTGGTGCTGCTGCAGTCTTAGCAGTGGAATCTTCGCTAAAATCAGAACCATTCAAAGGCATAATGGCAGTTGGAACGGTGGTTGTCTTTGGACTTTTGGGCATGTTTTTATATCCACTTGCATACTACTATGGACTTATACCAAACTTGGATACAAATAGTGTTGGAATCTTTATGGGTGCCACTTTGCATGAAGTTGCAAATGTGGTTGGTGCTGCAGAAATGGCAAAAGATTTAAGCCAAGGAGAATTCACTCAAAATGCAGCAAATATGGCGATTATCCTAAAGATGATGAGAGTTATTATGCTTGTTCCATTTTTGTTGTTGCTAACATACTTTATAGCACATGATAAGAATGAAAAAGAAATTGTTGACAAGAAAAAGATAGCCATACCATATTTTGCGTTTGGATTTTTGGGAGTGATTATTTTAAATACATTTCTATCAGACTATAAAGATTCAATATTGCTTGGCATAAGCGTTGAATCTCTTTTAAGCTTTGGCAAACTTTTATGTTCTATTTGTATTGTATTTGCCATGGCTGCTTTAGGCTTACAAATAAATATTAAAAAATTTCTAGGCTCTGGAAAAAGTGCATTTGCACTAGCTTTTCTTCTATGGATTGTTTTAATTGTTGGGGGATATTTGCTAACTCTAGCCTTTAGAGACTTTATATAGAAATATAAAATCTCTATATAGGCATATACCACAATACAAACCCTACAAAAATAACAAGAGATAGTAAAAATGCACTAAGTAGCCTGTTTGTCACCATTGTTGCAATAAATACAAATATCAAAAGTGCAAGTTTTACTACATCGACCAATGCAAAATCGCTTACAAAACTTACTATATCTTTACTAAAAAATGCAGTAGCATACACGATTGCCCCAAGCATTGCTTGTGTGCTATATGTTAAAAACCTATAAAATACTCCATCTTGATTGCTTAAATAGGCACTTTTGGCAAAGAAAAATGGCAAAATGCGAAAAGCAAATATACTTAAAGCAGAAAAGATTAATAAAGCCCAAAAACTCATGCTACATCTCCTCTTTTTCTCTGAATCTCATCAAAAACAACCATAAAAAATCCTATAACAAATGGCAAAATAAGCAAATAATAACTAGGTGCAAGTGCCAACCCAAAAGGAGCAAACAAAAAACCTAAAAAGTAGGAATTAACTTCTTTTAAGTTTGGATAATGCTTAGCAGCTAAACCTGTAAATTGTAAAGGAAGCACTAAAGATATGATTTCTTTAAGTTGAGGAGAATTAAGCGATGAGCCTGTCTCATATCCTATGGCAGTGGAGAGAATAGATACTAGCCAAATAGGTATCCCAAGCCCCAAAAAGTAAGCAAATGGGTGAATACTTGCCTTTTTAAAATAAGAAATGCAACCACTAAAAACTGAAGGACAAATTACTATACTGCTTAAAGAAAGTTTTATAATGCTTTGATTTTTAAAATAAGGGGCTAAAGTTGCACTCATTAGCAAGAATCTAGCATTCATAGCTAAAATTAGCGGAATTAAAATATAGCCCTCTTTATAGCTTTGCACAAGCAAAAATTGTAAAGGAGTGGAAAATACAAAAAGCGTAGTTGATAAAGTCTCAAAAAAACCTAAAGCATTTGCATAGCCATTTGCCCCGATGGAGAGATACAAAAATATAAAAGACACACCAAAAATAGCTGAATCTTTTAGCCCATCTAAAAGATAATTTTTCATGCAAAATCCTTATAGTTAAACTTTAAACCCTTGCTTCTTATTAGAATTCTTGGTTTTTCTGCATCTTTTTTTATGTTATTTAATTTATCTCTTCCATGTAACACTTGCTTGTTTTTTATAATAAGAAACGAACCAATCCCATTAAACTTATTTGTATTAATTTTATTTTCTACAATATTTCTTAGTATTTCTATAATATGATGTGAATCCTTATCTATACCCACCATTCTAAAGCCAACATTAGTATCGTTTCTGAAATCTAAGTTAACGCTTAGTGTATCGTTATATGTTATTAAATTTTTTATCGTTTTCTTTATACAAGATACATTTTTACCTGATATAAATTTTGCTTTTGCTCTTAGGAGTGCTTCTAATTGCTTATCACCTAGTAAATTTATTATTTCTCTTATTGGTAAATAATTTGTAGGGGTATTACTTATATCTTTACAAATACTTAAAGAAAGCAAGTCTATATCTCTAGTTTCATAAATATCATCGCTGTGCAAGGATATCATTCCAACTCCACCACCCCATTCCTTGTAATCAAAAGCTTTTTCTTTTAAACATAGCCATTTGTGATCTTCATATTCATAATGTATATCTATAAGCCCAAAAATATCAGATAAACTTTCATGGGCTATATAGTGTAGCTCTAAATCACTTTCTTTTAATATATTATTTATAATTACAGCAGAGGTAAATTTATCATCAAACCTTCTTATTTTCTCTAAATCTTCTTTACAAATATTATCTAATACAAGACTCATAAAGCTAGCTTTTTAAAAGATAATGGCTCTTGTATATTTTTTGACTCCAACCACCAAGATTCTATTTTTTTTGCAAATAGGACAAGTCTATGGTAATTTCATATTGTTTAGTGCAATATTCTCTTATAAGCTCTATCATTATTATTATCTCCTTTGTCTTAAAAATTAAAATAAATATAACATTTATGAATATATTTTGGTTAAATATTTCTTTAATTTTTTAATTTTCTTGTGTGTTTGTTTCTAAATTACAAATTTATTAATACTTTAAGCAGGGATTTAATTTTACAATAGTAAAAGGAGGAGTTTAAAAGAGCTTATGAAAAGCTAAAGTTGCATCTATCTTAAAACTCTAGTAAATGGATTTGTGCTGTGCTTGTTCCAAAGAATAGGTTGCTTTAGCAACCAATGGATAACTTTGCTTGTATGCTTGATTGACAAAACCTCCTTGCAATGACAAGATAAAAAGATGGTTAATTCTATAATGACAGAAGTGGGAGTGTAAATCTCACAATAACAAAAGATAAAGCCTTGTAATAAACGCAAAACACTCCAGTGTGATACTACAAAGGCTATATCTTGTTAGTCTAAATATTGCAACTACTAAATTACCTTATAGCTCTAATTGCATTTAATAGTGCAAGGAGTGCTACACCCACATCACCAAAAAGTGCTACCCATAAATTTGCCACACCAAATGCACCTAAAATCATGATTCCTGCTTTAACCCCTAATGCAAAGATTATATTTTGCCAAAGGATTGTGCGTGTTTTTTTAGCTATTTTTAAAAGCTTTGGAATCTTTTTTAAATCATCGTTTAAAATAACTACATCAGCTCCCTCTAGTGCTACATCGCTGCCTTTACCCATTGCAATTCCAACATCACTTAAGGCTAAAGATGGTGCATCATTTATCCCATCTCCTACAAATATGGTTCTTTTATGATTCTTGCTTTGCTCTTTTATTATGCTTTTTAAATGTGTAACTTTATCACTTGGCAATAATTCTGCATAATAATTTTTAATCCCAACAATATTAGAAATTTCCTTTGCTATATTCTCTCTATCTCCACTTAGCATATAGAGTTCATAGCTTTGAAGCTCTTTTATAGATTCTACTGCTTCATTTTTTAATTCATCTTCTAGCTCTATGCTACATATTAGTTCTAAATCATACGCTACAAATACTTGGCATTTTGAATCTGTATTAACTTCTATGTTTTTTTGTATTATGGACTCTATATATCTTGCATTTCCTACTGCTACATTTACACCATTATAAGTCCCACTTATACCGCCCCCTGCACTCTCTTTTATATTATCAATATTTAATATCTCATCTATTTGCGATAGTTGTATTGCTTTTGCTATTGGGTGATTTGAATTATTCTCTAATGATTTTGCTATTTTTAATACAAATTCTTTATCATATTTAGAATATAGATATATTTCTTTTATTCTTAACTCACCTTTTGTTAGCGTCCCAGTCTTATCAAATACTATCGCATTTACACTATTTAGAGTTTCTAAATAGCTAGAACCTTTGATTAAAATACCTTCTTTGCTCGCCCTTCCAAGTGAGGCAAAAAATGTAAGTGGTATAGATATAACAAGTGCACAAGGACAAGATACGACAAGAAAGATTATCCCTCTATAAAGCCATGTTTTAAAACTCTCTAAAAACACAGAATCTAAAAATAAAACTTCATACAAAGTAGGGAAAATGACGATACCCAATGCTAAGAGCGTAACTATAGGGGTATAAAGTCTAGCAAATTTTCTTATAAATTCTTCACTTTTGCTTTTTTGTGCTTGACCTTCTTCAATTAGCTTTATAATTTTAGAAAACGCAGAATCTTCATAACTTTTTGTAGCCTTTATATGTAATGTGCCCTCCAAGTTTATCCCACCTGATAGCAAAGAATCACCACTTTTTACACTTTGTGGTAGAGATTCACCATTTAATGCAGAGTTATCAATACTACTCTCACCCTTTATAATCACACCATCAGCAGGGATTCTATCTCCTGCTAATACAACTAAAATATCATCTATTTTAATATCTTTTGGATCTTTTTCTTGTATTTCATTGTTTTGTAGAATCTTTACTGATTCTATTTTTAGAGAACTTAGGTTTCTTATTGATTGTTTGGACTTTTCTACTATTAGAGATTCTAAACTCTCTCCAACGCGATAAAAAAGCAAAATAGCAACAGCCTCTGCACCATCGCCTATAATCCATGCACCAATAGAAGCAATAGCCATAAGACTATTTTCGTTAAAAAATTCTTTCCTAACAAGCCCTAAGAATGCCTCTTTTAAAATCTCATAACCCAAAGCAAAATAACAAAATAAATATATAGCACTCAAAATTAACTCTTGCACATCTAGCTTCATAAAATCTATGCCTAAAGTGCATACATATATAGTCGAACTTGCTATAAATAATATCTGCCTATAACTAGCTCTTTCTTTCTTGCCACCACAGCAACCACTATTACAACAGCCTTCCATTACTATTCCTTACACCTCTTGAATATGCTCTAATCCCTGCTCAAATATCTTTTCTATATGATCATCGTCAAGTTCATAATAGACTTCTTTGCCATGTTTTTGGTATCTAACAAGCCTTGCTTGACGTAAGATTCTTAATTGATGAGATATTGCAGAATTAGACAAATTTAATATTTTTGAAATTTCACTTACGCATAACTTCTCTTTGCTTAATAACGATAGGATTCTTATCCTAGAAGAATCACCAAATATTTTAAAAAGCTCTGCTAACTCGTATAACAATTCTTCCTTTGGTAGATTATTTGCTACTTTTTCTAAAATTTCATCTCTTGTTTGCATTATATTTCTTTAAAATAAATTTATATATGAACAAATATTCATATGTTCAAATATTAATAATTATATTCTTAAATGCCAATGAATCTATATTTGTATCTGACTAGGTAACTCCCAAAGTGGCAAAAATACGCCAAGTGCCAACCACAAAACCAATAATCCTAAGACAAAAATCATAAATGGCTCTATTATGCTAAGTAAAGATTCTGCCTTGCTTTCTAACTCATCTTTGTGCAATTCCAAAATAAGCTCTATACTCTCTATAAACCCATCTTCATCTTTACTGCTTTTTAGAAGTTGCTTTGTTAGGCTATCCCATATATTTAATTTAAGCAAAGATTCTTGGAGACTAAACCCCTTATTTACACTTATATACACACTATTTAACTTTGATTTTAAATATTCATTATTTAGAGATTGTATAGATATGCTTAATGCAGCCTCTAGTTTCACTTTACTCTTATAAGTCCAATAAAAGCTAAGGAAAAATTTCACACTTTCATAATAATAAAATACCGCTCCAAAATATGGTAGTTTTAAAGACAAATAAGACAATCTTTCTCTTACAAAACATGACTTTTGATAAAATATTTTTATTATTATATAAATAATAATAAAAATTACTGCAATAAGGATTCCATATTCTAAAACCAAGAATCTCATAAATAATAAGCTGACACTAGCAAAAGGCAAATCTCCTTTAATACTCAAAAACAAGGATTCAAATTGTGGCAAAACAAAAATAGTAATAGCCAAAAACACACATGCCATAACAACACAAACAAATGCAGGATAGGAAATAGCCTTTTTTAAAAGCTTTGTATTTTTTGCTTTGTTTTTGAAATCCAAAATTATAAATTCCAAAGAAGATAGTAAATTCCCAGATTTCTCACCTATATCTATCATAGAACATATAAAATCACTAAATTTTGCCTCAACAAAACACATATGCAACGATTTTCCAGCATTTAGTCCAAGCAAGATTCTTTGTATTTGTAATTGTAATTTTTTATTTTTTGTCCCATCTAGCGTATCGCTTAGTATTTTATTGAATGGTAATTTTGCCTTTAATCCAAGCTTTATATGATAGAACATATTTATCATTTCTTTTGTGCTTGGTTTTAGTTTTATAAATCTATTAAATATACTCTCTTTTGTTTCTATTTTTATTGGCTTTATTTGCTCTTTACTTAATGTTATATCTAATGCTTCAAAACTATCACATTTTATTTTTTTGGATTTTAACTTACCATCTTTTTTATAGGTGATATAAAAAATCATTTAACAACCCTATAAACCTCATCAATATCAGTTATACCACTCTTTACTTTCAGCATTGCTTGGCTTGTTAGAGAGAAGTTCTCATGTTTTGCCTCTATTATTTCTAATAGCTCACTTTTTGTTATTTTCCCATTTATAAAATCACTCAAAGATTCATCGTTTAATAATATTTCAGCGATTACTTCTCTATCTTTATACCCGGTAAAACTACACTTTTGACATGCTTTTTTTATAAATCCTATATCTGTCTTTTCTTTGCAAGTACATAGTTTTCTAATTAGCCTTTGAGAGATTATCCCACTTAATGCCTGTGATATAAAATAAGGCTCTAAACCAAGCTCTAATATCCTAGAAATAGCATCTAAAGAATCATTTGTATGAAGAGTAGCAAATACTAAATGCCCTGTAAATGCTGCTTGTATAGCTATTTTTAGCGTTTCTTTATCTCTTACTTCACCTATCATTATCACATCTGGATCTTGTCTTAATACATTCCTTAACACATTGCTAAAGCTTACTTTATGATTTATGGCAACTTGAGATATTTCTTGCAGTCTATATTCTACTGGATCTTCTATTGTGATTATTTTTAGATTCTTATTTTTTATTATATTTAGCATTCCATATAAAGTCGTGCTTTTCCCACTTCCTGTAGGACCTGTAACTAAAACTAGCCCATATGGCAAGTTATATAGATACTCCAATTTTTGCAGTTGAGATTCACAAAACCCAAGATTATCTAGCGTTAATATTGTCTTATTTTTGTCCAAGATTCTAAGAACTATTGATTCGCCATCTATTAGAGGTAAAGTTGAGACTCTAAAGTCAAACTCATTATTTTCTCCATTTTTTCTTTTAAGATTAAAGGAGAATCTCCCATCTTGTGCTACGCTATTTTCAGTTATTTCAAGGTTTGCAATTAGCTTCAAACATAAAGAAAGTGGTGCAAAACAAACTTCTTCAAACAAAAATCTATCAATTAAGATTCCATCTACTCTAAGCCTTATACGCATGTTATTCATATCTTTTTCAAAGTGTATATCACTTGCATTTTTATAGATAGATTCTTGCAAGATAAGTGTTAAGAGATTCATAGCACTAGAAGTGCCATCTTGTGTGATTTCATCATTTATTTCTTGTAGCATGGAAGATTTATATTTGTTTATTTGCTCTTCTACCTGTAGATATTCTATTAAGCTATTAAAACTATCTTCATTTATTGTATTTATCTCTAAAGTTTTATCTTTGTGTAATGCTTTAAAAGAATCTAGATTCTCGCTTTTTTCTGTGGTTACTATGCTTAGTTTGGAGTCTTCTATTTTTACAATCACAACACCAAAATACTGCATTTGCAACACGCTTAAACTAAGTGCAGAATCTACATTTAGACCTTGTATCAATCTTATCCTTTAGAGTTTAGGTAGATTGTAACATGTCAAATCAAATCAAGTAAATAATTAAAAAGCTTTTTGTAGTTTATAAAAGATATTTGTAACTATTTGCAATAAATATAAACTAGAATAGCTCATTACTGCATTATCTTTTAACCTCTTTTCTATTCACTTTCTTTTCTCTATTTTGTGCGTTTTGTTGCAATGTTGCGTGTTCATTTTTGATTTCTAGTGGCCAATCCATTCCTTGCTCTTGCACATTCCATTCTGGGTATTTTCCATTTTCTTCTTTCAAATAATCATCAATGCAACATTGTTCTATAAGTTTATATGAAATATACGCATTTTGCACTAATTTAGTTCCAAATAAACCTTTAATTTCTTTTTCAAAATTTTCTTGGTAAATCATATAAAATTCTATTTTTGCACCCTCTAAAATCGTATAATACAAAAAATACCACACACCAAAACTGCGTATGCTAGGACGCCCTTTTACTCCACCATCTCTATAAATCTCTAAAGTGCTTTTAATTCCTCCATTTGCTTGACTTCCACCAATTTTCTTAATCTCTCCATTAACAACAATTAAATATACCCTAGCTACATTATCAGTTAGAATCTTTTGTGGTAGTGGCTCACCATTTTCATTTTTTAGCTCTTTTAAATAATTAAAATTAAGTTTTGTGCTACCCTCTACAAACTCAACATCAGCGATTTTAAAGCAGTTTTTACCTCACTTATTTTCATTACTTACTCCTTTATAATTAAAAGCTCGTGGCTTTGCTTTATATTATTATCATCACCTCGTTCTATGCGATTTTTACCGATTCTAATCTCACCTTGTCCCATTGTGTATTGCCATTTTGGCTCTAGAATCTTAAAGTCTTTATAGGCTTTTCGCACAAATTCACAATCATTGTAGCTTAAAATAAATTTTCCTTTGTGATTCTTTAAACACTCTGCCAAAAGTTCGTGATTAAAGTCATTATGATGAATAGGAAAATTTCTCATAGGATAGTTTCCTTTAAACATCTTAGAATCTCCTTCTAAGAAATAAGGCGGATCACAATAGAAAAAGTCGTTTGGATATTCTCTAAAAACTTTTTCAAAACTTTTACATTCTACTTTTAGATTTTGTGTTTTGAAGTTTTTAATTTTTTCCAAGGTGTTTAAATAGCGATTTTTATCTTCATAAATCTTGCTCATCCATCCTAGAAATCCAGGACCATAACTAAGATTAAAATTAAAATAATAATCTCTTGCAAAAGTGATAGAATCTAGATTAATTTGAGGCTTATTTTGTGGATTTTTATGCCTTTCATTCCAATAAAGTTTTAGTTCATCTTTAATTTTTTCATAGGTTTCTTTTGTCGGTTCTAACTTCTCCAAGGATTCATAAAGTGCTTTAGAATCTTTATTTAACACCTGCCAAAATTAACCAAAATATCAAAAATATCAAAGGCTAAAACCTCTAAATTTAATTCCAAAGCACACGCTACTTCTAAACTACCCCCACCAATAAATGGGCTAACTACACGCTTTACATTATTTGGAAAATTCTCTATTATCATCCCAACGGCTAAAGATTTACCCCCACCATAACGCAGTGGGCTTTTTGTGTAGCGTTTATAAGTTAAACTTTTACCTTTTAAATTTTTTAAAAAAATTTCTTTAGTAAATAAAAAATCATTAAATAGACAATCTGCATAATTTTTTAATAAAGTCAATTTACTTCCTTAACTTTTCTATCTTGCTTTCCCCGCAATTATAAACCTCAACGCATTTAACTTTATAAATCCTGCAGCATCTTTTTGGTTATAGACAGAATCTTCTTCAAAGGTGCTATATGCAGCATTAAAGAGGGATTTTTTAGATTCACGCCCTAGAATTGTTACATTACCTTTATATAACTCTAGTCTTACTATACCCTCAACTTTTTCTTGCGTTTTATCAATGAGTGCTTGTAGTGCCTCTCGCTCTGGGCTAAACCAATATCCATTATAAATAAGCTCGGCATATTTTGGCATTAGAGAATCTTTTAAATGTGCTTCCTCTCTATCAAGACATAGAGATTCTATTGCACGATGTGCTTTTAGATAGATTGTGCCACCCGGAGTTTCATAGCAGCCACGAGATTTCATTCCCACATAGCGATTTTCTACTAAGTCAAGGCGTCCGATTCCATTCTCACCACCAAGCTTATTTAGTCTTGCCCAAAACTCTGCTGGACTTAGCTTCTCTCCATTGATTGCCACACCATCGCCATTTTTAAACTCTATTGTGATAATTGTAGGCTTATCGGGTGCATTTTTAGGGCTTACAGACCATCTCCACATATCCTCTTCAGGAGCGACATTTGGATCTTCTAATATCTGCCCTTCATAGCTGATGTGAAGCAAATTTGCGTCCATTGAATAAGGAGATTTATTCTTTTTCTTTTCTATCTCTATTCCTGCTTTTTCTGCATAGTCTAGGAGCTTTTCACGGCTGTTTAAATCCCATTCTCTCCAAGGAGCGATGACTTTAATATCTGGGTTTAGTGCATATGCACCTATTTCAAATCGCACTTGATCATTTCCCTTGCCTGTGGCACCATGAGAGATTGCATCAGCACCTACTTTTTTGGCAATTTCAACTAGTCTTTTTGCTATAAGTGGTCGTGCGATGCTCGTGCCAAGTAAATATTCTCCTTCATAAATGGTGTTTCCCCTAAACATAGGAAACACAAAATCTCTAATAAATTCTTCCCTCAAATCTTCAATAAAGATATTTTCATTCTTTATGCCGAGCTTCTGTGCCTTTGCTCTTGCAGGCTCTACCTCTTCTCCTTGTCCGATGTCTGCTGTAAATGTTACTACCTCACAATTATAAGTATCACCAAGCCACTTTAAAATCACGCTTGTATCAAGCCCCCCGCTATATGCTAAAACTACTTTTTTAATCTCTTTCATAACTTCTCCTTAGCCTTAAGATTCGAACGATTATAAGAAAAAAGCTATTACAAGATTATTAAGCCTCTTAATTCCATATTTAAGCCAAAACTATGTAGAATAAATCAAAAAATAAGGTTATTTGTGAGAGTTGATAAGTTTTTAAATGCTGTAAATATAACTAAAAGAAGAACAATAGCACAAGATATGATAGAAAATAGCGTAGTAAAGATAGATGGTATAGCTATAAAAGCTAGTAGAAATGTGAAAGTTGGAGATATAATTGAAATTGCATTTTTAGAGAAATCTAGATTCTATGAAGTGCTAAAAATCCCAGAAACAAAAACAATAAAGAAAAATGAATCTCATCTATATTATAGAGAGAAGCTATGATTTATTGTGCTGGTAATATCGAAAGTTTTGCATTTGCAAAGCCCATTGGAGTAGGATTAGTAAATAGTACTATAAATCTTGTCCGATCTATAATGCATGATAAGCCAGAAGAAATAGTATTTATAGGAAGCTGTGGGGCTTATGATAATAGTGCTAAGTTATTAGATATATTTGAATCCCAAAGTGCTAGTAATATAGAGTTATCATTTTTAACTTCAGATTCATACACACCAACTGATAACTATATCACATTAGAAAATGTTTCACATGAAACAAAAGAACTCCTAAACATAGTAAATTGCAGTAATTACATAAGCACCAATCAAAACCTAGCACAAAAATTATTTAAAATGGGTATCAGATACGAAAATATGGAGTTTTTTAGCATTCTATCTGTGGCTAAGGAATTTAGCATTCCAGCATTAGGGATATTTTGTATAACAAATCATATACATAAAGATTCGCACAAAGAATTCCTAAACAATCACAAACAAGCAATGAAAAATTTAGAAGAATACATAAGGTCAAAAAATGCCAAATGAAAAGAAAAATATATTTTCTCTCACATTACAAGAGCTAGAAGAATCTCTATCAAAATTCCATAAATTTCGTGCGAAGCAAATTTATAATTGGCTATATACAAAATATGAAGACAACTTTGATAATATGCTAAACCTCCCAAAAGAACTAAGAGAGTATTTAAAAGAAAATTTCACTACTAAATTAGTAGATATGGTGAAGTTTGAAGAAAGTAAAGATGGTAGCGTTAAATATCTCTTTAGAACTAAAGATAATTATACATATGAATCTGTATTTCTAAAAATGAAAGAAGATAAATACACCCTATGTCTATCATCGCAAATAGGCTGTAAAGTTGGTTGTAGCTTTTGTCTAACTGCTAAAGGTGGGTTTATTAGGAATCTAGATTCTGGAGAAATGGTATATCAAGTATTCTTTATAAAAAAGATTCAAAATATTCCTAGCAACAAAGCAGTAAATATAGTCTATATGGGTATGGGCGAACCACTAGATAATTTAGAAAATACAAAAAAATGTATAGAGATTCTAAAGGATAATAATGGGCTTGATATTTCTGTAAGAAGACAAACAATCTCTACAAGCGGACTAGCTCCAAAAATTAAAAAACTTGGTGAGTTAAATTTAGGTGTGCAACTAGCAATATCACTACATGCCGTAGATGATGAACTAAGAACAGAACTAATGCCAATAAACAAAGCATATAATATAGAATCTATAATAAATGAAATAGCAAACTTTCCAATAGATAATAGAAAAAGGGTTATGTTTGAATATCTAATGATTGATGGTTTAAATGATGGATTAGATAGTGCTAAAAAATTAGTAGCATTACTAAATAAGATAAAAGCTAAAGTTAATCTAATATATTTCAATCCTCATGAAGGTAGCAAATACAAACGCCCAAGTAAAGAAAAGGTTGAATCTTTTAGAGAATATTTACTAAAAAAAGGACTTCTATGCACTATTAGAGAAAGCAAGGGACTAGATATATCAGCTGCATGCGGACAACTAAGAGAAAGAGAAAAAACACTATAAAGGAAAATAATGCAAGTCTTAGATATAATAATGCTCGTATTTTTAACTTTCGTATTTATAGTTGGTATGGGATATTTTCTATATCAAGCATACAAAAAATAATTGTTTCACATGAAACATAAAAAGAGGTAATATGGCTTTATTAGGATTCGTTATCGATTTTTTTACTAGCATTAATGGAATCTTCTATCTAATAGCATATCTTTTTGGTGGGATTCCATTTGGTTTGATATATGGCAAAATATTTGGAAAAATAAATATAACAGAACATGGCAGTGGTAGTATAGGAGCTACAAATGTTTTAAGAGTATTAAAAGAAACAAAACCAGAAATCGCAAAAAAAATAGCAATACTCACTATAATAAGTGATGCACTAAAGGGAATAATAATAATTGCAATAGCACGATATTTGGGACTTACTTACGAAGCTCAATGGTTTATAGCACTATTAGCTGTTCTTGGACATTGTTATTCACCATTTTTGAGATTCGAAGGTGGTAAGGGTGTGGCTACTGGAGTTGGTGTTATTGCTATGTTTTTACCGCTAGAAGCATTAATTGGACTTGTAACTTGGTTTATAGTTGGTAAAATACTAAAAATATCCTCTATAGCTTCATTATTTGGTGTATTAATTGGTGTTAGCTCTAGTTTTATAATCCACCCTGAAGTGCCATATATAGAAACTCACACTCCTTTAGTAATAATAGCTTTTATAATATTTTATAAACATATACCAAATATAGTAAGATTAATACAAAAAAAAGAAAGTAAAATAATATAACTTAACTATCCTCCTTAAACTATAACATTTGTGATAAAATAAAATATTCCATAAAGATTAAGGAGGGGTTATGGATTTATTAGTAAATTTAAGTGAAGGGACGCAATTTACAATACAAATTGTAGTCGTGCTTATTTGTTTATTTTATGGAGCAAAGAAGGGTGGTATTGCACTTGGATTGCTTGGTGGTATAGGTTTATTAGTTCTTGCATTTGGTTTTGCGGTTAAACCGGGAAAACCTGCAATTGATGTTATGCTTACAATTTTAGCAGTTGTTGTTGCTAGTGCTACTTTACAAGCTAGTGGTGGATTAGATGTAATGCTACAAATAGCAGAAAAGATTCTAAGAAGAAATCCAAAATTTCTTACAATCCTAGCACCATTTGTTACTACATTTTTAACTATTCTTTGCGGAACTGGACATGTTGTTTATACAATGATGCCAATTATTTATGATATTGCTATTAAAAATGGTATAAGACCGGAAAGACCTATGGCAGCCTCATCAATATCATCTCAAATGGGCATTATTGCTTCACCTGTATCAGTAGCAGTTGTATCATTAACAGCATTATTATTAAATTCAAATCACCCATTAGCTGGATTTGATGGATATATTGATTTATTAAAAATTACAATTCCATCTACATTGTTTGGTGTATTATGTGTTGGAATCTATTCTTGGTTTAGAGGTAAAGACTTAGACAAAGATGAAGAATTCCAAGCAAAATTAAAAGATGAAGAATTTAAAAAATATGTGTATGGAGATTCTAAAACTCTTCTTGGAGAAAAATTACCTGCAAAACAATGGCTTGCTATGTGGATATTTTTAGCTGCTATTGTTATTGTTGCATTACTTGGTGCTTTCCCAAATTTAAGACCCGAGTTTGATGGTAAAGCTATGAGTATGGTTTCTGTAATACAGATATTCATGCTTTTAGCTGGATCTGCACTATTAATTTTTACAGATGTAGATGCTGGAAAAATAGGAAAAAATGAAATTTTTAGATCAGGTATGATAGCTCTTGTTGCAGTATTTGGAATCTCATGGATGGCTGATACAATGTTTGCAGTGCACACTCCAATGATGAAAGAAGCATTAGGAGGGATAGTGCAACATTATCCATGGACATATGCAATCATGCTTCTACTTATTTCAAAATTTGTTAATTCTCAAGCTGCTGCTATTGCTGCATTTGTGCCATTAGCACTTGGTATTGGGGTGCATCCTGCTGTGATTGTTGCTTTTGCACCTGCTTGTTATGGCTATTATATATTGCCAACTTATCCTAGTGACCTTGCTACGATTCAATTTGATAGATCTGGCACTACAAAAATAGGTAAATTTGTAATTAATCATAGTTTTATATTACCTGGACTTATAGGAGTATTTAGCTCTTGTGTATTTGGATATATTATAGCTGGCATTGCTGGATATCTATAATTTTAAACTAGAGGATTATCCCTCTAGCAATTCTTTTTTAAAATATTTTTATATTTTCTTTTACTATCAATATACAAATTTTAATAAAATCTTTAAGAAACTTGCTTGAAGAGTGTAATTAGTCTTTTTTATGGTTGTAGTTGGCTTGATTTAGAATTTATTAAAGCTGGATTTGAGATTATTTTTGCATATGCACAAATTGGCAACGCAGTCCCACCATTAATGAGCTATTATATTGCTAAAGAATTTTTAAAATGCTAAAACAAGAATCTAATTTATATTTTAAAAATTTGGATATCATCAATTAAACTATCTATATTTTTTAAATCATTTATACTTAATGTTAATTTATAATTAACAGAATTTCCTGGATTCATTTGCACTAATTGCTTATCTTTATTATTAATTTTAATAAATTCTTTCCTTAATGAGTGATTATAAATGTAATCTTGCTTTTTATCTACTATGTGGTAATACACATCATCATATGTAATACCTAATAAAATAATATAATCATAGTTATACTTTGGATTTATTCCATTAAATTGAAAGGTATTATTTTTTAAACCTTTTCTTGCTGTTTTAATTTCTATTTTTTTACCATTTGATAATAAATCAAATTCATCATGTATTGTTTCTTTTTCAACATTATCAAATGGAATATTATTATATATAAAAATCTCCTTTATAAATTTTTCTCCTATCTGCCCTATAGCATTTCCTTCAAAATATTGAATCTTATCAAATATACCACTTTGTTTATATTTATTTAATTCATTATACTTACTTTCTATGATTTTTAACAAAATATCTCTCAAATTAAAAACCCTCATCTTTAAGTAACTGAAATATATGTGATTTTCCTATATGTCTACAACCATTAGTAGCAAGTGAGCTATATTTTTTCCAATCAGCATTCAAAAAAAGTTTATCAAGTTCTTGTTTATTAGAATTTTCATTATAAATTATTGCCACACCACTTTTATACTTAACTTCAGAAAATTCTTTTACTACTGAATTTTCTTTAAAAAAAGTAGATGAAAGATAAAAATTTGCTTTTTTATTAAAAATCCATTCTTTGCCACATTCTCTATTTTTTGCTAATGAAACTGTTACAACTTTTAAAATATCAGAAAATGGTTCTTGCTTTTCTTTTTGTCTATACCAACTAAATTCATTTTTTTCATCTTTATAATTTTTACTCCAAATTTGAAAACAACATTTCACATCTTTTTCTTTTCCATTACTAAGATAAAATGAATTATTTGGCAAAGATTCTTCATACAATAAATTAAAATCTTTAATCCTATATCTAATAGAACCTTTACCTAAACTCTGAAAAAACATAGGTAAAATAAAAGCTACAAAATCAGCTCCTTTAGAATGTTT
The DNA here is from genome assembly GCF_027859275.1 of Helicobacter sp. WB40. NCBI lineage: Bacteria > Pseudomonadati > Campylobacterota > Epsilonproteobacteria > Campylobacterales > Helicobacteraceae > Helicobacter > Helicobacter sp. WB40. The sequence goes on along the minus strand of NZ_JAQHXS010000004.1, from coordinate 48,842 downwards.
TATGAATTCTAAAGCTAAAACTCCTCGATGACCAAAAGGTGGATTTCCAATTACAATAATTGGTTTTTTAGGTAATTCAAATTCTAAATAATTACATTGAATCGTATTAAATTGTGTTTCATTTATATCTATACCTATTTTATTTTCTGGAAGAATGCTATAAAAACAACCATCACCAACGCTTGGTTCAACCCAAGTATATTTACTAATATTTTCATATTTTGAAATAACTTTTTTAGTTTTTTCAAAAAGCATTTTTGAAACTTCTGGCTTCGTAAAATACTCGTCAAAAACATTGCTATGATTTTGCTTCATAGTTCTACCATTAACATATTTTAAACTCATAAAAAAACCCTATATTTTATTTATTAATTTTACATTTTTTAAATCTCAAATAAATCTACATTCCAAATTTTAAAAAAATCATCTATAAATTTTGAAGTTCTTTTTTCTATTTCAGTTTTAGTCCAAAGTTTATCTTCTAATTCTTTATTTATTAATAAATCAGTATTAACCTTACCATCGATACGAATAAGCTTATTATTCCAAGAATTATTTTGTAAAGTAGAATTAAGTTTGCTTTTCAATAAAGTCATATTTCCTATTTGGTATATGAATTCCTTAGCTTCTTCTTCATCTTGTATAATATCACTCCAGTGTGTTTCCCAACTTTGCGGTAATAAATGCTCTAGAGTATAATTATACTCTAGAGATGAAGTATCATCTTTATAATCTTTCTTTTGTTCTCGCTTATATAATTCAATCCAAAATAAAATTAAAGTTGCTTTCTTGTTATTTTTTATGCACTTAAGCTTACTTTTTATTTTATCTTTATCAAAACTTTCTTTATCTTTGTATTTTTCGCAAATTGCTTCTTTTATGCTATCTATTACATCATTATCTTGTTTTCCTTTAATTTTTTCAATAATTTGTGGAAAAAACTTATTATAATCCTTGCTACTGACATTACATAAAATATTACATACAATCAATGCTTCTAATAAATATAGACATTCTTTATAAATACTCTTTTTTTGATTTAATAAATTTTTTAAAAACAACACTAAAGGCAAAATTGTATTAATGTTATAAACACTTATTATGTGAAAAAATCTTAATTCATATTTTTCATATTTGAAAGTAGTTTCTTTATTTATATCTGGAAAATCACGATATATTTCTGAATAATCTTTTAATTCTTTTAGTATTTGTTTTAGCTTATTTTCATCTAAATTTTTAATATGCTCTTTATACAATGAACTTAAATGGCTTAAACTATGCTCACTTTTAAAAATACCATTTATAGTAGCATAAGAATGCAAAAGTATCTCGCTTCTACTTCTTTTAATTCTACCGGTTTCAACTTCTTTATTCCAAAATTCTTGTGTTGCCTCATCTTTATCAAATACATTATTCCAGTAATCTTGGTAATACTCCATAGCTTTATTTTCGTTTGTAATTTTTATAATCTTATCAAATAAAGCATTTTTTATAATATCAGTAGAAGACAATCTCTGTCCTTTGGAATTTATAGAATCAAATATTTTTTGCTCATCTTCATTTTCATCTAAATATATAATAACCCATAATTTATTTTCTTCTTTTGTAATAAATTTTGCAAATTCATATAAATTAATTTCTTTTTTTAATCTCTCAACTTCTGATTTGAAATAATTAAAACAACCAAAAATTCCCTTTTCTTCTTTGATATCAATAATTTCACCTGTTATAATTTTTTCATATTTTTTTTATCTAGCTTTGAATGATTAATTTTTATATTTGTTTTATCAAATAGATAATTTCTTAAATCTAATTCGTCTCTTTGTTCTTGCTCTAAAAAATCATACAAAATCTTAATTAAAATCGAACAAGTAGTAAGTCTTTGTTGTCCATCTATAATAGAGTAAATTTTTTTATCATTTTCTTTCAAAATAATAAAGCCTAAAAAAATACTTCTATTTTCTTTAAAACTATCTTTTAAATCACTCAGTAATTGCTTCCAGTGATCTTTTTTCCATACATAAGGTCTTTGAAAAAAAGGAACAATTACTCTTGTTTTATTGTCTCTTATAAATTCAAAATTATTTGTTTCTGCTATCACTAAATATCCAAATGCTTAACTTCTTTTGCGTGGGTTTGTATGTATTCTCGTCTAGGTTCTACTTCATCGCCCATAAATAGTGAGAATACATCACTAGCACTCTCATTATCGTGTATCTCAACTCTAATTAATCGGCGATTTTCAGGTGTCATTGTAGTCTCCCACAACTGCTCTGGATTCATCTCACCTAATCCCTTATACCTTTGTATATACGCACCTTTTTTACTACTTTCTTCTACATTATTTAGCATATCTAATGGATCACTACCATTTAAAAATCCTAAATCTCTCTCAATAATCTTAGAATAAACGAAATTTGCTTCAGTAAATAATGGATGAGAGAATAATTCGTCATCTACTTTTATATCTACAAGCCCAGAATCTGTCTGAACATATAAATGTATAAACTCATCATTAATAACTTCATTTAAAATATTAAAATTTAAAGAATCTAACTTTTTCTTTATTTCTTTATGAAGCTCTGTATTTTGTAGTGAAATTAAATTGTTATTTTCTATTAAAAACTTAACAATTTCTATTAACTGGAATCTTTTTTGTAGATTATTCAAAGTCGCTCTATAATGTGCGACAATTTTGAAGAATTCTATTAAATCCCTCGTTCCAATTCCACTAAATTCAAAATTTTCTATACCATTTTCTATTAGATATTCTGATAGAGCTTTTTCATCTTTTAGATATATTTCTTTTTTGCCTTTTTTGAATCTATATAGCGGTGGCTGTGCAATATAAAGATACCCTGCTTCTATAATTCCCTTTAAATATCTAAAGAAAAATGTCATTAAAAGAGTTTGTATATGACTACCATCTACATCAGCATCTGTCATTATTATTATTTTGTTATAGCGTATTTTAGAAATATCAAAATCTTCTCCTATGCCACAACCTAAAGCTGTAATTAGATTTTTAATTTCTTCACTTTTTAGAATCTTATCTAGCCTGCTTTTTTCTACATTTAGTATCTTACCTCTAAGTGGTAAAATAGCCTGATAACCTCTATCTCTACCTTGCTTTGCAGAACCACCAGCAGAATCTCCCTCTACTAAATATAATTCACTAACACTTGGATCTTTACTTTGACAATCAGCTAATTTACCAGGTAATGTGCCAACACTAAAAGTTTCTTTTTTTCTTGTTAGCTCTCTTGCCTTTTTAGCTGCTTCCCTACCTCTTGCTGCAAGGAGAGCTTTTTGCATTATGGCTTTTGCTTCATTTGGATTTTCTTCAAAGAATTTTGCTAGTTTCTCATAGGTAAGTTTTTGAACTATAGGACGCACAAAAGAACTTCCTAATTTACCTTTTGTCTGTCCTTCAAATTGTGGATCTACAACCTTAGTAGATACAACTGCAACAAGACCTTCTCTAATGTCATCTCCCGTGATTTTAGAATCTTTTTCTCTTGCATTTGCATTTGCTTCAATATAATTTGTAATAGCTCTTGTAAGACCCATTCTAAAGCCAGATTCATGTGTCCCACCATCAGTTGTTCTAATATTATTTACAAAACTTAAAACTCTCTCATCAAATCCATCATTATAAGCTAATGCAATTTGCACTTCTACATTATTTTCCATACCCTCAAAACTAATAATTGTAGAAATAAATGATTTTTTATTTAAATCTTCTATGAATTGATTTAATCCACCTTCAAAGTGATAAACTTCTTCAAAATCATCTCTTTCATCTTTGAAATGTATTGTAATTTGACGATTTAAGTATGCTAATTCTTTGAATCTCTTTGCTAAAATCTCTCTTTGAAAAGTTGTAACTTCAAAAATACTATCATCTGGGATAAATTCTATTGTAGTTCCACTATCATTACAATTACCTATTATTTCTAGCTCATCTTGTGGAATCCCTTGTTTAAAGGTTTGTCTATAAACTTTATCATTTTTATGAATTGTCATTACCAAACTTTTAGATAATGCATTAACAACAGATACACCAACACCATGCAAACCACCAGAGACTTTGTAAGTATCTTGGTCAAACTTACCACCAGCATGAAGAACAGTTAAAACAACAGTTGCTGCAGGTATATTTTCAGTTGGGTGAATATCAACTGGAATCCCACGACCATTATCTTTAATAATAGCACTGCCTTCTTTTGTCAAAGTTATATATATTTGATCACAAAATCCAGCCATAGCCTCATCAATAGAATTATCAACAACTTCATAAATTAAATGATGAAGACCATTAATGTTTGTATCTCCAATATACATTCCCGGTCGTTTTCTAACAGCTTCTAAGCCTTTTAGAACTTTGATACTGCTTCCAGCGTATTCTTTTTCCATTTTTATCCTTAATAGATTCTAAATTTATAAAATAATAGGCATGATTACGGTTTTAAAATTTTCACTTTGCAATACAACAGATGCATTAGTTTCGTTTAATCCTATTACAAATTCAGCTGTATCTATTGAATTTAAAAAATCAAGTATATGTTTTGAACTAAAACCTATTTCAATATCTTCTTCTATATCTATATTTATATCTATTTGTGTTTTTGCTTCTGAACTATCTTGGCTTATTGATTCAAATAGGATCTCATTTTTTCTAAATGTTATTTTTACATCATTTGTAATTGCATTTATTAGTTTTATACCTTCTATTATTTTTGATTTTGGTATTGTAATTTGTGTTTTTAATTCTTTTGGAATTATCTTTTCATAGCCTGGGAATGTTCCATTTATTAGATGTGAGAAAAATACATAATTTTGTGATTTTAAAATTACACTTTTTTCGCTGTAATATAATTCAATGTTGTCAAAGAATAATTTTTGAATCTCTGTGATTGATTTTTTAGGGAAGATTAGAGTTACATTACCGCCTGTTGCTTTGTTGTAGTTTATTACTGCTAGTCTTTTTGTATCACTTGCTACAAAGTCATATGAATATTCTTTTATAACTAATGCTGCACCATTTAGTTCTCTTTTAATATTATTTACATCTATTACGGGGAATATTTTTTTCATAGAATTTATTAATTGGCTTGAATCTATTTCTAATTTTGGTAGTGATTCATACTCTGGGAATATTGGGAATTCCTGTGCGTTAAACATTTGTAATTTAAAGGAGCTTTTACTTTGTTTTATGTTTAATGTCTCATTTTCACTATTTGTGTATAGTTCTACTTCCCCATCTTTTAATCTTTTTATAATATCTAGTGCTTGTTTTCCATTTACGGTTGCGATTCCTTGTTCTTGTATTTCTAATTGTTCTGTAAATGTGCATAATCCAATTTCAAAATCAGTGGCTTTGCATATTAATTTATTATTTTGTGTTTCAAAATATATGTGAGATGTTATTTGGCTTGAATCTTTTTTGTCTAAGAATGGTTGAAGTGATGTAAAAATATTATCTAACACACTGCTTTGTATTACTATACGCATTAAGTCCCCTTTATTAATAAAAATTTAGAAGTATTAGTAGGTGTGTTGAAATTATGAATAAGTGTTTCTAACAACCTATTTTACTTTATTTTATAGATGAATAACTTTGTATTTTTTATTCATATTAATTCATAAAATTTTATCAAAAATTACTTAATTTTGCTTTTTAAGTCGTTTATTATTATACTTATATTCCCGCCTTTGTTTATTTCTTCTGTTATGCTTTTCATTGCTTTGCTAATTGAGCTTGGTGATTTCATATTAAATACTTTTGCAATTTCTGGGGTTGAATTTGGAGTTAGTTTTATAGCTAGATATATTGTTATTTTTCTTGCTATAGCTATGCTTTGTGTCCTATTTTTACCTTTTATATCAGATGGTTTTATGTTGAAATATTTTGCAACTATTTCTATTATGGATTCTAAAGATATATTTTCTTTTTTCTCTTTTATATATTCTTTTAGTATATCTCGGACAAATTCTATTGTTACATCTTGCATATTTGTTAGAGTAATTGAGAAATTAAGTTTTATTAATATGCCTTCTATCTCTCTTATATTATCATTAATGCTTGCTGCTATGAAGTTTATAATGTCATCTTTTAAGTGGATTCCATCTGTGGCACATTTTGTTTTTATTATGTTTATTTTTGTTTCTAATTCTGGTGGAGTTATATTTGCTAATAGTCCTCTTGTGAATCTTCCTTTTAGTCTATCTTCTAATCCGTCCATATCTTTTGGTGGGCAATCAGATGTTAGCACTATTTGTTTATTATCGTTTTGTAGTTGGTTAAATGTATGAAATAATTCTTCTTGAATCTGTGATTTTCCTATAAAAAATTGCACATCATCTATTAATAAATAATCGCATTTTCTATATTTATTTCTAAAGTTTTCCATATTATTTGTTTTTAGGTTATTTAAAAAGTCATTTAAGAATTGTTCGCTTGTTGTATAAATTACATTTTTTCCAACACTTGTATTTGCATTTCCTATGGCGTTTAATAGATGTGTTTTTCCAAGTCCAGTAGCACCATATATCATTAGAGGATTATATTTTGAGCCTTGATTTTGTGCTACCACTTTTGCAACATCAAAAGCAAATTTATTGGAATTTCCAACAACAAATGAATCAAAAGTCAAAGAAAGATTCAAATTAGATGCATTTTGTGCTTTTCTTATATTTAATCTTGTTTCTTTTTTCTTGCTTGCTCCTAGCACTTCTATTATTACATCTGGTTTTATTCCTGTTTCTTCTTCAAATATTTCTGCTATTTTATTTGCATATCTTCTATGTATCCAGCTAACTAGTCGCATATGAGGGACATTAAATACAGCCCTATCATCTCTTGAATCTTTATTGTTGTATGTTAGCTGTTGTATGTAGTTTTCAAATTCTACTGGTGTGATTTTGTCTTTTAATTTTAATAATATGTTATGCATGTGAATAACTTATGAAAAACCTATGAATAATTTGTGAATAATTTTGAAATTATAGCTAAAACTTTTTTGTGATAATATTCTACCAAATCTTAAATTTTAAGGTTAATATTGAATATTTTAGGTATAGATCCAGGAAGCAGAAATTGTGGTTATGCTATTTTAGAATTAAATAATCAAGGTATAAAATTACTAGAAGCAGGACTTATAAAAATAAAAGAAAGAATCTTACAACATCAAATTGTAGAGTTCGTAGAGGGAATTGATTTAGTTTTAAAAAGCCATACAATACATGATGTTGCAATTGAAGATATTTTTTATGCTTATAATCCACAAAGTGTTATAAAATTAGCACAATTTAGGGGAGCTTTGAGTTTAAAGATATTACAAGAACTTGGAAATTTTGCAGAATACACTCCCTTACAAGTTAAAAAAGCTCTAACTGGCAATGGAAAGGCTACAAAAGAGCAGGTGGCTTTTATGGTAAAGCGACTTTTAGGGATTAAAGGTGAGATAAAGCCACTTGATATTACAGATGCAATCGCCATTGCAATTGCTCATTCACAACGATTAAAATTACATGTTAAATAAGGAACGAAATGGAAATAACACTTTTAAATTACACTGATTTAAAGATTTGTTCTCATGCAATTAGAACTTGTTGGCAAAGTTTTGAAAAAGGTGATAATGGTGGAGAAATAGACATTGAACTTATCGATAGAGTAGGAAATAAATTTAAACATGCCTCCACGCTAGAACATTTAAATTATACTTTTTATATTCAAGGTATAAGCAGGGCTTGCTTGCAAGAACTTGCCAGACATAGAATGGCTTCTTTATCGGTAAAAAGTAGTCGCTATACTCTAAAAGAACTAAAAGAAGAAGAATCTTTTTTGCCATTTTGTGAGGATAATTTAAATAGAGCTAAGAGATTCTTAGTCTTTACAGAAAATCAAGCAGTAAATGAAGCCTCTTTAATGGCATTAGAAAATTTACGCAAACTTTTAATTGTAAATATTAGTAATGATTTAGCAAAATTTGCAATGCCTGAATCTTACAAAACAGAGCTAACTTGGAGTATCAATGCAAGAAGTTTGCAAAATTTTCTAACTTTAAGAAGTTCTAAGTCTGCTTTATGGGAGATTAGAAACTTAGCACAAAATATTTTTGAGAAACTACCACAAGAGCATAAGTTTATTTTTGAAAATTGTATTACTAAGGAGAATTAATAATGAAGTTGTTTAAAGTTTTGTTTTTAGGAATTTTAAGTTTTGGTGTTTTGTTTGCTGGTGATTTAAAAGAAGGTGAAGACTATATTATCTTAAAGAATCCCATAAAAAATACAGAAAATAGTGTAATAGAGCTTTTCAATGTCGGTTGTCCGCATTGTGAGTATTTTAATAAAGACTTACCAAAGGTGTTAGAGTTTTTGCCTAATAGTGTTGCATTTTATCCTTATCATTTAAGTGCTGGTGTTAGGTTGCATGAAGTATTTTCCGAGATTCTAGCAGTGGCTTTGAATTTGGATTTAGATACTGGACTTAGCACAAAATCTAATAATTCAAACTTTAAAAAAGTTACGAATCTTTATTTTGACCTAATGCATACAAAGCAAAAGAAGTGGCAGTCTGAAGATGAGTTTTTATCCGATGGATTAGCTATTTTAGGGATTTCAAGTGAAGAATACAAAAAGATTCTAAAGGATAAAAATACACAAAATACTCTAAAAAAATGGCGTGATTCTATGCAGTATGCAGAGTTTCAAGGTGTGCCAAGCTTTATAGTAAATGGTAAATATATGATAGTAACAAAAAATATTTCAAGTACTGAAGATTTAATTTTTAAAATAGATTCTTTATTGGAGAAAAAATAATTCACACTTGCTTTATAAATAGAATCTAAAATCACATCATAAATTTATTAAGGAGAATTTATGAAAAAGAAATTACTTTCAATGGTTTTAGGTGTGTGTATGTGTGGTAGTTTATCATTTGCTGATTTTGATTTTGATGTCAATGGACAAATAAGTGCTGTAGATAATGCAAATAAGACTATAACACTATCTAGCATGAATGGTGGTAAGTTAGTTATAAAAGTGTTGCCTTATACAGAAATTAAAGGTGATGATTGTGGTGCTTTTGGGCAAGATATATATGGTAGTTTTAAAGATTTGACTATTGGCAAGTTTGTAAAGGTTGAGGCAGTTCCACATGGTGGATATAATGCATATAACGATAGTAATTCTCAAGCAATAGATCCTAAAACACAATTACCACAAAATATGGAGCTTGTTGCTAAAGAAATAGAGTGGAAATGCATTCCTAGAGCATATTAATACAATGAGTTTTTAACTCATTGCTATTTTCTTTTATAATTTCAGTCTCACTTAAGAACTTTTTTTATAACTTCACTTCCTAAAATTTTTCTCTTTATTTATGTTAAGGTATTGTTATGAAGTTTGTAGAATCTTTTTTAATATTATCTCAATTGCAAACAATCGTTACTTTAGGGTTTTTATTTGTTATATTTTTTGTAATTTATAAAATGTATAAAAATAATATTAGCTTTTCAATACGAATGCTTTTTGCACTTTTTGTTGGATTGGTACTTGGGTTTGTTTTGCAGTATTTAGCTGGGTATCCAGATGTAAAAAGCGCTAAAGAAATAATTTGGTTTAATGAAGTTAAAACATGGTTTAGTTTTGTTTCAACTGCTTTTATTGGATTTATCAAAATGCTTGTAATACCTATTATAAGCGTGTCTATTATTAAAGTAGTTATGAATCTCTCCAAAGATATAAAGGTTGCTTCTTTACTCTTATATAGTTTGTTTTGGATACTTTTTACCACTGCTATTGCAGCGTGTGTTGGGCTTTTACTTGGTTGGTATTTTGAGCTTGGTAGTGGATTTGATATACAAATTGGAAATAGAGAGATTCGAGATGTGCTAAGCATTACTGATATATTACTTGGGTTAATACCTAGTAATATAGCTAAGGCCATGACTAGTGAGAATATAATTGCAATTGTAATTTTTTCGTTTTTTATTGGGTTTGGTGCTAGAAGTTTGCAAAAACAAAATGACAGAATCTCATATAAAGTTTTTGAAAAATTTATTTTTGCACTACATGGTATTATTATGAATATTACTAGCTTTGTTATTTCATTTATGCCTTATGCAATTTTGTGCATGATGGCAAATGTGGTTGTATCAAATGGGTTTGAAGCAATTAAAATAGCTTTATTATTTATTGCATTAATTTATGTTGCAATGATGGTTATGTTTGTTGTGCATTGTGTGCTTTTAGGGATAAATGGACTAAATCCTTTTGTGTATATTAAAAAGTCATTTTCTGTATTGCTTTTTGCCTTTAGCTCTCGTTCATCAGTTGGGACATTGCCACTTACTATTTCTACGCTACAAAACAAGCTAGGAGTTAGCTCTTCAGTGTCAAACTTTGTAGCTTCCATTGGAACGACGGTTGGACTAAATGGTTGTGCTGGATATTTTCCTGCACTCTCTGCGGTGTTTATTGCATATTGTATTGGAATTGATATTGATTTAACATTTGTTGTGATGGTTATTTTAATTGCAATTTTGGGTTCTTTAGGAATCGCTGGTGTTCCGGGATCTGCAACTATGGCAGCTTCAATCATGCTTACAGGAATAGGCTTTGGTGAGTATTTTGTGTATCTTACTTTGATTTTAGCAGTAGATCCAATAGTTGATATGGCAAGGACTGCTAGCAATGTATCTGGTGCTATGACTTCGGCTATTTTAACAGACAAGAATCTAAATGCACTTAATAAGGATACTTATAATTCTTAAGGATTTTTAATGGATAGTTTGGTTAGAGAAGATTTGGAATATATTTGGCATCCTTGTATGCAAATGCATGACTTTGAAAAAAATGTCCCATTGGTGCCTATAAAAAGTGCTAGTGGAGTGTATTTGTATGGTTATAATGGAGAAAAATATATCGATTGTATATCAAGTTGGTGGGTAAATATATTTGGGCATTGTAATCCTTACATAAACCAAAAATTAAAAGAACAAGTAGATAAATTAGAGCATGTTATTTTTGCTACTTTTACACATGAACCAATAATAACTCTTTCAAAAAGATTAATAAAATTGACAAATTATTCATTTGATAAATGTTTCTATGCTGATAATGGTTCAAGTGTTATTGAGGTTGCATTAAAAATGGCATTTGCTGCTAAGAGATTTGAAGATAAAAATGTAAATTCATTTATATCGTTACAAAATGCGTATCATGGGGAGACAATAGGTGCATTATCCATAGGGGATATTGGAATTTATAATGAATCTTACAAGCCACTTTTATGCAAAAGTATAAAAATAAAAGCACCAAGAGGAGATTTCTATTTAGAATCATTAGAAGAATTAGAAAATACACTAAAAGAAAATAAAGATAAAATAGCTGCATTTGTTCTTGAACCACTAATACAATGTGCTGGTGGAATGAATATGTATAATGCAGAATTTGTAAAAGAAGCAACAAATTTGTGTAGAAAATATGGAATTTATGTCATTTTTGATGAAATAGCAGTTGGGTTTGGTAGAACTGGAAGCATGTTTGCATTTGAGCAGTGTGGTGTAACTCCTGATTTTTTATGCCTTAGTAAGGGCATTAGTGGTGGGTATCTACCTCTATCTGTGGTTTTGTTAAAGAATGAAGTTTATAATATTTTTTATGCACCATTTTATGAAAATAAGGCTTTTTTGCACTCTCATTCATACACTGGGAATGCTCTTGCGTGCGCATGTGCAAATGCTACACTAGATATTTTTGAAAAAGATAATGTAATAGTGGCAAACAAGATTCTAAGTGATTTTATTTGGGAGAAGGCACAAGAGCTTTTGGAATTTAATTTTATACAGAATCTTAGGCGTTGTGGTATGGTATTAGCCTTTGATATTGTTGGGTTTGTCAATGAGCGAAAAGGTTTAGAGGTTTTTAACAAAGGGCTTAAGAAAGGGCTATTGTTACGACCACTTGGAAATACCATTTATTTCATGCCACCTTATGTAATCACTAAAGATGAGGTATTGTTCGTTTTTGATAATCTAAAGTGTATTTTTGAAACTTTTCAATAAAATTACAAAAAGTTAAATATAATTTAACTATAATTTATACAATTTTAAAAATCATCGTGTTACTTTTATTGCATTTGATTAATGGAGGTAATTCATGGAACTTACAATGAATTTCTATGCAACACTTGCATGTTTGGTGGGAGTGTTGTTGCTTGGTAGATTTTTTATAAGTAAAAGTAAGTTTTTACAAGATTACAATATACCAGAGCCAGTAGTTGGAGGAATTGTTGTGGCTATTGGTATTTTTATACTGCTTAAATATTTCGGTATCAAATTCAACTTTGATGGTTCTTTAAAGGATCCATTAATGTTGGCATTCTATGCAAGTATAGGTCTATCTGCTGATTTTGCTTCTTTTAAAAAGGGTGGCAAGATACTCTTTGGCTTTTTGATAATTGTTACAGGACTTTTATTTTTACAAAATGTAGCAGGTGTTCTTGTTGCACAAGCCATGGGGGTTAATCCTCTAATAGGTCTTTTGGGTGGTTCTATAACAATGAGTGGAGGTCATGGGACAGGTGCAGCATGGGCTTCTGTGTTTAAAGATATGCCTTATAACTTTAATGCGGCATTAGAAGTTGCTGTTGCGTGTGCTACATTTGGACTTATCGCTGGTGGTTTGGTTGGTGGTCCAGTAGCTCATTATTTGGTAAAAAAATATAATCTAGCTCCTAGTAATCACGCAAAAGAGGCACAAGAAAATGGGCAAATAAATAGCACTGCATTTGAAACTCCAGAGCGTCCAAAGCTAATAACTGCTACTTCATTTGTAGAATCTTTAGCATTAATTGCTATTGCTTTGCTTATTGGAACTATAGTGGCAGATTATTCTAAGGGGAGTTTGCCAGTTACGATACCTACATTCGTTTGGTGTTTGCTTGTTGGTGCTATTTTGAGAAATGTGCTTGAAGCAACCAAATTGCATAAAGTTTTTGATAGAGAAGTAAGTGTAATTGGAAATGTAAGCTTGTCTTTATTTTTGGCATTTGCACTTATGACTATTAATATATTAGATCTAGTGTCTTTAGCATTACCTATGATTGTTATTTTGACTATACAAGTTACACTTATGGTTCTATATGCAATATTTGTAACATTTAGATTCTGTGGTAAAGACTATGATGCAGCAGTTCTTGCATCGGGACATTGTGGATTTGGACTTGGTGCTACTCCTACAGCAATGGTTAATATGCAAACTGTTACTCATCATTATGGGCCTAGTCATATGGCATTTATCGTTGTGCCATTAGTTGGTGCATTTTTTATAGACATTATAAACGCACTTGTTATAAGTGGTAGTTTAAAAATATTCTTTTAGTCTTTATTTATAGGAGCATTTGCATGCTTCTATAACTCCTCTAATAATATTTATTCATGGAATAATTTTTGCTTGTATTCTTTAAGTGGCTTGTATCGTTTTTGATATCTTATTTATTTAGATTCATCATCTAAATAGTGTGCAAGAAGGGCAATCTCATGGTTCTTTCATCAATCAACAATAATGCAAACTTATTTATAAGAAATAATTCTTCTAATAATACAAATACAGAATCTAGCTTTAATGCACATATACATAACAAAGATAGATTAGTAAGCAAAAGCCAAGAAAGATATGACTTAATGATAAATGGTATCACATATGGTGGTATATTCGATGATTATATTTTGGCTGATAAAATTACAAATAAATTAAACAATAAAATCAATCATTCAAATAAACAACAAGCAGATGAAGCAAAAGCATTTTTGCAACAAGAGATGAAAAATTTTTTAGAAGAGCATAAAGAATTAATAGAAAAAGCAAGATATGCTATGGATAATTTAGATGTAAATAGCCAAGAATACAAAGATATTATGGTTAAAAATGGTGGATTGGAGCTATTAAGCAATTTGAGATTCATAGAAAAAAATGAATCTATTGGAGATTATGATATAAAGCCTGATAGCTACAACAATGAAGTAACTTTTAATGGGATCATAGGTAGTGCAATAAGGAAAGAAATAGATTTTTTTGGAGCTATGTTGCCATATATTAGTGATGATAAAGCAGACAAAATAACAGATGCACTAACTACTATATATTCTTATTATCTTAGTGGAGATAATGTAGAGATAGATGGTAAAGTGTATAACTATGATGTAAAGCCAGATAAATCACACCCATTAACTTATTTGGCTTATCTTAAAGAAGAGCCAACAAATATACAAAACAATAATATATCTCTAGAATCCTTCCTCCTCTCTGCACAAACCAATATGCAAAAGAGTATGTTTGATGTATTAGATATTAGAGATAATAATACATACAATAGTAATACTAAATACTATAAAGAATCTAAATATGATTCTATTATTAAAGATATATTAGAGATTTCTAAGGAAGTATATAGATGAGATATTTTTTACAAAGTAAGTTATTTTTAAAATATTTTATTTATTAAATTTTAATAGAAAGGAGTAATTTATGAAAAGAGTTATTTTTAGTTTATTATTTATCTTTAGTATTGCTTCAAATATATATGCAAATGATCTAATATCTATTGCTACTAATGGAATCTACAATAAAGATTCTCTAGATGTTAGAGAATTAAATGATGAAGAGATGAAAAGGGTTGTGGGGGGAGCAAGTATATATAATGAAAATAACATTTGGTATAGAGTATATACAAATGGAGTTAAAGACAATAGCGGAAGTAAAGTCTATTATTTGGCGTATTATCGTTTATTTCCAACTTCCACTAATGAGCTGTCCCTTCTTAGTTATGATGATGGTAGTGGTAGGTATATACCAGCTGTATCTGTTGGTGTAGATTTGCGTGGCAATAGTATTCAGACATTATCTATCATAGGGTTTGACCCTAATAATCCAGTTAGAGTAAGAAGTACAAATAAATATTATGCCGATAAATTATTGAGTGAAAATTATGGGAGATTGAGGGGACAAGTTAGCTATTTGGCAAAAGAGCATGCGCGTAGCTGGAAATATAGCAGGAGCCCAAAATGATAGTAGCAAGATATTTGGATAATAAATTTTCTGATTTTGGGATTGTAAATAGCAATATAGATAAAAGAAGTGATAACAAAGAAAGCAATAAAGTAGATATTGAAGATATTAAGAATGATATAAAATCACTAGATAAGATTATTTTTGGTGTAGATATGCAAGTGCATACAAATTATAGTAACTTTGAAAATCAAGTAGAATCCAAGAGAAATCAAAAGCTAAATGTATCAAAGGGTCAGCTAAATAGCGCTAAGGAATATTTGCAAAAAGAAATTAATAACATTTTGTCATACATTTATGAAAAAGAAGGAAGCCAAAAGATAAAAGATGCAATAGAAGCAAGAAATAACTATATAAATAATGTATCAACCAAAGAAGATATACAAATATTAGATAATGGCGGATATAAACTAACTGATATTTTGATGGCTTCTCCAATGTATGATAGTTCTAATAAAAATATTGGTATAGATTCAATTAGTGATAATAGTGAAATCTTAGAAATATATAAGCAAATCTCTAAGGATATGAACGAGGTTAGCAATGTATTTTTCAATCTAGCACAAGAATATATTCCAAATGATAAGCTAGAAAAGATTCAAGATGCTTTAGCAACTATTGGTGCTTATTATAGAAATGGTGAGAATGTGGAAGTAAATGGCTTTGTTTATAACTACACTACTGATGGTTACAACATTGTAGATATAATTAGCAAAAAGTCTTTAGGAAACCTAGAATCCTTCCTCCTCTCTGCACAAACCAATATGCAAAAGAGTATGTTTGATGTATTAGATATTAGAGATAATAATACATACAATAGTAATACTAAATACTATAAAGAATCTAAATATGATTCTATTATTAAAGATATATTAAGCATGAAAGAAACTAAGATACAAGAAGGAGTAAGATAGTGTTATGCAATATTAATAGAGTTACTTTAAGTAATATTGTATTTTAAATTATTTTTTAAAATCAATAAACTTAAGTTAATAATAAAAACTATTAACTGAGAATGAATTAATACTAACATAAAGGAGAGAGCATGAAAAAACTAATACTTAGTATATTTATACTATCAAGTATTACTTCAAATATATATGCAAATGATCTAATATCTATTGCTACTAATGGAATCTACAATAAAGATTTTCTAGGTGTTAAAGAATTAAATGATGAAGAGATGAAAAGGGTTGTGGGGGGAGCATACCTACTTAGAACAGATCGCCCTTATGTAGATTATGGAGTTGTTAATAATTCAGGCACTAGAATTAGCTATACTGCATATTATGCACTTGGAGAGAGTTATATAAATGAATTTAGAATGTTTGGTGTTGATGATGGTAGTGGTAGATATAAACCAGCCATTAAAGTTACATATAACTTTCTAAATGGTTCAGTTGGTAGATACGAGTTAATAGGTGTAAATAAATACAATGTAGTCTATACTAGGTATCCGCAAGGATATTATGAGTTACCAAGAAATATGGAGTCATTAAAGAGGGAGATTAATAGAGTAATTAGGTCTCATGCTAGTCGCATGACTAATGGAGCTTTAAATCAATAATATAAAGTAAAGTAAGGTTTAGATTATGATTAATAGTATTTCAAGCTTAAATAATTTCATATATCGTGGAGAAAATAAATCAAACAAGACCAATGATTCACTTAGCCTAAAAGAGGCTTCAGATGTAATTTCTAGCTTTACTTTAGGAGGAACTACCATGCTTAAAGGCAATGATAAGCTTCTTTTAGCTGGGGCATCTCCAGATAGCTTTTCTTATTATGGTAGCGATATTGTTGCAGAAGTCTCTTATAAGGCATTTGAAATGAAAGCTACAACAAGACAACAAGTAGATGCTGCAAAAGATAAACTAAAAAATATCATGCAAGAGCTTATGAATGAAGTTTATGATTCTAAATTAGGAGAAATGGTAATAGAAAGCATACAACATGAAATTAACAATCATGATAGAATGTTTGAAACTGGAGATGTTATGGAGGCAATATCTTTACTAAGCAGCTATTCATATCTTATGTTTAATGATAATGATACAAATCGTCATCAAAATGATAAGGCTTTTGGTTTTGGTGAGGGTGCGCTTACTATGAATGATGAAGAATGTAGAAAATTGATTTTAGATTACGAAAGTGGGC
The DNA here is from genome assembly GCF_027859275.1 of Helicobacter sp. WB40. Lineage (NCBI taxonomy): Bacteria > Pseudomonadati > Campylobacterota > Epsilonproteobacteria > Campylobacterales > Helicobacteraceae > Helicobacter > Helicobacter sp. WB40. The sequence goes on along the minus strand of NZ_JAQHXS010000004.1, from coordinate 31,607 downwards.
TAGTTGATGAAGATACATTTAGAAGTCAAATGCACACATTTACACGCAACAATGCTGATAATTTATTTCTTTTTGAGGAATTTTTTTCTATTTTTGAAGGTATGTTCCCAGATAAGATTAGTCCAGATATGAAAAGTGAAGCAAGAAATGCTATGGCAACGATAATGGCTCACACTATGAATGCAGAAGGCAAGATTGATTTAGGTGATATAGTAATAAAAAGAGATATTGAAGGAGGCTTTGCTGTTGGCAATCTAGAGATAATACATAAGCCTTCAAGTGCTGATATATCCCTACAATCCTTTCTCCTCTCTACACAAACCAATATGCAAAAGAGTATGTTTGATGTATTGGAGGTTAAAGAATCTAAATATGATTCTATTATAAGAGATATATTAAATATGAAAGTAAAGCAAAAGTAAGTTAATGTGCTAGGATTAGACAAATTTATCTAATCCTAGCATTGTTTTCAAAAACCAATCTAGCATATGTTTATTAACTTTTTTACTTGTTTCTTTAAAAGCTTCATTTTCTAATATTGTTGGGCTTTCTAAATAAGAATTAGGCAAACCAGCTAAATATTTTCCATATTCTCCTAATTTGCTTTTATCTGATTTAGCATAAGATTCGCCATAGTTTGAAACAGAAAACAATAGTACAATCCCTTCTATGGCTATTTTTTCTTCATTATTTTCTACTATTGTGTAATCTTTAATTAATGGATTATCATGTGTTAGACGAGTTATAAAGTCTTCATTATCTTTAAAAGATTGCAATAGTTCTTCTTTTGTATAGCTTTCTTTGAGGTGTGAATTGTCTGTGCTTGCAAGAATCTCTTTTATGCTTTTAAAGGCATTATTTAATCCCCCTGCTAAATCTATGCTATCAAAGTAGTTAGATAGATAGGAATTTCCATTTTGTTTATTATGCTCATAAAATGGAAGTGTTAAGTAATTTTTTATTGCAACTAAAGAGCTGCTATGAAATTTCAAATTATCAGGCAATTTAGCTTCTTGTAAAAAATCGCTACCCATAAAACCATAAATATCAAGACTATAATTTTCAAAGTTTTTATTTGTATCTTTTGTGTTAGTTGTCTTTGAGTTTTTAAAATCTTCTTGGCTAAATGCACTTAGTTGCTTTTTGCTCTCATCATTTACACTAGCTATTGTGCAATACATCAATGAGCTTATAGGATTATCCAATGCTAAAAACTTGGAATCTTCGTTAGAGTTATCAAGTATTTTTTGCAAATCACTAGTGCTTGGTTCTTCGAATGCTTTTTTAAATGTATTGGTATTAGTATCTACATGATTTCTTGTTTGTGTTTGGTGATTATAATTGATTTGAGTAGTATAAGCATTATTTATTTGCATTGCTTGTCCTTGTAATAATTATACAATGACAAGCAAAAATTATTCCTATCAACTATCTAAATATTTATGCAAGGAATATTTTTTGCTTGATATTATTTGAAGCAAGGGTAAGTGTAGGTTGTTTTATAAGGGAGTAATTTATGAAAAGAATTATCTTTAGCTTATTATTAGCCTTTAGTATTACTTCAAATATATATGCAAATGATCTAATATCTATTGCTACTAATGGAATCTATAATAAAGATTCTATAGGTGTTAGAGAATTAAATGATGAAGAGATGAGTAAAGTTGTGGGGGGACTGCAATTTTATGATAGATTTTATGTGCAAGGTTCGGCTATATATACAAACTATTATATAGTAAATCCTTATGATTTGAGGCCATACCCTGTGAGTGATTTTTCTAATGAATTGTTAAATATACTTCAGCCAAATGAGGTATTGGGTTATGCACAAAGATTTAATTTAGGGCGTGAGGAATGTTGGCTAGTTGGAATAGATACTAGTAGGAAATCTATAAGAGAAATACCATTTAGTGCTTCTACAAGGTTGTATAAAGTTATTAATGGTAGATATAGTAGTAAGTATGGCTATTAGTTGATAAAATAAGGATAAACAAATTTTGCAAAGGATTGCGTTGAAAAAGGATAAAAAATGATTTCTAATACAATGCAAACAACATATAAGCCTTTTGAGATACGAAGCGATTATTCTGTATCTTATGAAAGGATAGAGGCAGAAAAAGAGCGAATTAAAAATATACAATCGCAAGGTCAATATAGGGTGGAGTCTTATTTAGCTCCTGATTCTTATGAAAATGCAACTTCTTATCTAGGGGCATATGTTACAAGTGGTAATTTTAAGCATGATACGAACAATCCACTTAGCTTTAAAAACGATATAAAAGCCGAAGAATCTTTAATTGCAAAATCAAATATGCAAAACTTTCTAAATACTTCAAATCCAGCAGGTATTTCTTATAAAAATACTTTTGGTGGATATAGCATAGATGAAAATGCCTTCATGGGGCAAGATTTTTTAAAGGCTTCTAATTTGCATAGCGATTATAAGATACATAAAAACGCACTACAGGCTATTAATGATTACTTTACAACACCTATTGCAAGGGAAAAAGATGTTTATTATCCTGAGTTTGAATCTATCGATATAATTGCTGGTTTATCTCATGCAAACGGAGAATTTAATTTTTTGTTTTCAGACAATAAACAACATTATACGAAAGAAGAAATAATGCAAAAGGGCAATGGAGTTTTTGACGCTAGTGATTTTAACACGCCTTTAATGCAAGATTATATGACTGAGAATGGAGAGTTTAAAAGAGAAGGTATTTTACTAATGTATGCTTTTAAGAGTGATGCATTTGCTAGAGCAGAATCTCCACATACAAAGCTTAGTGAATATGGGAAATTTCAAAGAGGAATGCCAAGTGAGTATTCTCCTAGTGGTATTGTTGAATCTGAAAAAGAGGCAAAAAGCCCAGAGGAGATTCAAAAAGAAAATAAAGATAAGCTAATGGATTATTACCTTAAGGCTATTGCAAAAGATGAAAGCGAAGATATACATAAAGAATCTAAATATTATTCTATTATAAGAGATATATTAAAAGATTCTAAAAAGGAAGAGTATTAATGTTAAAAAAGTTATTATGTTTGGTTGGGGTATTTTCTTTTTGTGTGGCATCAGAGCCTATTACTATGGATTCTTTGTTTAAAAAGCAAATAGGATTAAGAAGCATAACAAGTGTAAGTTATTTAAGTAGTGGTAATGCTTATATTTATAATATGTATCCTACACTAGTAGCACAGCCTGATACTAAAAACTGGACTGATACAAAGAGATTGTCAATAAATCAGACCTTTATATATTCTATAACTCCAAAGCTAGATTTGCTCATATCTGGCAATGGTAGTTATAAACAAAATGAATATGTTAGTAATTTTGGGCTTGATTATCATACTAATAGGAGTTTTGATTTTGATTCGTTGTGGATAGGTGGTATTTATACGCTAGATACTATAAAAGATATATTTGTGCCACAAATTACACTGCAAAGTGGTGTAATACAAAGAGAAAATCATTTTGATGAAGATAAAAACTTTATATTTAAATCATATTCTGCACGATTTGCATTAAAAAACTACTCCGACCCCATCATATCATCTATTTATATAGGTGGAGTCTATAATGCAGATAGAGATTTTGCATATGGATCTTTAGAATATGGAAATAGTATTTATTTTGGATTTGATATGTCTATAATTTTAAGCCCTAAGATTTCGTTTGATGTAGGATTGGAGCAGAGATATCAGAGTGCTTCTAAGTTTGAAGGAAGAAAAACTTCTAATTCTTATTCTATACCAATCTATGTCTCTAGGAACTACATATAGCATTAATTCTAATACAGCTATTTCTGTAATCGGGACAGCAGGAGGCAGCTCATCAGCACACGATAGTGTATTTACTATTAGTCTGTGGAAGAAGTTTTAGATTGTGAGGTTCGAGTTGAGAACCTTGTTTTTGTTTATTTTTATGATTAATTTTGCAGAAGCATTTGCAGTAAAATCTATGCAAGAAATAAATGCTAAAAATATTATAAGACAAGAGTTCGAGGAATCTTGTGGCGCTGCTTCGTTGGCAAATTTGATAAATTATTTTCAGCTAAAGCAACTAAACGAACAAGATGTGCTAGATATGATTAGTAATAAAACTGATATGCTAAGCTTTAAAGAACTACAAAATATAGCTAAAAGTCTAGGATATACAGCAGATGGTTTTAGGCTTACAAGAGACATTTTGGAACAAACTTCATATCCCATCTTAGTTCGAATAGAAGATGATCCTAGATTCCCTCATTTTGTGGTTATTATAAATTATAGTGGAGATTTTATAAAGATTCTAGATCCAAATTTTGGGGAGTATATAAGTAGTAAGAAAGAATTTTATTCCATTTGGGATAGGGATAATAGCGGAGGATATGCACTTTTAATAGGCAAGGATAATGTAAAGCCAGAAGTTGGAGGGCTAAATTTTCCTACAAGTATATTTTTCGGTAAATAAGAAACTTAGTATATTGTTAGGTTTTCTAAAAGATTGATTGTAGCTTGTGAGTTTTCGTTTTCTTTATAAATCGTGATTCCATCGATACAAAATGGATCTTTCGTGTTTTTGGTTTTTATATAGATATTTATGCTTTTTATTATTTTGTCTAGTTTTGTTTTTGTGATATTAAATACAGGTTCAAAGCCAATCCCGCTTTTTACCTCTATAAAGTGGAGGGTTGAATCTTTTTTGGCTATTATGTCTATCTCGCCAAATTTTGTATAAAAGTTCCTATCAATTATAACAAAGTCATTTTCTTTCAAAAACTCACACGCCAAAGATTCTGCTTCTTTGCCCTTTTGTGTGGTGTTTTTCATTCTTCGATTCTTATCATTACTGGCATATCTTTTGTTATTTCTAGTTTGCTTATTCTGTCTATTGCATTTTTGATTTTGGATTCTTCGCATATGTAAGTTGAGAGAAGCAAGGTAGAGTAATTTTGTATGTTTGATTGTTTTTGTAGAAGTGTTTGTATAGATATATCATGTTCTCCAAGTATTGATGATATTTGTGCTAATACGCCCGGTTTGTCTTGTGCTAGGATTCTAAGATAAAAGGCACTTTTGCTTCTTTCTTTTGGCTTTAATTGCAGATTATTTTCTATTGGTGTTTTAAAGCCAAGCATAGGAGAACTTTTTGTTCTTGCTATTTCTATAATATCAGAAATTACCGCACTAGCAGTTGCATCTCCTCCTGCACCTGCACCATAAAACAAGCTTTCTTTTGCATTGTCCCCTAGCACACTAATTGCATTATTTACGCCATCTACTTTTCCTATTATTTTATCTTTTGGTAGGAATGTTGGTTGCACTCTTAATTCAACCTCATTTCCGTCTTTTTTGGCGATTCCAAGTAGCTTTAAATTATAGTCAAACTCTTTTGCAAAGACTATATCTTCTTGTGTTATTTTTCTTATACCTTCTATTAGTATATCTTCTGGCTTTGCATCTATTCCATAGGCAATGCTTGCTAGTATAAGTAGCTTGTGTGCTGTATCAAAGCCATCTATGTCAAATGTAGGATCGCTCTCTGCATAGCCTAGATCTTGTGCTTCTTTTAGGGCTTCTTTGAAATTAGTATTTTCGTCTTTCATTTTTGTTAGTATGTAGTTGCAAGTCCCATTTATAATCCCATAAATACTTAAGATATGGTTCGCACCCAAGCCGTCTCTAAGCCCTTTTATAATTGGGATTCCACCACCTACACTTGCTTCAAAGCCTATTGGTAAGTCCCCAGCTATTTTTTGTAGCTCATATCTATGGTAAGCCAACATAGCTTTATTTGCAGTTACGAATGCCTTGTTGTTTTGGAGCGCTTTTTTTGCTATTTTAAATGGTTCATCAATACCGCCTGCAAGCTCGACTATAATATCTATGCTTGAATCATCTAATATTTCATCAACATTTGTGCTTATTTGAAAGTCAAATTTACCCTTTACTTTATCCAAATTTCTTACAATGGCTTTTTTTATATTTATTTTGCAACCGGCTCTAGCTGATATTAAATCAGCATTGTCTTTTAAGATTCTAGCTACACTGCTTCCAACAACACCTAGACCAACTATACCTATGTTTAGCTCTTTCATTTGACTACCTTAAATTAAAGCAAATATTGTAGCATAATAGATTAAGAATCCCTTTTATTGTGCGAATTAGTCGTATTTTTAAAGCCACTTAGTAAAGCCTCTAAGAATCCTTCAGGCAAAGAATCTTTTAGGGTTTCTTCTGTGATTCCAAACTCCTTTTTTAGCCATTCTTTAAGTGGGAGACTTAGGGAGCTAAAGGCACTATTTGTCGTGCTTGGAAGAGAGTTATCTACCTCTCCTTTGTCGTTGTTGTCCTCTGGTGGATTTGGTTTTTCTTCAGGCTTTTCTGGTTCTTGTGGTTTTTCTGGTGGTTTTATTTCTGTTGGAGGCACTACACTTGGTGGCTCTATTGGTGTTTGTGGCAATGAAACATAGGTATTTATTTTAAAAGCCATGTCTTATCCTTAAGTGATTTATAACTAATCAAGCAAAATACATTCCTAAAGGCTTAGCAAATACCACATTATGCTATAATCTATGAAATTTTATTTTTAGGATTTTTAGTGATTTTAAGCCATGAAATACCGCAAGGTTCGAAGCTATATTTTGGCAAAAGCGCAAAGATAAAGAGGGATTTAGAAAATTTGGTTAGCAATGTTTTAAATCTAAATGGATATGAAGAGATTCTAACGCCCACTTTTAGCTATCTGCAATATCAAAGAGATATACAAAATAGAGAAGCAATAAGAATTAGCAATAAACATAATCATCAAATGATATTACGACAAGATTCTACAATTGATGCAATGAGGCTATTAACGCCGTATCTAAGCGAGAATCTAGTTGGCAAAAAGTGGTTTTATATACAGCCTGTTTTTGTATATCCTACAACAGAAATAAATCAAATAGGTGTCGAAAACTTGGAGGATAACGATATTTTATCGTTTATTGATATTTGTGTTGATATTTTTAAGAAGATAAATTTAGCTCCATATTTGCAAATAGGTAGTGGAAATATTGCTAAGATATGTCATTTAGAGTTTGGTGTGCCTTTAGAAGTCTTTAAGAAAATGGATATTAATGCACTAATTAAATCAGATTTTTTTCTTAAAGAGTTGTTAGAGGCAAGAGATGTAGAATCCTTACAAGGTTTAGCTAAAAAAGCGCCAAAGAATCTACAAAATGAGCTAAATAAAATAATAGAATTTGGTAATAAAATAGCCTATAAAGATTTGATTATCTCACCGCTTATGTATCCTCCTATGGAATATTATGATGATTTATTTTTTAGGTTTTTTATTGATAATCACACAATGATACTAGGCGGTAGTTATGAGATTCTAAAAAGAAGAGCTTTGGGGTTTGGGGTTTATACAGATAATGTAATTTGTAAGCTTATGGACTTATAAAGTGTTATAATTTAATTTTTATTAAATAAGGAGAATATTTTAATGGCTAAGGCTGATTTGATTGTTGGGATTCAATGGGGAGATGAAGGCAAAGGCAAAATGGTTGATATGCTAGCTTGTAATTATGATTATGTAGTTAGATATCAAGGTGGGCATAATGCCGGACATACCATAGTTGTAAATGACACTAAATATGCACTTCATTTAATTCCATCTGGAATCTTATACGACAAATGTAAAAATATCATCGGCAATGGTGTTGTAATAAATCCTCAAGCATTAATTGATGAAATGAAACAATTTAAAAATTTAAAAGATAGATTGTTTATAAGCTCTAAGGCACACTTGATATTGCCATACCATGAAGGGCTAGACAAATTGAAAGAAAGTGCAAAAGATGCAATAGGCACGACAAAAAAGGGAATAGGTCCAGCATATACTGATAAGGTCTCAAGAGAGGGGCTTAGGATTGGTGAGCTAAGAGATATAGAATCTTTATGCGATAAAATATTAAACAAATATGAAGATAACAACTTTAAAAATATAAACACCAAAATACCAAGTAGAGAATCTTTATTGCAAGAGCTAGAAGGCTATGCAAGAGAGTTAGTTCCATTTATAACAGATACTACAACTATGTTGTGGGAGGCATTAGATAGAGGCGAGAAAATATTGTGCGAGGGTGCACAAGGGAGTATGCTAGATGTTGATTTTGGGACATATCCGTTTGTAACTAGCTCTAATACAATAGCCGCAGGTGCATGTAGTGGCACAGGTATAGCTCCTAGATATTTAGGCGATGTAATAGGCATTATGAAAGCATATTGCACGAGGGTTGGAAATGGACCTTTCCCAACAGAAGAGATTGGAGAAATGGGAGAATATTTAAGAGAGAAAGGAGGCGAGTTTGGAGTAACGACAGGCAGAGCTAGAAGATGTGGTTGGTTAGATGCTATGCTTGTTAGATATGCATGCAAATTAAATGGTGTAAATAAACTTGCTGTAATGAAGCTTGATGTATTGGATGGGCTAGATACGATTAAAGTATGCGTTGGATATGAAGATGATAAAGGAAATAAGTTAGAATCTTGCCTTGATGATTTGGGTCTTGCAAAGCCAATATATAGAGAGTTTAAAGGGTGGGATAAAACCGCTGGAATCAGGGAGTTTGAATTCCTTCCAAAAGAGGCACAAGAATATATCTTAGAGTTAGAGAAGATAATCGGTGTAAAAATAGAGATGATATCAACTAGCCCAGATAGGCTTGATACAATCATTAGATGAAGACAAAATTTACTCCACTAGTGCTACTTTGTAAAAATAAAGTAGATGAAGCAGAGAGAATGCTTCAGCAAAATGCAGCAGAGATAAATGCAAAACAAGCAGAGATAGATTCTGCTGTTAGAGAATTTGCGGCTTGGAGTTTAAATGAGCCAACAAGTGGGCTTTATCAAGAGCATTTAACATTTTCTTATCACAAAGATGAATATAGATCTCTAATAGATAGAAAGGTTATGGAATTAGCACAGCTAAAACAACAAAGAGTTGAGCTTCAAGAGTATTTTAGAGTGCAAAATATGGAATACGAAAAAGCAAAATATTTAGAAGGGCTTGAGATAAAGAAGAATCTAGATAGACTAAAGAGAAAAGAAAGTATCGATATGGATGAAATATCAGTAATGTTACATAATGCAAAATGAGGTGTTTTTATGAGGGTTTTTAGTTTTTTTATTTTTTCTTTTGTTGTTTTTGCGCAAGAGGGTAGAAATGTGGTTGATTGTAATATCATATTTGAGCAACGCAAAGATGAGATTTTAAAAGAATTAGAAAAAATAGATGAGCAACAACAAGCATTGCAGGCCTTGCAAAGTGCTACTCAAAGTGTGCTAGATCAAAAAGATGCTGATTTAAAAAAGAGGGAAGCAGAAGTTAGCAATCAAAAAAAGGAAATAGAAGAAAAAGAACAAAGAATTGCTAGTTTGCTAAAGAAAAATGAAGAGATTTTAAAGCAAATACAAAATGCGACAGGAAGCAAACTAAATGATACTTATTCTAGTATGAAAGATTCAAAATCTGCTGCTATTTTGGAGAATTTGCCAGAAAGTGAGGCAGCACAGATACTCTTTGGGCTAGATACAAAAGTAATGAGCAAAATACTTTCCAAGATGAATCCACAAAAAGCGGCAACTCTTACTCAAATAATCCAAAAAGGACCTCCTTTTGACAAGAAAGAAGAATAAAGCTTTTAGCCTACTAGAAATGGTGGCTGTGTGTTTTCTTGTGGGCTTTATTGTTTTAGTATTTATAAAAAGTGCTGAAATAAGAATAGACGCAGTAAAGATACAAGATATAAATTTGATACCAATTTGCACCAATACTTATGACAAGTGCGTGTTTGTATCAAATGTTAGAAATAATTTTTTATTTTATGATATACCATAGAGCATTTGGTTTATTTGAGATTCTAGTTTGTGTTGTTATTATTTCTATAATTGGAATTTTAGGTGCTAAGTCTTTATTGTATATTTATAAAAAATATGAAATAGAAAAAACACAATATTACAAAACCATATCTCACAAAAATGCACTTTTGCAACTTAAAAAAATACTAGATAGTGCGTATTTGGAAAGTTTGTATATAAAAGATGATAAGATAGTATTTTATGAAAAAATACAAGAGAGGCAATATTATAAAGATTCAATGCTTCCATGCTTGATTAATGTGTTTAATCCAGAATCTATCAAGCTTGCTTCCAATCTTAGTTTAGAGTTTTTAACTTTAAGAAGTGGGTTTATGCCTAATTGTAATGTGTATAATGAATCTTTAGAGGTTATTTTTGTAGGTGAGAGTTTTATCTTTCCAAATGATTTTTATAGCAATAAATTTAGAGCAAAAGTTATTAGTCTAACTCATAAGAATCTAACTAGCACCATGCCCCCATTTTTGCAAAATAGAGAAAAAATAAAGCCGTATTTGTATTTTATAAAAGATAAAACAGAAATTTTGCTACAAGATTCGCTAAAACTAGTAAGAAACAAAGAAGAATATACTATTCTTGATAAATATGATAGCTTTAATATTAGGAGGTTGGATTTTGGCTATGTAGTGGAGCTGTGTGTAGATGAGGTATGCTTTAGCGATGTATTGCATAGTGAGGTATTGTAATGAGGGCATTTGTTTTGTTGCCATTTTTGTTTTTTATTTTACTTGGTGGAATGCTTATAGCTTTGACTTTAAAATTTGAAATGTATGGTAAGCATGAAGATTCAAGTTTTTTTGCTTTATATTTTGTCTCTTTTAAAGAGAGGATCAAAGATAGCATATCAAATAATAAAATTTACTTTGAGAATGGATATGCTTTTGTCTCCTATAATGTAGAGCAATACAGATATAAGGCTGTTATTTTGGAGTTTGATTCAAAGCTTGTTGATAAAAGCGTGTATTTGGTTGATATTTTTGGAGAAGATATAAATACGCTAGAATCTTCTAGGAGAGAAGACTTTATTTTTAGCCCATAATTGTTACAATAAACAAAAAGGATATATATGGAATTTAGCAAAGAAGAGTTACAAAGATATGATAGGAATATTCTGCTTAGCGGGATAGGTATAGAGGGTCAGAAAAAGCTAAGAGATTCAAAAGTTTTTGTAGTTGGAGCTGGTGGGCTTGGATCGCCGGTGTTGTATTATCTTGCAGCAGCTGGAGTTGGCCATATAGGCATATGCGATGGTGATATTGTAGAGTATAGCAACTTGCAACGACAAATATTGCATAATACAAATGACATAAATAAAAACAAAGCACAATCTGCAAAAGAAAAACTCCAAGCATTAAACCCGCATATAAAAATAGATATTGTTATAGAAAGGCTAAGTGTTACAAATGCAATTAATATAATTAGTGAATATGATTTGGTTATTGAATCTTGTGATGCATTTTCTTCGAAATTTTTGATAAATGATGCGTGTGTATTGGCTAATAAGATTTTAATAAGGGCTAGTGCATTGCATTTTTGCGGACAGGCTATGAGTATCAAGCCTAGAGTTAGTGCTTGTTATGCTTGTCTGTTTGATGCACCACCAAAGGGAGAAGTGCCAACTGGAGCTAGTGTTGGGATATTAGGTAGTGTCGCTGGAATGTTTGGTTGCATAGAAGCTAATGAAGCAATCAAAATAATCACAGGAGTTGGCACACCACTTTTTAACCAAATACTAAGTTGTGATATAAGGGATATGGAGTTTAGAAAAATTGAAGTAAAAAGAAATATGAATTGTAGGGTATGTGGCAATAGTGGAATTACACAATTAGATTTTGATTTGTATTAATATTGCAATAGAGCAAAGAGTAATTCTGTATTTTTAGATGAGCTTAAGCTCTAAATTTATCGTAGGAGTATAATATCCATTGCCTCTTTTAGGATATGTATCCTATGTGTGTGATTGGTGCTTGGTTCATCTCCAATTAGGATTCGTGTTTGTATATTTGCATTTAGTGCTGCTACCATATCTGTATCTTTGTCCCCTATCATATAGCTATCATAGAGTTCTAAATTTATGCCAAAGTCTTTTATTGCATTTTGTATCATTGTGCTTTTTGGCTTCCTGCAGTTGCATTGCTCTTCTTTTGTATGCGGACAGAAGTAGATTCCATCAAATGCTATATTCTCTGGCACAAAACCACTCTCTCTAAGTGGAATGGTAAGGTTTGAGATTATGCAATTTTGCATAAATGAGCTTAGAATCTCAAAGTCCTTTTGCGTAAAAATCCCTCTATTTATGCCTGATTGATTGGTTATTACAAAGCATAGAGAATCTAGCTTTTTGAGCTCTAAAAATAATTCCATGAAATGTGGTGCAAAATAGAATGTTTCAATTTTGTATCCATATGGCTCATCTTCTAAATTCACCACTCCGTCTCTATCAAAAAATACTACTTTTCTTTTTTTCATTTAGTTTAGAATCCTTAAAAATCTTTTAATTATAAGATGATAGAAAAATATGTATTTACATGCGTGAATTGTGTTTGTGTGGGATTGTTTATGGTGTGATAATATAAATGGTGCAGTGAAGATTCCAGCTAATAGGCTAAGCATAGCCTTGCTTGGATTTTTCACTACCGCTCCCTTTATAGTTTAAATGGGTTTTCTACAACTTTCTTTCTATCTACGATATAAGGTATAAGTGCCATATGTCTTGCTCTTTTGATTGCAACTTCTACTCTTTCTTGCCACTTTTTAGAGTTGCCTGTTAGCCTTCTTGGCATTATTTTATATCTTTCTGATAATGAGTGTTTTAGCATATCTACATCTTTGTAGTCTATGAATTCTATTTTTGCTTCAGTGTATCTACAATATCTCTTTGAGTATCTCTTTTTTTCTGCCATATTTTATCCTTTAAAATGGTATTTCTTCATCATTTATATCAATAACGGGCACTTCTGGTTCTTTTGTGTTTTGTCTTTGTGGATAGCTTTCTTTGTATCCATCTCCACCATAGCCATTGCTACTATAAGAGTTATCCGAACCATACTCCCCATAACCGCCACTTTGTTCGTCTTTGGAGGCTCTACCTAGCATTTGCATACTTTCAGCTGATATGGAGTGCTTACTTCTCTTAGCACCAGTGTTATCAGTCCAGCTCTCCAGCACCAAACGCCCCTCTATTAAAACTTGAGAACCTTTTTTTAAGTATTGATTTGCCACTTCTGCAGTTCTTCCAAATAGATTTACATCAATGTAGCACACTTCATCTGCTTGTGTGCCGTCTTGTTTTTTATATTTTCTATTGGTTGCTAGATTGATCTTTGATACTGCCAATCCACTTGGTGAATATCTAAGCTCAACATCACGCGTTAAATTCCCTACTAAAATGACTTTATTAAACATAAGGCTATCCTAAAGCTATTGTGCTTCTTCTTTTTTCTCTTCTTTAGCTTCTTTTAGTGGAGTTGCTTTTTTATTGTTTATGGCTCTATCCACAAGACTTTCCCAAGCTTTTTGCTCTTTTTTGCTTTGATATTTAATTACTATGAATCTCAAAATATCTTCATTTATTCTATAAAGTCTCTCAAGCTCTAAAACTAAGCTAGGGTCAGCTTTGAAGTAAATCACAAAGTAATAACCGCGTTTGTTTTTCTTAATTTCATATGCTAGATTTCTCATACCCATATCAAGTGTAGCACTAATTTCACCATTGTGATTTAGTATCGTAGCTTTGTAGAAATCTATTTTTTGGTTGATTTCTTCTTGTGTTAAAGTTGGTTTTACAATGAACATAGTCTCATAAAAACGCATATTTCTCCTTTTGGTTATCGCCCTTTTTCTCTCAAAAAGAGCAAGGTTTTAAAATAAAAGGATAAATTCTACTTTAAAATTGCTTGAATTTTTATTAATGCCCTTAAAAACCCATTAGTCTTTGTATTTCCGCTTATAGAATCATGTCTCCATGTGTTTAAAATTAAAAATATTTGCTCATATTGCATTTCATTTAATTTTGTAGCTAGGAATCTTTTTTTATCAAATATATGTTGAGGAAGCTTGTATCCAAGCACATCTTCAGAAGCCACGCTCCCGTATATTTTTGTATGACTTTGGAATAAAAATAGTTGAAAAAAATACTTTTCTATCTCTTGTATTAGCATAACTTCTTCATATCCCTTTTCTAAAAAGTGATTTAATGCCTCAAAATACGGCTTTTTATAGAGTAGCAACTCTAAAATTTCTTCACACTTTACACTTCCTAAAGAATATCCTAGCTCATCTATTGTTTGTGAGTTTATTTCTTCATCATATATGCTATATTTTCTCATCTCCGCTATGCTAAGCCCTAGATTGTTGCTTTGTTGTTCTAGTATTTTTCGTAATACAAAATCGCTAGTTTGTATATTTAGTTTCTTTGCATATTCTTTTAAAATACTCATAGATTCATTTAGGTTTGGTGCAAAAAGCCTAGCTTCAAACACCCCATTGCCTCTAAAGCTAGGTATCATTGATTTATAATCTAGTGCGTATTTTGCGGCACTTTGATTATCACTTTGATGAAATTCAAGTATCAAATATCCAGTTTCATTTTTTATTAGTGTATTTATTAGTGTATCTAGTTGTTTTTTGGGGATTTTTTTGTCTGTTTTTATCCATACTAGTGATAGCTCTCCAAACAACGACCCAGAAGAAAAGCAAGAAAGTGCAGATTCAAAGTTGAACTCACCAAAATAAAATGTATTTTTTTGACAATCTTTTGCTAATGCTTTTTGTGCGAGTTTTTCTCCATAATATTCTATTAGAAACGAATCCTCACCATATAGCATTATTGCTTTTATTTCTGTGTTTCCTGTTATTTTTGATTCTAGTTCTTTTTTTGTCATTTATATCTCTTTTTTGATTTTTTGGGTTTATTTTTTATGTTTTGCTTTATTTGTTTTGCATTTATTTTTGCTTTTTGTTTTAGATTCTTCTTGTTTTCTAGAATCTTATTTTTTATATATGTTTCATCAGTGTAATTTTGCCCTAATATTTCATTGTAGCATTCTACTATTCTTCCATAAACTTTTGCAGTTTTTAAATTTACATCTATTATTTGGATTCTTACTTTTTGATACTTCACACCCTTGCCTTTTAGGGCTATTACTCTTGCGCCAAGTAGCATTTTATGTCTTAGCGATACTAGCTGTGGCGTTTGCTCATCTATTATTATTCCATCAAAGCTTTGTGATATTTTTGTGTTTAAGAATCTAGCGAATTTTCTATCATTAAAATCCCACTCTATTTTGGCTATGTTTCTTTCTTCTTTGTTTAGATGTTCGCATAGCATTGGGAGAGATTCTTTTATTGTTATATTTTCTTCTAGTTTTATCTTTTGTTTTAAGATTCTATGTAGCACAAGATCGCTATATCTCCGAATCGGAGAAGTAAAGTGGCTATACGATTCAAACCCCAAGCCAAAATGCCCTATATTATGACTTGCATAATTTGCTTGTTGCATTGATTTTATTATTAGCTTATCTACTTCTTGTGTTAGGTTTTTTTTGTTGGCTATTTTTTGTATTTTTAGTATTGTTTTGTGCAGGTCTTTTTGGGCAGGGATTCCTTTATCCCATATCCCAAGCAATCTTAGTTCTAAAAATAAATTCTGCAAACTTTCTTTTTTTGGTGAGGCGTGGATTCTGTATATTCCTAGCTTTAGGCTTGAATCTACTTTGGTGTTTTTAGATTCTAGTAATTTGGCACTTTGTATATTTGCTAGTAGCATACATTCTTCTATTAATTGGTGGGAGGCTGTTTGTTTGCTTTGTTTGATTGATTTTAGTTCTTGGTTTTTATCTAGCTCCAATCTTGTCTCATCATTTCTAAAGTCAAACCCACTCTTTAAGCGTTTTGCCCTTAGTTTTTGTGTTGTATCCTTCAAGGATAGTAGCATATCGCAATTAGTGCCTTTTATCTTTTTGTTTGTGTCAAAAAACTCATCTACTTGATTGTATGTTAGCTTTGACTTTACTTTAATTACAGCTTCAAATAGTTCGCTATTTAATATGGATAGATTCTTTTTATGGAGTTTTATTTTCCATACCATTGCTAATCTTAGTTTGTTTTGTTGTAGTGAGCATAGTCCTTCGCTTAAGATTCGTGGTAGCATTGGTATTGATTTGTGGGGAAAGTATATGCTAAATGCCCTATGTCTTGCATCTTCATCTAGTGGAGATTCTTCTTTTACATAGTAGCTTACATCTGCGATTGCTATATATAGAGTTGATTTATCCTCTATATAGCATATAGCATCATCGTGGTCTTTTGCATCATCGGGGTCAATCACGCAAAAAGGAAGAGAGCTTAAATCCACTCTTTCTTTAAAGTCTTTTAATCTTGCTTCTTTAAAGCTTTGACTTTCAATCTCGCTATTAAGCGAAAATCCCTCATGTTTATCATATAGACTTAGAGAGATTTTCTCATCTATTTTTGGATCGCTCATAGCACCAAGTATTTCTACTATTTCTCCATTATCTTGGTTGATTTTTATAATCGTATCTTTTGGGAGAGAATCTAGAGATTTTTTACTTGCTTTTATTTTGTAGGCTAATTCATTTGGGATGCTTATTGCTATATAGTTGTTTTTGTATTTTTCTATGTAGCATATTGCGTATTTTTGCGTTGTTTGGAGTTTTGTTATTATTTTTCCCTTTTTTTTGCGGGAATTTGTTGTTATTTTTGTTAGGACTATATCATCTTTAGTGGCGTTGTTTGTGTTTGTTTTTTCTATTAGTATGTCTTGTGAGCCATTTAGTGGTATTACATATCCATAGCCTTGCTTTGTAGGGCTAAATGTCCCTATGCAGTAATCTTTGTGCAAATAGTATTTGAATTTATGCAAAATAATTGCGTTGTGTTTTTTTAGGATTTCTAAAGATTCTTCAAATACTCTTGCTAACTTTTTTTTCTTTGGGATTCCTCTCTCTAGTAGGTTTGCAAGTTCAAGCATTCCCCAAGTCCATATTTTGTATCTTTACTAAAGCTTCATTAAACAAAGCTATATCCAATTCATATTCCTCTATTAAGTCTATACATTCAGCTATTTGCTCTTGTGTAGCTATTTTGTATGGAGTAATTATAGTGTTTAGCACTCTTAGTGGATATACATATTGCTTTAGCGAATCTGGCACATCGTTTGAATATAAAAAACGCATAGTCTCTACCATTGTCTCTTCAAAATTCCAATGACTAAATAATAGCTCTAGTATTTCATATTGTGTATTACCTGCTATTTGTAGCTCTCGGTTTAAAAAGTGATCTTCATCTATTAGTGCTTTGAACTCTTTTGCTTTGCCAAGTTTTTTTATGTATTCTGATATTATCACCATTCCCATATGCATAAGCAATGAAGTTGGCATTAGTATTTCTAGTTTTTTAATCTCGTGTTTATACCATTGAAGCATGAATTTACTTTTTGTTAGAGATATTTTAATAAATTGTTCCGTATCTAGCTTATATGGTTCTAAGTCTATTTCAAATGATGATCTTATAACGCTTGAAATTGCCAAACCTTTTATTGTTACAATTCCAAATAGGCTTATTGCCTGTGTCACTGAAGTAATTTTATGTGAGAATCCATATATTGGAGAGTTTGCACTTTTTATTATATCTGCACTTAAGAATGGATCTTCTTGGACTATATATACAACTTCTTTTATGCTTGTATCTTTTTCTAAAGATATTGATTGTAACTTTGTAATAGTGCTAGACAACGGCGGTAGAGAATTTATATCTTGCATAATTTGGCTTTCCATTAGGTTAGGTCGCCCCCCCCCCCTATTATTTTGTGATAATTATAAATAAATAATAACATAAAATCCTAATACACAATTGCATAATGTCTAAAATATGTGATTTCTTACATACAACAAGATAAATATTTTATGTTTAAAATAAAACTATTATTTATTTATAAAATTTTAAACATTATTTTATACTTTAATAAATAAAAATTTGATTAATAAATAAATAATAATAAATAAATAATAATAAAGTAAAATATATTAGTAACCATTAAGCCTAAGTTTATTGGGTTTAATTTGGCTGATAAATAAAAAATAAGTTCTTTAATTTATAAAAATATAATTTTATTTTAAGGAATACTTATTATAATTTTAATCTCTCTCTTTAAAAATCGTAGTAGCTTTATATAGCAAACCCCACTTTGTTATGTGGGGCTACTATGGGACAAATTTATCAATCTACTAAAAATTTTTGCAAACTTCCGAATTTATCTAGCGTTATTTTACATTGTGGGCAGATTGATAATGGTTTGTCGTTGTAAAACTTAATTTGCGTTCTATGTGAATATATCCCTATAAAGAACTTCATATCATAGTTAATAATGGCGGTAAAGTCTTGGTTGTTTAGATTTATCTCGCTTTCTTTGCATTTGCATATATGCACAAATGGGTCTCCATTACTTCTAAAGAATCCTTCTTGAATCTTGCTTTGATATAGCATTATTTTTTTTGTGCTTCCATTTGGGAATGTAAAATATATGCCATCTTCATCTAGGTGCAAATCAGCAAGATTTGCCCTTATGCCACTGCTTTGTAGCATGTTTAATAGATGTTTATTTAATGAGAGTTCAAAATTACAAGCCTCTTTAAACTCTGTAAAAAACATCACTTAAACGCTCTTTCTATCAAATCGCAAATAATATGTGCCATTAATATGTGCATTTCTTGGATTCTTGGTGTGTCATTGCTTGGGGATATTAATAATACATCACACAAAGATGACATCTTGCCACCACTATGTCCGCTAAAGCCTATTGTTCTTACTCCTAATTTTTTGGCTTTTTGTAGTGCGTTTATTACATTTTGACTATTTCCACTAGTTGAAATTCCCCATAATATATCTTGCTTGTTTGCTAAGCCCTCAAATTGTCTAGAAAATACAAATTCATATCCATAGTCATTGCCAATGGCAGTTAAAGCACTAGTATCAGTTGTAAGTGCAATAGCAGGGATAGATGGTCGCTCACACTTGTATCTGCCTATTAATTCTGCTGCTATATGTTGGCTATCAGCAGCACTTCCGCCATTGCCACATAGTAGAATCTTGCCACCATTTTTTAGAGATTCTATACACATTTCTGCTGCTTTTTGTATATCATCACTTAGACTTTCCATTTTGTTTGCTACTAATAAATGCTCTTTTATTTCATTTAGGATATGTTCTTTCATTGATTTCCTTTTATTTTGTTTATTATGTTTGTTGTGCTTTTTCCTTCTATGAAGTCTATTAGTTTTACTTCATTTGCAAACTCTGCTCCTACAACTTCTTTATTCTTGTAGTCTCCACCTTTTACTAGAATGTTTGGCTTTATTTGTTTTATTAGATTAAATGGAGTTTCTTCATCGAATATAATTACAAAGTCAATACATTCTAATGCACATAGCATATAAGCTCTATCTAGTTCATTATTAATTGGGCGATCATTCCCCTTTATGGCTTTAATAGAAGAATTACTATTTAGCCCTACAATTAGCACATCTCCTAGCTTTTTTGCTTCATTTAGGTAGCTAATATGTCCTATGTGCAGTATATCAAAGCAACCATTTGTAAAAACAATCTTTAGATTTGTTAGCTTGGTTAGAGATTCTAAAAAATTATCAAAATCATCTTTTGTAATTAGTTTGTTTTGTGGGTTTATTGGTTTTTTTCTTTGCACTATTTTGTGGAAATTTGATAAGAATTTCGCGCCATCTTGGCTAAATGCTTCCATAAATTTAGTGCTAACAAGTGAGCTATCAAGCAAATCATTATCATATAGATATGTAAAAATATCCTTTTTGTTTGTAGCAACAGAGCCAACTTTGCTAACAACAACAGCAGCAGCAGCATTTGCAAAATATATGCTAGGGAGAATCTCTTCCTTTTGTGATAGCATGAAAGCTAAAGAGGCAATAACCGTATCTCCAGCACCCGTTACATCAAAGACTTCTCTAGCAATTGTTGGCACTTTTATAAGCTTTGAATCTTGCAAAATAGCAATCCCATCTTCGCTAAGAGTAATTAATGAGTATTCTAAGTTGCAAGTATTTTTTAGTTTCTCTAAGGCTTGTAGTAGAGATTCATCATCTATTATATTTATTCCTGTGGCTTCTATGGCTTCTTTTTTATTTGGTGTTAGAAGTGTTGAATCTTTGTATTTTGAGTAGTCATGTCCCTTTGGGTCTATTAGTATTTTTAGATTCTTTTGTTTTGCTAGTTGTATTAAGCTTTGTGTTAGTTTTGTGCTTAGCACACCTTTTTGATAGTCAGATAGCACAATGCAGTCTATTTTATCTATCATAGTTGTTGTAAAGTCTAAGATGAATTTTTCTCCATCATTGCTTATTTGGCTTTTGTCTTCTTTATCTACTCTTATTACTTGTTGGTTTGAGGCTATGATTCTTGATTTTTGTGTTGTTGGGCGATTTTTGTTTGTGTAGATTCCACTTGTGTTTATGTTTAGAGATTCTAGTCTATTTTTTAGTTTAGCACCTGCATCATCATCGCCTATCATTCCGCATATAAACACATCTGCACCAAGTGAGATTAGATTATTTGCTACATTGCATGCTCCGCCTAAACTTAGTGTTTCTTTGTTTATGCTTACTACTTGCACTGGTGCTTCAGGTGAGATTCTTTGGCATTCTCCCCACACATAGTGGTCTAATATCAAATCTCCAACGACTAAAATTTTTGGATTCAAAACTCGCCTTTGTCTGCAATTTCTTTTATGCTTTTTGCATATTCTTTTATTCCATCTTCTAGCTTATATCTTGGATTGTATCCTAGTGCTTCTTTGGTTGGCTCTATGTCCGCATGTGTATGGTTTTGGAAGAATTTATAAGGATTGTCAAAATATTCTACTTCAAATTCTCCAAATTCATTTTGCAGACATTTTACAATATCATTAAAGCTTCTAGATTCTCCGCTTCCTACATTATATACGCCACTTTTGCCACTTATAGCTTTTATGTTTGCCATTACCACATCTTGCACATAGACAAAATCTCTTTTTTGTTCGCCCATTTTAAATAATCTTACTTTTTTGTTCTTTAGTGCTTGGATTCCTAGTTGCAATATCATTGAAGCGGTTTTGCCTTTATAAAGCTCATTTTCTCCATATACATTAAAATACCTTAAGCCAACTATATGCTCTGGATTTTCTTTTAAAAATTTATATGTTAATTTGTCCATGCAAAGCTTTGAAAATCCATAGACATTTTCTGGAATCTCTCCTTGTCCTACTATGTTTGGTGCTTGAGTGTTTCCGTAAGTTCCAGCACTTGATGCATATATCATCTTTGCTCCATGTCTTAGAGACATTTCTAGTAGATCTTTATAGGCATTTACATTTGCTCTTAATATTGCATCTTGGTCTATAACCGTGGTATCAGAGATTGCGGCTTCATGGAATATGTAATCAAACTTTATTTTATCAATCCTTGCTAAGTCATCTTTATTTGTAATATCCCCAACTATTACTTCCCCATTGAAATCTAAGAGGTTTTTAAAATGTCCTAGTGATTTAAAATTTCCATTGCTAAATGTCTTTTCACTTCTAAAGCTATCAAAAACTATAACTTCAGCATTTGGGTGGAATTTCTGAAAATACATTGCAAGGTTTGATCCTATAAAACCAGCCCCACCTGTTATTAGAATCTTTTTATTGTTTAGGCTTTCATCTGTATATTTCATTGTTTTTCCTTGCAAATTGTTCAATCTATTATTCCTAAGTTTTTAAAGATACCTATTTTTTGTTTAAACTCGTTAGCCATTTGTGTTATTTCTTTTTTGATTTCTGAATCGGTTGTTAGTGTTTTTCCATCTTTAATTGGTTTTGAATCTAGCTCTTTTAGTTTTTCTATTGTTCTTGTTATTAGATTATTTTCAGCCGTTATTCCTTGCATGTAAAATCCAAGCATGAATCTATGCAGATCGTTAATTGCGATTGCAGAGCATGTTACAGGAGAAGCTATGTATGAAGCACTTAGGATTGATTTTTCTTTGTTTTTAATTATGTTTTGATTGTATATTTTGGTTCTATTTTTTATAGTATCACTTATGGTTTGTGCGGGCGATACTATTCCTTGTTGCATTAATATCGCTAAAATACTCATCAATTCTTGGAATTGTAATTTGCATTTTTCGCTAATCTCCCAACCGGTTTTTGAAGTATAATTTTTAGATTCTAGATATTCTAAAACGCTATCATATTTTTCTCTCTTTAATGTCCCTTCCCCGAGTACGAATTGCATTTTGGTAGAAAATTTTTCCTTTTGTTCTACTAATGCAAATTTTGTATTTAATAGTTTTGTTTTTGCTGTATTATGGTTAGTGTATGCTACTCCTTTACAATATATGTCTTTTCTAAACTGTCTATTCAAACAAAAATCTTTTAGTTGTTCTTGGAATATTTTATCTTTTATATTGCTTAGATAGCTTACCCATTCGGGTCTTAAAGTCCATTCGTTAAAGTGCTCTAATATCTCACCCATAGTTATATAGCTACACTTTGCCATATCTTGCATTCTTTCTGCTATCTCATGGAAATAAAAAATATCCCAAGTAGAATTTAGATATTCGTGTCCTAAGTACTTATGGTTATTGCTCTGAGTGAGTTGTGTGACCAATGATTGCGCTATTTGATTGCCTTGAAAATACATAGGATTTGTTTCCATAAATTCCTTTAAGAAGTTTGCAGAATTTGCAATAGATTCGTGTGCACCTGTGCTTGCATTTGTATAATGTCTATTATGCATTCTAAAAATTTCTCTCAACGCCATTTTGGATGACCAACTTGGCATACAATTGTAGCTATTATAAACGATACCACCAGGCTTTAGGAATTTTCTTATTATTTCTAGTATTATGTCTTGGTTTTCTCTTGATATCCATGAGAAAATACCATGAAATACAATGTAGTCAAATTCTAGCCTAGTTTTATTTAGTCTTTCTAATAATTCCTCAAAACTATCATTGTATAGAGTAATATTATCAAGTCCATTAGCATAAATGTTGGCTTTATGTGTGTGGGTTGGAGTAAAATCGGTCCCATAGAATATACCATTATTTGTTGCTGCATTCAGCGTTATGCTAATTCCCATTCCGTAGCCAAGCTCAAGGTAGCTAAAGCCATCTTTTGGTGTTATATCATGTTCATTTCCAACTTCAACTCCAGCTAACGCTAGATTTAAGTTAATCATCATAGGACTAATTTCTTTATAATATCCCTCTGTATATTCGGTATTTGTAAAATATCCATCGCTCCAAGATTCCATGCTATTTTCCTTGTAAAGTATAGTTTGCAAAATTGTAACTAAAAATATTGAATATTTTTAGTTAATTTTGTTATTGTAGGATTGAAGGCTTTTGTGCTAATTATTACTAGGTCTCCTATTTTTAGCTCTTTTGCTTCATTTTTTGTTATGCTTAATTTTATTATGTCATTTCCGGTTAGAATGCTAACTATACAAAAAATCCCATTTTCTGTTATATTAAGCACATTTCCACTTTGTCTAACTTTGCCACTTGGAATCCCGCGTAAAAACACTTCATTAGCAGTTCCACTTTTTATAACCTTTCCATTTTGCATATGTAATACATGGCTTGATAGAGAAAATACCTCACTAAAGTTATGGCTAACTAAAAAGGTGCTAAGAGAAAAGTGTCTATGTATCTTTAATAATTCCTCTCTTAACTTTACATTCATCTCTATATCCAACGCACTAAATGGCTCATCAAGTAGTAGAATCTTTGGTTTTCTAATTACTGCTCTAGCTAGCGCTACTCTTTGTTGTTGTCCTCCGCTTAGCATATTTGGCTTTAGTTTTTGCAGGTTTGTTAATTCTGTTATTTCTAGTATTTCATCGATTTGTTCTTTTGCTTGTATCTTGCTTGTTTGCTTTGGTATTGCAAAGGCTAGATTCTCCCTTATAGACATATTTGGGAAGAGTGCATAGTCTTGAAATACGAATCCTATTTGTCTATTTTGCGGTTTTAGGTTTATGTTTTTTTGCGTATCTAGCCATATTTCATCTTCTACTTTAATTAAGCCAACTTCTGGGGTTAAAAGTCCGGCTAGAATCTTTAGTATAGTTGTCTTGCCAGCACCTGATTTTCCAAATATAGTTGTTAGTTCATTTTTGTTTATTTTGCAATCTATATCTAACAGTAAATCTCCATTTGCACTTATTAGATTCTTCTTAAATTTGAGTTCTATCATAGTTTGTCTTTTTTGTTTAGATAAAATGTAAGGAGCAAGATAGAAAATGTAACTAGAAACAAAGTTAGTGCGTATTTATGTGCTAGTGCATAGTTTAGAGATTCTACTTCATCATAGATTGCAATACTAGCAACCCTAGTTACTCCTTCTATGTTTCCACCTATCATCATTATGACGCCAAATTCTCCTATGGTATGGGCAAATGTAACTACAATTCCAACTATGATCGAGTTTTTGATATTTGGGATTAGTACTTTAAAGAATATCTCAATCCTACTTTTACCAAGTGTTAGTGCTGCTTCATATAGTGATTTTGGCAAACTTGCGAAACCAGCTTGAATCGGATTTATCATAAATGGCATTGAGAAAATAATAGAGGCCAAAATTACACCTTCAAAGCTAAAGACGAACTTTATATCAAAATATTCTAATAAAAATGCTCCTAAGAAATTTTGTGGGCTAAAGGCAATTAGTAAATAAAAGCCAAGCACACTAGGAGGCAATACAAGTGGCATTGAGACTATGGTTTCTAAAATCGGCGTTATTTTGCTTTTATAAAATGCCAAAAAATATCCCAATGGTAACGCAATGCAAAGTAATATAGCAGTTGTGATTATGGATACTTTGAAAGTTAAAAGCATGGTTTGTAAAAAAGATTCCATATCTCTACTCTATTATCATTATTTCACTCTCTAAAATATGCCACACTACTTTTTCTCCCTCTTTAAAGTTGGAATCTATATTGGTAATTGCCTCTATTTGTAAGTTATTACTTTTTAGCTTTAGCTTTAAAAACATGGAATCTTGCTCGCAAGATTCCACATTTGCAACGAAAATATTGTTAGCTCCTTGTATATTTCTTGCTACTAAGATATTGCTTTCTTTAAAGGCTAGTGTGATTATATCTCCTATTTTTCGAGATTCTAAGAGTATTATAGAAAATATCAGTCCATTTGCATTTGCAATTATGCGAGAAATATCTCCACTAGTCTTAGAATCTATAACTTTTGCTTGTATTTTATTCAACGCTATAACCAAATTTTATAAATTTTTCTTTTGCGTCTTTACTTAAAATATAGTCTTTAAATTCATTTGCTAGTTTAGAATCTTTACCAAAATTTGGAATTATTAGTGCTTGTTCTATTGGCTTGTATAGCTTTTCATCGATTGCTACAAAGCTCATAGCAGGAGTATTAATCCCGCCTTCACCAAGCATTGATAGTGCAGTAAAGCCTACTTCTGCATTGTTTGATTCTACATAAGTTGTAGCAGTACCTATGCTCTCACCAGTTACAAATTTATCTTTTACATCTTTTAGCATATTTGTAGATTCTAGTGCTTCCATGCTTGCTCTTCCATATGGTGCTAGTTTTGGGTTTGGTATTGAAATATGCTTTATGTTTTTGTTTAAAATATCTTCAAATTTTGTAATTTTGAAGCTTTTATTATTGCTCCATAGCACTAATTTGCCTTTAGCATATACTTCTTCTTTGTTTGGTGCTAGATTTTCTTTAAATAATTTTGCAGGATAGTCTGTATCTGCTGATACAAACAAATGCACAGGTGCTCCATTTTGAATCTGTGCGAAAGCCTTGCCACTTGAAATGTAAGAAATTTCTATTTTATCATTTGGTCTGTTTTTTAAAAAGTCATTTTTTATATCTTCTAGCACATATTTTAGCGAAGCTGCACCTAGCACCCTAATATCTTCTGCATTAGCATTAATGCTTAAGCAGATTCCAGCAATTACGCTTATTGTTAGTTTTTTGATTACATTTTTCATCTTTTCTCCTTTAAATTCCTAAAATTACATTATTAGCCTTAAAGCCAAACCAAACTTTATCTCCGATGTTTAGCTTTATTGAATCTTGTGAGGATTCTGTTATTATCGCACTTAACCTCTCACCATTGCTATTTATCTCTACTTGACAATTTATAGCACCATTAATTATGTTTGTTACCTCGCCTTCGATGCAGTTTTTCATTGAGATTTTGCTTGGCTTTTCATCAAAGACTACAATCCAATTTGCCTTTATTAGTGCATAGCATTTCATGCCCACTTTTAGCCCTAGCTCATCTAATGAACTCATCGTTATTATGCTACTAATTGTTAAATTGTTTCGCGTTTTTAATATTACTTCAGCATTTACTTTTCCGGTTTTAATTTCGATTATCTCGCCTTGTAGTTGATTTCTAGCGCTAGTTTTCATCGTTACGCTCCTAAAATGTAGTGGATTTTCTATTGTAGAATCTTCTAAAGATTCTAAGTCGTTTTTAAACACATTAAGTAATGCTTCATTGAGCCTTTCCATTTGTCGGAATATTTTTATAAGTTTGAGACCTTTTTGTGTGAGTTTTGCTCCGCCGCCACTTTTACCTCCCCTTACTACACATACCAAAGGCTCTTTTGATAGCTTATTTATGCTATCTATACTATCCCATGCGGCTTTGTAGCTCATTTTCATAGTTTTGGCAGCTTGTGAAATTGAGCCACTTTTGTCTATTAACTCTAGTAGCTCAACTTTGCCATGCCCTAAGAAGTTTTTGCCTTGTTCTTTAATCCAAAATCTTCCTTCTACTTCCATAAATCAATCATTCCTTAACTTTAGTGTTCTACCAAAGTATATAAATTTATATATTGCTTGTCAAGCGTTAAAACATGATATAATCAAAAATTGTTAAAAATAAATACATCTTAAGGAATCTTATGACCATTATTTCGCATGAGAGCCAAGAAGTTCTAGTAGATGGGATAAAGGCTTCTAGCTTGGAAAATCTGACTTTGAGCATAGAGCATGCGTTGTTATCTAATGATATTGAACCGCAAAGAATCTTTTTTCTAAAAGTGCCAGAGACTTTTAAGAAGTTCCTTTATAGCAAGGATTGGTATTGGAATGGAAGAAAACTTGTAGTTTATAAAGATGATTTTTAGGATATTTAAGTGAAGACTTTAACTTTAGCAAATATCTATGAAATACAGGGTCATAGGCATGAAGCAGCAGAAATCTACAAAGAAATACTAAAAGAAAATCCAGATAATGTTGAAGCTAGAATCGCATTACATAGGCTAACAAGCAATAGAAAGAGATATGGCAAGGCAAATTCTGATATGTTAGATTTATTTATAAAGATGGATAGCAAGGTAGAGTTTAATGAGTTTGAAAGGTGGTTATTGCAGTTATGGAATTAAAAGAAGCGATTTTACAGACATTAGCAGAAATAGATACAAAGGGTGATTATTCACAAGATAGTGATAATATAGACGGAAAACCAGAGCGAGACGCACTGCTAGATATAATACCTAGTGATGATTTTGATGAGATTCCACAGATAGAGAGTGCATATAAGCGAAAAATAGAAAAATTAAACTATAAAAATGCTGATGAGTTGAAGGAATTATTAGAAAAATATTACTTAGAAGAAGAAAAGTTTTTAGAATCTCTGCAAGATAGAATCTTAGTGTTATTTGAAGGATTGCAATCTCCAAATAATAGAAATATAGAGGCAAAATTAGACATGGTACTTAATTTCTTAGAATTTACCCTAGCAATAATTGATGAAAGAAAAAGTGCAAAATGAAAAAATTATTATTTACTATCTATTTACTTTATGGATTTATAATTTCAGTATCTCAAATGAGTGATTTGAGATACAAGCAAAAGCTTGTTTTTATAAAAGATGTTTTTCATCCGCTCCTCCTTTGTTTAAGGAAGATTAGTGCGAGTAAGTTCTTTGAAATTATCAATCTAGCAGGTGTTATTCCTAATAAAATAACCCCCCCTAAAATACCCAATCCTCCTTTTTCTTAAATAGGAATACGCCATGCTAGAAATATTGATGATAGAAGATGATTTAGAGTTAGCTGCAATCCTTGCTGAATACTTGAAAGCTCATGATATTAATGTAGTAAATTATGATGAGCCCTATACGGGTATGAGTGCAATAAACGCTCAACATTTTGACCTCCTTCTTTTAGATCTAACACTCCCAAATTTAGATGGGCTTGAAGTATGCAGAAGGGTAGCTAAAGAAAAACAACTACCAATTATAATTACCTCCGCAAGAAATGATGTTGATGATAGAGTTTTAGGACTAGAGTATGGTGCTGATGACTATCTGCCAAAACCATATGACCCAAAAGAGCTTGTAGCTAGGATATATAGTGTCCTTAGAAGATATAATAAAAACATTAAGCAAGATGAAAATCAAGTGTCAATTTTGCCATTTAAGTTAAACAAGGATAGCAGAGAAATATATTTGCATGATACTTTGCTTCCTTTAACCAAAGCAGAGTATGAAATCCTTAGCTTCATGTTGGAGAATAAAGATAAAGCACTAACTAGAGATGCAATAGCAATGAATGCAGATTCTATAAATCCAGATTCTGGAAATAAAAGTATAGATGTAATAATAGGCAGACTTAGAGCAAAAATAGAAAAAAATGGTCAAAAGTATATACATTCAATACGGGGCATAGGATATAAGCTACAAATAAAAGGCGATACGGACTAGGTAATGTTTAAAACATCTATATTTATAAAAATTACAATCTTATTTGTAGTTGCTATCTTTTTTTTGGGTGCTTCTTCGTATTACTTCATAAGAGAAGAGATTAATAATGAAATGCTAAATAATCAACTAAAATACAATCAATTTTTAGCAACCATAAACCAGCTTGTAAGATTTGGCGGAAATATAGACTTGATAGAAAAGTATTTGCATGAGTTGGATTTAAATGAGATTAATGATTCTGATATTTTAAGAAAATTTTCTCATCATTTAGCTAACAATTTAGAATATGGAGTATATGCAAAAATAATCAAAGATGATCATGCAGTATATTTATTGTTACAAACGCCTACTTCATGGAGTTTGTATGGCGATTTTCATACAACGAAATTGCTAAATTATTATATATTAACCTTTGTTGGATTTTTTGTTGTAGTTTTTTTGTTTGGCCTTGTTATAAAGAGTATCTTGCCACTTAAAATATTGCGACGAGAGATAAGAAAGTTTGCCAATGGTGATACAAATATATCAATACCAATTAAGCAGTATGATGAGATTGGTGAAGTTGCAGATGAATTTAATCATGCAGTAGAAAAGATAAATGCATTAAATAATTCGCGGAAACTATTTTTAAGAGCAATAATGCATGAGCTAAAAACTCCAATTACAAAGGGCAGAATCACCGCAGAAATGTTAGAAGATTCTGTGTATAAAGATAGACTTTGTTCGGTATTTATTCGTTTGAATTCTCTAATTGATGAGTTTGCCAATATAGAAAAACTAAGCTCAAAAAACCATGCATTAAACAAACATAGTTACTATTTAAGTGAAATTTTGGATAAAGTTTTTTCTATGTTGCTTTTAGATTCTCAACAAGTTAGAGAATACTTTATTTTGCCAGAAGATGAATATTTGTTGTATGTTGATTTTGAGATGATTAGCTTAGCTGTTAAGAATCTTTTGGATAATGCTTTAAAATATAAGACACATGGGAGAGTAGAAATCATCGTCAATGATAGAGATGTGTTGATTAAAAATTATGGAATAGAACTAAAGGGAGATTTTAAGGATTATTCTAAGCCTTTTTTTAAGCAAGATTCAAATCCTAGTGGCGGTTTTGGCTTGGGTATATATATTGTAAATAGCACGTTAGAAAGCCAAGAATTAAAGCTAGAATATAAACATAGCAATGGATATAATATATTTACAATCAAGCAAGTTGTTCAAAACTTTTGCAGAAAGGAAAAAGATGTTTAAGCGATTAAGAAGAATGAGACTAAACCCTATTGTGCGAGATATGGTAGAAGAAACTTCGTTACATATAAAAGATTTTATTTATCCTATTTTTGTTGTGCTTGGGAATAATATTAAAAACACAATAGAATCCATGCCGGGCGTTTATCAGCTAAGCATTGATGAGGTTTTGAGAGAATGTGGAGAGTTGCAAGGTTTGGGGATAAATTCCATAATTCTTTTTGGGATTCCAAATATAAAAGATAGCATAGGAAGTGAAGCATTAGATGATGAAGGCATAGTTGCAAAAGCTGTGCGAGAGATAAAGAAGAACTTCCCAAATATGCTTGTTTGTGTTGATTTGTGCTTTTGTGAATATACAGACCATGGGCATTGTGGAATCTTAAATCCAAAACTAAATAGCGTAGATAATGACTTAACCTTGGAAATATTAGACAAACAAGCCTTGATACTAGCACAAAGCGGTGCAGATATAATTGCTCCAAGTGGTGCTATGGATGGCATGATATATTCTTTAAGAAAAGCACTTGATGAAGGTGGATTTAGTCATTTGCCTATAATGAGCTATTCTACAAAGTTTGCTAGTGGATATTATGGTCCATTTAGAGATGTAGCACAAAGCACACCTAGCTTTGGTGATAGAAAGAGTTATCAGCAAAACCCAGCTAACAGAAGAGAGGCCATATTAGAATCAATCGAAGATGATGCACAAGGTGCAGATATTTTGATGGTAAAACCTGCCTTAGCGTATCTTGATATTGTAAGGGACATTAGAGAAAGGACGCTACTTCCGTTAGCTGTGTATAATGTAAGCGGAGAGTATGCAATGCTAAAATTTGCACAAAAAGCTGGGATTATTGATTATAATAGAGTGTTATTAGAGACTATGGTTGGCTTTAAGAGGGCAGGAGCAGATATTATAATTAGCTATCATGCTAAAGAGGTTGCTATGCTTTTAAGGAGTGAATTATGATTCGGATATTTTCTGTATTAGCGTTTTTTATTTTTTTATTATCTGGGTGTGCGACAAACCAAGTGCAAAGCAATGTGAGTATGACAAATAGTATATTCATTGATCCTGTGCATATGAATGATAGAGTGATTTTTATTTCTGTTAGCAATACAAGTGGCGAATATGTGAATCTAAAACCAAAGCTTGTAAAAAGCCTCGAAAATATGGGCTATCTTGTAACTAACAATCCAAATGAGGCAGTATTTATTTTGCAGACAAATATTTTGTATTGCAATGTAAAAAGAGAGGAAAATACTGCAGATGGTGCGATCATTGGCGGTGCGATTGGTGCTGGTATTGGTGGATATAATAGCGGTGCTACTGGTGCGGTTCTTAGTGGATTAGCTGGTGCTACACTTGGTGCGTTGCTTGGACATGCTTCAGAGGATACTATAATACAAATGCAAGTTGATGTTAGTATAAAGCAAATAAATAACTATGGGCATTATACACAAAGGCAAACAACCATGATAGCCGAAGCTTCAAGGCGTAATCTACAATTAGGTGAGATAGTAAATATGCTAGAAGATAGAATCTCTTCACAAATAAGTGGAATTTTTAGGGAGTAATTTCAACCTCCCTTAAGCTTCTTTCGTTATACTTTCATTCCTTTTTTGTTGATTTTTCTTTATGAGCTTTCAATAATAAAGAGGTGTT